>CAZBWE010000006.1:0-52985 GCA_964495465.1 uncultured Pirellulales bacterium
CCGCTCTTTAAGGACCCGAATGACGACTTATCGCTTTTATCAATGTCGCCGGCCAAACACGCCGGGGATAACGGTATCGATATGGGCGCCGATGTTCCAGCAGGTGCAAGCATTTCCGGTGAGCCTGTAGGTGGGATTACTTATCAGACTTCCGTCACGCTCAATGTTGCCGGCCCAGCTATTACTGGCTATGTGTACAAGGTAAACAATGGCTCCTGGAGTGCAGAACAAACCGTTACTGTGCCTATATCACTGACAGGGCTTTCCAATGGACAATCCTATACTGTTTACGTCCTCGGCAAGAACGTCGCCGGTGTATGGCAAACCGAGCCCGTTGCATCCGAAACGTTCAGCGTTGATACTTCTTACTACAGGTTTGTTATAAATGAGGTCCTTGCACATTCCCACGGGACTGCGCCCGATATTGTAGAGTTGTATTATGACGGCCCAGCTACTCTCGATATTACCGGTTACAGTATTACAGATAACCCTGATTACCCGCAGAAGTTTGTCTTTCCGGCGACAACGGTTATCAATCCCGGACAGTATAAAATTTATTATGCAGATTCCAACGAAGCCCTGCCGGATATTCTGGGATTCTCACTCGACAGCTATGGCGAAGGTTTGTACCTCTACGATGTGTATGGCAACCTTGTTGATTCAATCGAATTTGGAAGCCAACTTAATGATATTACAATTGGCAGGCTCGATGACGACCAGTGGCACCCGACGATACCCACTTTCGGCGCTGAAAATATACCGCATCTGATGGCAGGCCCGTATCGACTGAAAATCAACGAATGGATTGCAAATACAGATGTGCGTTTTGAAGACGATATAATCGAAATTTATAATCCGTCGGATTTGCCGGTTGATTTGGGCGGCTTGTATATAACCGATGACCCCTTCGCAAGACCTGACAGGCATAAAATAAAACAACTGACATTTGTGCCGGCTAACGGCTTTGCTTTCTTTTATGCCGACGGCGACGAATTAAGCAGGTCAAATCATCTTAACTTCAGGATTTCTGCCGATGCCGGTCTTATCGCCTTGTTCGACGAGAGCCTTGTTAAAATTGATGAGGTGATTTACTACTCGCAAACCGCTGATTACTCTCAGGGCAGATATCCGGATGGCGCCGCTGACTTTCATTTCTTTGAGCTGCCTACTCCGGAAAGGAGCAACGTCCAGGACCCTCTCTTTATCAATAACAATATCGATATTCTGAACAATTTGAGAGTAACCGAATTGATGTATAATCCTCCGGATGTAGACGATATTGATGAATATATTGAGCTGCACAATATCGGCCCGACGACACTTGATATTTCCGGAGTTAAGTTTACCGACGGCATCACTTATATTTTCCCGAATAATACTTTTATACCTGCTTCGGGCTATATTGTTCTTGCTGCCGATACCATTGCCTTCAAGGCTCAGTACCCGCTTGTTCCGGACAATTTAATCTATGGCCCGTATGATGGTGCTCTCGATAACGGCGGTGAAAAGGTGGTTCTGACACTTGCCGACCCGATGCTGGCCGCCGTTTTGAGATTCGAATATGATGACGCCTGGTATCCTGACACTGACGGCCTGGGAGAATCGCTGTCGATTATCGACCCGACAGTCAGTCCCAAAGACTGGAACAAGGCTCAGAGTTGGCAGGCGGCTGTCCCAACCCCTGCTGCGCCGAATCCTGGGCAGTCAGAATGGACTATTCTTACTTATGATGATTTTGAGGCCGGTTGGGGAAGTTATATTTCGGGCGGTGAAGATGCTCTGCTTTATACTTCAGGCACTTATGCACATCAGGATTCTAATGCCGTAAATATACAACATTCAGGCGAAACTACTGCGGCCTTTTTCTATCAGACTGCAGTTGATATTGATACTCCGGGCTATACCGAGTTGAAAATCGATTTCTGGTTCTATGCCCTTGACATGGAGCCGGGTGAATCTTTCAAAGTTGTTTTCTTTGATGGTTCGGCCTACAATACCGTTGCAACATATATATCAGGTACCGATTTTTCGAATAATAACTTTTATCATGAAACGATTTGTCTTGAAGAAGGCACCGGGCCGGGACAATACAGTTTCCCGGCTAATATGGATATTAAATTCGAATGCATTGCTTCGTCAAATAACGATGATGTTTATATTGACCAGATCGAGGTATCAGCAAAATAAAAATTGTATAAATGATATCAAGCGTGTGTATATAACATAATGTATGGTTCAGGAGTTATGGTAATGAAAAGTGTGTGCGAATGACATCCTCACAACGTTGATTCCTTTAGTGAGATATAAGCCATGAAGTATTCACGGAGTCTTTCTGTACAATCAGATACCTCGGGTGGTACATGTCACGGGAGACTTATGCCGGCTTTGGTCTGCTTGCTATGTTTGCTCACTGTGGTTGGTTCTGTGTCGGCACAGATTTCCATAGATGGGGTCAGCGACCGGCAAATTTACGCAGATAGTGTCTCTTTTATAGTTCATTCTGATGCTGGTTACGATTACACAGTCGAGTTAGACGGCGTTTCTGTTCCTACGGATGTCTCCATAGAAGTCGATGAGGCAGAATATTACGAATTATATGTGTATCGACGCGAGCAGTCATCTGGAACTGAAGAGACCGAACTGGTTCGTTTTATAGTCCGGGCAACGGAGCGGGCTGAAACGGAGGTGGGGCTGCCGGTATGGACACCTTATCCGACGGTTGACTCGGCTGCGGCTGAGTTTATCGGCGCCCAGCTTCAGATTATTACTCCCGCGGAATATCCCCTTGGACTTGAGATACCCGTCATTGCCCGGGTCGAGGATGGAACAGGTAATCGTCTCGGTGTCAACGGTGCTGTTACCGCGGTCGGATTTGAAGATTATCCATTGCAATTGCTGCGCGGCGTCGGCTCTGTTTTTCTGCCGGCCGCTACGGAGTCGGGCATTATTTCCTATGCAGCTCAAATTCAATCACTTCAGACTCCCAGGCAAATTAATATTGAAGCATCCACAACCTGGCAGACAGTCTCCGTGGATATTACCTCTTCTGTTGACTGGCCGGAAGATGCACGAATTCACATCAGCGGTGTTGCTGACGATTTACTGACTATTTCATCCGGCGCCACGCTGACTATAGGGGCAGGAAGTGTTATCAGAATTGACCCTGACATCGAGATTGAAGTGTTGGGTCAAATCGTCGTCAATGGTACTTTGGAAGAGCCGGTTGTCTTTACTGCCCCTGACAGGGATGAGCCCTGGGGTGGTTTTCTTTTTGAAACAGCTTCATCTCAGGGAGAGTTTACCGGCGTCATTTTCACTGCCAGCGGCGCCGATCCCGACTGGTTCGATAACAATCCCGGCCACGGCAGCGCCCACCACTCGGAGGAGTGTCTGTTTTATCTTTCTAACGGGGCGAATGTGATCTTGACGAATTGTTATATGGTGGAAAACCACGGCCAAGTGGGACACGGCGAGAATGGGTACTTAACTATGACGGGCTGTCTGGCGCAAAAATTCATTACCTGTGGCCAGTATAATGGAGGAGCTATAATCGCCGAAGACAGCGCCTTCATCGAGTTCCCTTCCGCAACTGCTCCCTTCGTCGATGGTGACAACGACGCTTTATACCTGTCTGGGGGAGCACATTCTTTAACCGATTGTCTCATCGGCTGGACTCTTGACGACGGAATCGATGCCGGCCAGGGCGCCGAAGGTTCTGTAATCGTCGATGGTTGCTGGTTCGAGTCGTGCTATCACGAAGCAATGGCCTGGTCTTCGGGGCCAAGATACGGCGATGTCAACAATACCGTCGTTCTTAATTGCGGGCAGGCGATCGAAGCTGGCTATGATGACCCTTTCATAGATGTGATTAACTGCCTGTGTACATCTAATGTGATTGGGGCGCGTTTTGGTGACAACTACGAAGACAGGGTCTATGACGGCTTTTTGACAGTGACAGATTCTTTGCTGCTTTTTAACGTAAAAGACGTCTGGGGGCAGGCCTGGGACGACTGGACGCTGCATCTTTCTCAGATGGATATTCAGAATAATTATCTTAGCGTAGCAAACGATAACCATCCCAATAATATGCTTTGGGATCCGCAGAGTGACCCGAATCAACTCGAGCATCTCGAGCCGTTTCTTCCATCACCGGCTGACACGGTAGGAATCGGAATTGCCAAGCTCGAGGATACCTATGCTCTTTCTGAGCTTTCTGACAGAGTTCCGGTGCGTTTAAGCACCTTCACTACAAATTCTGTATCGGTTGATTATACTATTTATACAGAAGACGGATTGTATGACAGCGGCTCTTTGCACTTTATTCCCGGCGAAACAGTCAAGCAGATTCAATTCGTTCCACCGCCTATCGAAGGCCTCAAAGAGTTTCGTATAACCCTGAGCAATCCGGTTAATGCCGAGTTAACCAGACATCAGCAAATAATCTATATGATACCATACGAAATTATCGAGCAGTTAATCCAGGAGGGATATTTATGGCACTACTTCAAAGCCATGGAAGAACCGCCGGCAGGCTGGAACCTGCCGGGATTCATTCCCGATACCAACTGGTTTGAGGGACCAACGCCTATCGGGTATGAGACCAGTTCAGGCTACGAAGGATGCATCGCCACTAATTTAAGTGATATGCAGAACAACTACATCAGTGTCTATGCAAGTCGGGAATTCTTTATCGAGGACCCATTGCGTTTGACCAGCTTGACGTTTAGTATAGACTTCGACGACGGCTATATTGCCTACCTCAACGGAGTTCCTGTTGATAGCCAATATCCACCAAGTCCCGTTGCATATGATCAACCAGCCAGCACGAGTAACCATGAGGCGTGCTGCGGAACCAGTACACCGTCGGGTCCCTGTCCTCCGGAACAGGTTGATTTGAGCGACTATATAGGCAATCTTGTTGCCGGGTACAACGTGCTGGCAGTTCAGGTACATAACCAATCACCGTCCAGCTCCGACTTCATTTTTAACCCGGAGTTGTCAAGTATAATTGCACCCTGGCCTGGTGACTTCGAGCCGGACGCGGATGTGGACTTTGTGGACTTTGCATATTTTGTCTTGCGGTGGCTGGAGACCGAATGCGGCACTTGCGGCCGTGCTGACCTTACCGGTGATGGTAACGTGAACTGGGAAGATTTGCAGGAGTTTTGCGACAACTGGCTGAAGGGGGTTTAAAGGAAGTTTGTGCCTACCAAAAGACACATCCGCATATATAAGAGGAAGAAATTGCACTGCTTTCCGGCAATTTCAAGAAGCTTGCAGGATAAAATTAGCAGATAATTTTATCTCTTGCTGGCGCAGAAAAAAGACCTGGATTTTCTCCTAGTCTTAATAGCGGGGGCATAATATGGGGACCTATAGATACAACATAGGGCAGAATTCAGCATTAAAAACGGCTAAATGAGTGGCGGATTTGTCGGTCGGCAGACCCTTCGTAAAGCCGTAAGTTTTTGTTACATAAAATCTTAAGTGGCGTCGCTCGTCCGAACCCCTGCAGCTTTTAATCGAACAGTGCAGATATTATTCGAGTGAAATTTTTGGTGGGACATCAGAGAAAAAGGTGGTTATTCCGCGCCCTTTTGGAAAGTTCGTACTTCTTACGGAATTTGAACGTTTGCGTTATTTGAGGTGGAGATCCGCCTTTATTGCAGTCCCCATAGACAACGGCATGTTTTACCATTCGCAGTCTTAAATCAAACCCTTCGACTTCTATCAGGGCAAGCCTTGTCATCCTTATTGGGCATCTTTACTCGTCTTGGCGTAGGCGCCAAGCCGTAGCCAGATAATCTGCTCGCAATAATTCAAAGGTTTCATTCGTTGGCCCTCGAAAAAACCGTATAGTCTTTTGAGGGTCATATTTTTTCAAGTTTCTTTTCTTATAGGACCTTAACGATACAGGTAAGCCCCTGCTCTTCCAGATATTCCTTACATTCTGATTCTGGTCCCAGGTCACACATCTTATCCTCGCCAGGGGGATAAGATGTTTACCCGCCTGTGGCGGGTTCCTTGGCTAGCCCAAATTAATGAAGATTTTTGTTTGACCTGTTCTTTTCCGGCCATATAATCCGATATATTACGTAACTGGGAATAAATATGGCGGGGAATAGGTATATTGCTGGCTTAGCAGTTATCTAATATGTTAAAAATGGGGCGGTATTTGGTCAGCGTTTGGGAGCACATAGAAGAAAGGGCTATCCTGCGGCAGTTTTTTCGCAGTTCTCCTCAAACATTCTACCTAAGCTGTTATATATGTGCAAAGCTCTTCCTTTCAGAAAATAACCCGGCCAACCACAGTGGGATACCCCTCGTGGTATCCTATTTTTATTATCAAGGGTTTATGCGAAGGCAAGGATGCTGAGCAGAAGGCAACAATCTGGCAGTCGCCGACGCTCCAAAGCTATGGCGACGGAGCGAAGGACTGGAATCAGCATCTTAGGCGATGTTACCTGGGGTACGCATCTTTGTCTGTTTTACGAAACCGAGAAAGATTTGATTGATATTTTAGTTCCCTACTTTAAAGCCGGCCTGGAAAGCAATGAATTCTGCATGTGGGTAACTTCAGAACTTCTTAACGAAAAAAAGGCCAAGGATGCTTTAAGTACCGCTATACCTGATTTTGGTCGATACGTTGAAGCAAATCAGATAGAAATCATCCCACATAATCAATGGTATCTCAAGAATGGTGTTTTTAATCTGCAAAGAGTCCTTAATAACTGGATTGATAAAGTTAATCAAGCCCTTGACAATGGTTTTGATGGCGTAAGGGTAACAGGTAGTGGAGGCGGGTTTGAAAAAGGGGTTTGGAAAGAGTTTGCTGACTATGAAAAAGAGGTAAATAAGGCGATTGACAAGTACCGAATGATCACCATTTGCAGCTATTGTATTGATGAGTGCGGAGCAACTGAAATCGTGGATATGGTTAGCTGTCACCAATCTGCCATTATCAGGCGGGAAGGTAATTGGGAGGTTATCGAAAGTGCCGAACGTAAAAAGACGATGGATGCGTTACAAGTTAGCAAAAACAAATATAGAGTGCTTCTTGAGAACCTGCCACAAAAGATATTTCTCAAGGACAAAAACTCTGTTTATATATCCTGCAATGAGAATTATGCTGCAGATTTGAAAATCAAGACCGCAGAGATCGCAGGCAAAACAGATTATGATTTTTTCCCTGAAGAATTGGCTGAAGAGTACAGAGCTGATGACAAAAGGATCATGAAATCCGGCAAGGCCGAGGATATCAATGAAAAATATGTGCAGCGAGGAAAAGAGGTATTCGTCCATACCGTCAAAACACCAGTGAGAGATGGAGCAGGTAATGCCATCGGAATATTAGGCATTTTCCGGGATATTACAACAGAGAGACAAGCTCAGAAAAGGCTGTTAGACTATCAAAAACGGCTTCGGGACCTCACATCGGAGATGTCATTAACGGAAGAACGTGAACGCAGGCGTATAGCTACCGAGCTACATGATCAGATTACCCAGCAGTTAATTCTTTTCAAGATCAATTTAGGTTCATTGCCAAAGGAACAATTACCGTCAGAGCTTACCAAATCCTTAGATGAAATTTACCAGAATCTTGACCGGATAATTGGCGATACCCGCACATTGACATTTGATTTGAGCTCGCCCACTTTATATGAATTAGGGCTTGAAGCTGCAATAAGAGAGTGGCTTTACGAGGAGGTTCAGGAAAAACACAAAATCCACACTGAATTTGAGGATGACGAGCAATCAAAACCTTTGGATGATGATGTTCGTGCCCTGTTATACAGAGCGGTGAGGGAACTGCTGGTCAACATAGTCAAGCACGCACAAGCCAAAAATGTTAAGGTTTCTATTAGCAGGGACAACGATAAGGTAAGAATTGTGGTTGCAGATGATGGAGTTGGTTTCATACCATCGCCGCAGCTGAACAAAACAGGAGGTTTCGGGCTTTTCAGTATTCGTGAGAGGCTGAGCTATCTTGGCGGCAGTATTGATATAGAGTCTAAACCAGGCCAGGGTACGCTTGTTAGGCTTACAGCACCAATAAAACGTGGAAAAATTGTGGAAAAACCTATTCGATAGGGGGTTATTATGCGCATAAGGATTTTAGTAGCGGATAATCATGGAATTTTGCGACAGGGTATTACCGCCTTGATTGAAAAACAAAGTGATATGGAAGTAATTGGTGAGGCTGATAATGGGTTAACCGCAGTAGAAATGGCCCGTGAGCTTCGACCTGATGTGGTACTTATGGATGTAAGCATGCCCGTATTAAACGGTATTGAAGCCACACGTCAAATTAAAGAAGAACTGCCGGAGACCAAGGTTCTGGCTTTGTCGGTACATGCCAAAAGGGAATTTGTACTGGACATGGTAAGGGCGGGCGTCTCAGGTTATATGGTTAAGGAGTGTGTCCTTGATGATTTAGTCCGGGCCATTAAGATAGTTATGGACAATCAGTCGTACCTCAGTCCCCAGATCGCAAATATTGTTCTGGAGGGCATCACAAAAGATAGCATTTTCGACTCAGCGAATAGGTTCAGGGAAACCCTGACTTCAAAGGAGAAACAGATCCTTCAACTTTTGACCGAGGGTCATCCGGCAAAACAGGTTGCTGCCCAACTTGGCTTGAGTGTCAAGACCATTGAAGCAAACCGCAGGCAGATTATGGAAAAGACAGACGTTGACAACCTTGCAGATTTGACTAAGTACGCAATCCGCCAGGGCTTAATAACTGTCTGATAGAAAAAAGTTGAGCTTGCTGCCATACCGTTATATCCAAAGGAGTCCCGATATAGCCAATGGCTATTACCCCCCCCTCCTTTGGCGTTGCCTCGCTTGCTGCCACGATTTTCGTGCTAAAAATGGTTATCAGTATTAAAAAGGCCAGCATTTTTCATTAACAAAATCCAACCTTAAAAGAAACGCACACTTTTACCATTTTAACTTTGTAAATCGTCTGTAACTATTCGTACTTTCCATAGGTTTACCTATCCTTAGGTTAGTCTGAAGACAGGGAAAAACTTCTTAAAGTTATCAGAAATAATGACGAAGCAGGAAACATATTGACATTAAAGTCCGAAGAAAAGGCACCTTCGCAACTGACAGTATAAAAAGAGCTAACTTAAATGGGGCGGTAAATGGGGGCGCAAACAGCAGTACCTTACAACACAGTAGGTAGAACCACCATAAGCCCACCACTTAGAATCGATGTTGCCAATATAATTAAGTTGAACTCATGTTTAGCGTGCGTTCTTTATTTCTATTTTTTATCGTTTCCCCTATAAGGGGAAAGAAAGGAGCATTAGAATGGCAGTTGAAAAAACTATTGGTTCCAGCAGCTTAGTCGAAGTAGTTGACCGAATTCTGGACAAAGGTATCGTTGTTGATGCCTGGGTGAGACTCTCTTTGGTGGGCATTGAGCTGCTCGCCATCGAGGCCAGAGTTGTTGCTGCATCGGTTGAGACCTATTTGAAATACGCCGAGGCGATAGGTCTGACCGCAACGGCAGCCTAAGGAACCGCAGGGAACAAAACTTCCAACCTAACAGAGGGTTCTTGCCGAGCCATCCTTATGCCTCACTATGAGGGGGAAGCAGAAAGCATGCTTCGCCAAGAAAAACCTCTTCTCTGCACGTGGATTCTTACTAAAAAGGAAATTATGACAATGCTTTTGGCTGCGGATAAAGAAAGTATTCTTGAGAACATCATATCTTCATACGAAATCAGGATACAAAGTATCGAAGCGTTTTTCGAGGCCACCGGTCAGATATTTCAGGATTTTCAGGAATCTCTCCTTGATACGAGAGCAGAGCGGGAAAAAATCAACAGCCAACTGAAGGACAGCCTTGCCAGGAACGGGTCCCTGCGGAAGAAGGATTTTGACCGGATGATGGGTGTTATTTCATCTCATTTAGACCAAAGTGAACAGGAAGTAAGGCAGCTTTCTCAGAAATATCTTGGCGAACAAACAAAGCTGGTGCAGCAATTAAAGCAAGGCCTGAGAGACTTTAAAGATGCCCTTACCCAAGGCCAGTCCCAGAGAGTTAAGGAGTTGCAATCGCTGATAAAAGAAATCCTTACTAAACAGGGCGAGAACAAGAACAAGGTCACTTCGAAACTAAAAGAGTTTCAGCAAGGCCAGAAGCAAACTTCAAAAATGCTCAGAGACCTCTTAGGCAAGGGAGAAGAACTGAGAATAAGGGATTTTAAGGCGATGCTCAAAAGGTTCAAACTTCACCATTCTGACCGGATAGCTGGCAAAGAAGAAAGACGCAGGAAAGTCAGAAAAATGCTTGACCGGTTCAAGGCCAAACGCACACAGGCAGAACGAAAGCATCTTGCTGAGCTACAGGAGGCATAAAATGCAGGCAACAAGTAATTATGAGAGGCATCATAAATAACATTATAAATTTTTACCAGTTGCAGGCAAAGACCTTGAGTGTATTAGTGGTTAATACTCAGAAGGCTTTGGAACAGTCGGAAAAAGAAAGAAAAGCTGACGAGCAGATACAAAGAGTGGAGAATTTTATAAAGGATTTGACCATGAATTTGAACAATATGCTCACCAAGTTTCACTTTCTCAAAGAACGTAAGAAAAGACGCCATGAAGAAATAACGTCGGACCAGGTAAACGCCATGGTTGATTTTGCACACTGGGTCAAGTCTCTAATCAAAAAAGTGCAGCCTGTATTGGAATATTTCCGAAAAAGCCCGACCTTTGCGGAAAAGGTCGACAAAGACATTAAAGAGCTGGAAGCCCATATAAAAGCCCAATTAAAAAAGTTTAACGAAACTCTTGATGAAACACCTGATACCTTAGCAATTCGTTTGAGCAAATATGCTAAAGCCCTGTCGGGACGTGTGTGGAAAATTTTTACAAATGGCGGTTTTAGTATTGTAAAGTCAAATCAAGTTACGCCTTCAAAGCGATCTGAAGGACAGCCATATGGCAATAAAGATGGAATTTCCGCTTTTGTTGCAAGTCCTCCTGACGAAGAGTTAGAAAATCTTGTCCACGGCTTAGACATAAGCTCGGCTCAGAAAAATAATAATAAATCAAAACGTTATACGTATTCGAAAATATAAGAATGAACGAGACACAAATTCAAACTGTTTTAAAGCATCTGAGCAGCCAGCTTCATCGATTTATCGATACGATCGGTGAAATTCCTTATGTTGCCCTACCTTCAGAAAGGCCGGATATTATTTGCTTTGCCAGAAAAGTCAACGAATTAAGCGGCTATGATGCTAACGAGATATTGGCTGACAGGCAGCACTGGGCAAATATAATTCATCCTGATGACCAGCAGCGAGTTTTCGATGCTTTCGCTCAGTGTAAAAATAAGGGAACTTGCTTTGAGATAGAGTACCGTATCATTCATAAGAATGGGACACTTCGCTATGTTGTTGATAAGGGTGAGCCCGCTTTCAACGACGAAGGCAAGATAGCTCAGGTTGAAGGTGCAATAAGTGCTATAGGTCGGTCGGGAAGGACTGAAAGTATACCAGTCGTAGAAATGTCAAAGGTAATAGCATCGGGTAATTGTGGCTTAGGTGTTATACAGAAAATTTAAAAATGTTTTGAAAGGAGAGTCAAAATGGTAATAGCAATAGCTGAAGACATGAAGAAACTGACGGAAAACATCATTATTTCCAATGATGTTCGGCTAAAGGCGGTAGGTGAACTGGTGGCAGATACCCATAAAACCCTGAAGGGGTTTTCTATGGATAGAAAGAAGATGGCTGACCAACAGACAAGGGACCTGGCTAATTTTATGAATGGATTATCAAAGAACGTACAAGGTATGCTAAAAAGCGCTCGAAACATGGTCCAGCAGTTTCACAAAGACAATACGCAGATGAGCAGGGAACAAGCCAAGAACTTAGCAGACTTTGTCAATAATTTAGTCAGTAGTGTCGGTTCGATGCTGGATAGCTTTCAAAAAGAGCACAAGCGCATGTCAAAGGAACTTAAGAACAAGCTCAACAGAGAAATAAAGGATATCCAGGCAGAGGTTGAAAGGATTTTGGGTGAGGCTGACAATCTTGTGGGCGAATTTAATACCGGTATGGCTCAGGCAAAGAAAGCCTGGAAGGGTATGAGCGCGACCCTGGCAAAGCTAAGAAAAAGCGGGGTAATGCCAAGGATCGAAGCGGGCAAAAAAGTAACCACAGTCAAGCAGGCAACTCGTCTCGGCGGAGGCTCGCCGAGCCGTAGCGGGACACGTAAGGCCCAGGGCAAAAAGAAAACCTCAACGAAGAGCAAAAGCAGCAGGCAAAAAGCTGGAGCCGGCGTCTAAGAAAGCAGTGAGAATTGACGCGTGATGTCGGTCAGACCTCGCCCAGACGGGTAGGACTATTGTTGTGAGAAGTAAAAAGACAAGTGTTTAATGTTAACAATTTAACATGGAGGTACAGAAAATGTTAGCTGTATTAGAATGGAAAAATCTTATTGTTGAGCCGGTCAGCCAAATGTTGACCAGAATAATGACCTATCTTCCTATCCTGCTTGGTGCATTAGTAATTTTGATAGTAGGCTGGCTTGTGGCCAAGGCAATCAAACGGATAGTTGACTGGTTACTTAAGTTAATCCGCTTCGATGCGCTGGCGGATAAGGCGGGTATATCAGAAATTCTAAAGAAGGGCAATTTGGAAATTTCCGCCGGAGAGGTGATAAGCCGCCTGGTTTATTGGCTGATTGTGATTATGGTGCTCGTGATGGCTGTTGATGCTCTGGGGCTGCCTAAAGCTTCCGATGTTCTTGCAAGCTTATTTGCTTATGTCCCGAAGGTCATAGCAGCCTTGCTTGTTCTGGTGGTTGCTATGTTTCTGGCCAGTTTTGTGTCAGGAATAGTTCGCACGGCTGCCGGCAATGCCAATTTGCCCAAACCGGAGATGTTTGCTGGTGTAAGCCGGTGGGCAATTATAATTTTCGCAGTAACTATTTCGCTGGAACAGCTTGGCATTGCGTCGCTTTTGGTAACTGCCACCTTCAATATTATCCTTGGCGGTGTTTGCCTTGCTTTGGCAATTGCCTTTGGATTAGGCGGCAAAGATATCGTGGCAAACTATCTTGAAGAATTAAAGAAAAGGCGCTCTTAGAAAAAGGCCAGGGAAGTGTAAACCCGCCGCAGGCGGGTAAATATAAATTCAGGGAAGTATTAAATTATGAGCCAGACAACATATACCGTTACCGTACACCAAATAACGTGTGGGTTCTGTAAGGGTACGGGCAAAGACCCTTTCGACTTGTTGAGTGAACATGCTGCCTGCCAGGTCTGCGGCGGGACAGGTAAAGTTGAAGTTCAAGAACCGGTGCTTAAATGTGCTTTCTGTAAAGGTACCGGTGTCTATCATAATAGCCGCATTACCTGCACTGTCTGTAATGGTAAAGGTATGGTTACAGCTCCCAAGGGTGAAACTATCCAGTGTCCCAAGTGTACAGGTATGGGTGTAGCAACGGATAGTGGGCTGCCATGCCTTTACTGTGAAGGTAAAGGAGTTGTTTCAAAGTTAAATCCATAAAGAAAGTAAAAATTTTAAAAGACAGGAGGTCTGTCAAAATGATTGATGAGATGACGACAGTATTGGAGCCAAGTCCTCTACCGAACTTTGTGGAGACAAGCTACATAAAGGACCTTACCGACAGAGCTCTTTGTTACGTTGAAGCTGGTTTTCCGGTTCATTTAAGGGGCCCGTCCGGCACTGGCAAGACGACTTTAGCGATGCATCTGGCAAGCAGGATTGGAAGGCCAGTGGTAATGATTCACGGAGATGAGGAGTTCACTACTTCCGACTTGATAGGCGGTGAGCACGGATATCGTATCAGGAAAGTGGTGGACCGCTTTATTTCAAGAGTCCTCAAGACCGAAGAGGATATGGTCAAACGGTGGGTGGATAATCGTTTAACTGTTGCCTGTAAGTACGGTTTTACATTGGTTTACGACGAGTTTACACGTTCCCGGCCTGAGGCAAATAATATCTTACTGTCTATCTTACAGGAAAAGATGATGGATCTGCCTGTGGCAAGAGACGGGGATGAACCGTATTTAAAGGTTCACCCAAACTTTATCGCAATTTTTACATCGAATCCCGAGGAGTACGCCGGCGTTCATAGAAGCCAGGACGCCCTGAGAGACAGGATGATAACAATGGACCTGGACTACTTCGACTATGAAACCGAAGTAGCCATAACCCAGGCCAAGTCCAAACTATCCAAGCCCAATATAGAAATGATAGTTAATATTGTGCGAGGATTGAGAGATTCGGGCAAATGTGAATTTACCCCCACCGTTCGAGGTTGCATTATGATCGCAAAGACTCTGAAGGTCCAGATGTTAACGCCTGCTAGGGCAAACAAAGTGTTCATGCAGATGTGTCAGGATATTCTCGCATCGGAAACAAGCCGGGTCGGCTCAAAAACAAATCAGGACAGAGTCAAACAAATAGTAAAAGAGCTTGTAATGAAAGAACTTGGTATAGGCAAAACAGCTAATTCTGCTGATAAGATCGGTGAAAATGATTTTACCAGAGCCGATAGCCAGAACACAACTAAGCAGAAAAATAAACAGAAAGAAAAAAGTCTGATTGAAATATAGCATGGAGGCCAATTAAATGAAAACCTTACAGCAATTACCAAACCTAAGCGATATAAAAAGCGTGCGTTCCATCGGGGCAACATCCATTCCCAAGATCAAAAGACCGGCCCACCTGGATTTATACGTGCTCGGGATGGAAAAGAGTAGATTGGAAAAAGAGCTTGCGGTTCTGAACAAAAAAAGAAACACGGTCAAGAAGAATCTATCTGGCGTCAACGATCAAATTGAGAAACTACAGAAACAGGCGTATGAGCAACAAAAAAACAGGGGCAGTGAAAGTACGCCTCAAAAGCCGCTTAAAACACTGACTGTAAAGTATTAAATAAATGTTTAGTGATAAATGATTAGTGATAATTAAAAAAGGAATAATCCTTAATCACTTATGATAGGGGCAAAAAATGGCCAATGATAAAAGTAAAAAAGACGAGGGGCTGGATATTGATTTCGGCATAGGCAAACTAAGCTTAGGAGGCTTGTTTAAAGGAATTGAAAACCTGGTGGACATGGCAGCTAAGTTGAAAGAAGCAGGTGGTGAAATCAACAAAGAAGGCGAAATTGACCTGAGCAATCTCAAAGAAGGGATGAAGGGAGTGTTTGGGGTTTCTGTGAGAACAGCCGTTGGAGGCAAACCAGTAGTCGAGTCGTTTGGAAATGTCAAAAAAACTCCTGAAGGGCCTAAAGTCGAGGAAGAAAGAGAACCTATCACCGACGTCTTTGATGAGGATGAAGAAATTCGTATCTATGCCGAAATGCCCGGTGTTAATCAGGAGGATATAAAGCTGGATTTGAAAGAAGATATCCTGGATATCTCAGCGCAGACCGGCGACAGAAAATACCACAAGGAAGTCTTGCTTCCAACAAAGGTACAGGCCGAAACGATTGTCTCCTCTTATAACAACGGCATTTTAGAGATAAAGGTGAAAAAGTGAATGGGATTAAAAGGGTTAAAAGAACCTCCACTGAAATTAATCCTGTTTGGTGGAAAAGGCGGCGTAGGAAAGACAACTTGTGCGTGTGGTACTGCCCTTTATTTAGCGAAGGATTTCAAAACGCTGATTCTTTCAACTGACCCGGCCCATTCGCTTGCTGATAGCTTAGGACAAAAACTTGGTGACCAGCCAAGCCGGATAGAAGGAATAAAGAATTTAAGTGCCCTTGAAGTAAACGCAGAAAAAGCTCTTTCAAAATTCAAAACAGAACACGAGGAAGAAATTAAAAAAATTGTAGAAACCGGTACTAACCTGGATGCCAGAGATATTGACTCGGTCTTTGCGTTACCTATACCCGGGATGGATGAGGTAATGGGTTTCAAGGCAATGATTGACCTGATAGACGAGGCAAAGTTTGATAAATATATCGTGGATACCGCACCTACCGGTCATGCCTTGCGGCTTCTAACTTCGCCACGATTGTTGGATGACTGGGTTAAGGTAATGGCAAATATGAGATGGAAATACAGGTATGTAGTTGAGACGTTTGCCGGCAAATATAATCCTGATGAAGGTGATGACTTTCTGCTGACTATGAAAAAGACGGTGAAAAGGATAGAAAGTCTGCTTCGCGACCCAGCCAGAAGTGAGTTTATAGCTGTTACTATCCCGGAAGATATGGCGATTTTAGAAACAGAGAGATTGATAAGAAGTCTGGGCAAATACGGAATAAGTGTCAGGCAATTAGTTATAAATAATGTTTTGCAGTCTGATGGTTGCCAGTTTTGTAGAGAAAAAAGAAAAGAACAGGACAAGTATATAAACCTCATAAGAGGAAAATTTAATGGGTTAGAAACAACAATTGTTTCCGCGTGTTCCCACGAAATCAAAGGGCTAACGACATTGGCGGATTTTAAAAACCAGCTATTCAATTAGCAGCAAGAGAAAGGCTCGTGGCATGAAGCAATTTAAAGTAAAGGAGGCTTTACCCAAGGATGTGGGAAGGGCTATCGCCAGGATAGACCCTGAAGACATGAAGAATTTAGGTCTGGATGCGGGCCAGATAGTAGAGATAGAAGGAAAAAGGAAGACCGCTGCCAAGGTGATGCCCTGCTATGCTGAGGACAGGGGGAAAAAAATAGTTCAGATAGACGGCATTACAAGAGAGAATGCCGAAGTTGGTCTTGATGAAAAGATAACGGTAGAAAGAGGCGAAAGCAGACCTGCCAAGAAAATCATGCTCGCCCCCTTGACAAATGGAGGGGTGCTTCAAAAGGATAAAGATGCCAAATACATCGGCTCTCTCATAGAAGGTTTGCCCTTAACAAGCGGTGATAAAATACGGGCGAGATTATTCGGCACTAAGACCTGCGATTTTTTAGTGGAAGACACAATACCGGATGGTGTGGTATCCGTCAGTTCTACAACCTTGATAAGAGTAAAATCAGCGGAAGGCAAAATCGAGAAAGCCAAAATATCTTATGAAGATATTGGGGGACTTAGCACCCAGGTTCAAAGAATAAGAGAGATGATTGAACTGCCTCTCAAATACCCTGAAGTCTTTGACAGGCTTGGCATCGAGGCACCGAAAGGTGTTTTCATGTATGGTCCACCAGGAACAGGAAAAACATTGACCGCCCGTGCTGTAGCCAATGAAACCGATGCCTATTTTACCAGTATAACCGGCCCGGAGATTATGGGCAAATTTTACGGTGAGTCTGAAGCTCGCTTGCGTAGTGTTTTTGAAAATGCCCAGAAACATGCACCTGCCATAATCTTTATCGATGAGATTGATGCTATTGCACCCAAGCGGGAAGATATGGGCAGTGAAAAACAGGTTGAAAGGCGCGTAGTATCTCAGCTTTTGGCATTGATGGATGGATTAGAGTCCCGGGGGCACGTTATAGTTATTGGTGCAACAAATATTCCAAATACCATAGACCCAGCTTTGAGAAGGCCCGGACGGTTTGACAGGGAAATCTCAATCCCTATACCTGATAAAAACGGCCGATTGGAGATATTAGAAATTCATACAAGAGGCATGCCTTTAGCAAAAGATGTCAGCCTTGAAAAATTAGCTGAAATCACTCACGGATTTGTTGGAGCAGACCTGGAAGCACTGGCCAGGGAAGCGGCTATGTCGGCCTTAAGGAAGATTCTGCCGAAGATTGACTTTGAATTGTCGGACATTCCTTATGAGACCCTGCTCAGATTGGAAATAACGATGGACAATTTTCTTGAGGCGATGAAAGAGATTGAGCCATCCGCAATTAGAGAAGTATTTGTTGAAGTGCCGGATGTAAAGTGGTCTGACGTAGGCGGACTTGAGAACATCAAGCAGGAGCTCAAAGAGGCAATCGAATGGCCGCTCAAATATCCAGACATATTCAACAAGGCCAGCACCAATCCGCCTAAAGGGATTTTGCTTTATGGCAAACCCGGAACCGGAAAAACACTCTTAGCCAAGGCCGTGGCTAATGAAAGCGGAGTCAATTTTATTTCCATCAAAGGCCCACAGCTTATCAGCCGTTACGTTGGTGAATCAGAACGAGGCGTGAGAGAGACATTCAGAAAGGCAAAGCACGCTGCACCGACAATACTTTTCCTCGATGAGATAGATAGTCTCATCCCCAGAAGAGGCTCAAGCTCGACCGATGCTCATGTGACAGAAAGGGTAATAAGCCAATTCTTAACCGAAATGGATGGGATTGAGGAGCTTAAAGGAGTTGTGATTTTAGCAGCAACTAACAGATTGGATTTAGTTGACCCCGCGGTATTGCGAAGCGGCAGATTCGACCTTTTGTTTGAGCTGCCTGTGCCTGATGAGCAAACCAGAGAAGAAATTTTCAAAATACACACAAAAAACAAGCCGCTGAGCAACGACGTTGATTTAAAAAAACTGGTTAAAGAAACCGACGGCAAGGTCGGTTCGGATATAGAATTTATTTGCCGCAAGGCCTCCATGTTTGCAATAAGAGAGTTCATCAATCAAAAGAAAGAAGGCAGAGATAAAAAGGAAGATTTCAAGGTTTCAATGCGGCATTTTGAAGAAGCTCTTAAAATGCTGAAAGAGCAAAATAGCAAATGAGCAGTAAGGGGTAGACAAAATGTTAGGTATTGTTGAAAAAGTCAAGGGCATATTTTGTGGTGATTTTGTACGTCAAATTATACGGCGGGAAAAATCTACACAGGCGCACGAAGAAACAAGGAACAAAATAGAGTCCGAGGAGCAAGCTCAGGATTGTGAAGAGGCTGCTCCTGATTAGGTAAATATAAAGTGGCTTTTTTCTTCTTGGCTTTCTGAAGATAGGTGCCTTAGGGAAGGGTAAATCAACCCTTTCCCTAAGGCCCACAATGACTAAAAGCAAAAGGTGTGTTATGGAAAAGATTGGCCAATATATTTACGGGGTCATAAACTCCGGCACCGAAGAATTTTTTGATATGGATGAGATTGTAAGCTTTGACGATATTTATCCTTTAAGAAGCCCCGCCGAAGTTGTAAAGAGCAGCAAAATTTCCAACCGTGCATATACCATTTCTTTTCGGGACATTGCTGCCGTGGTAAAAGATTCAGAAATTGTCGATTACAGTCATATGCCCAAGGACACTCTGGGCAGACTGCTTGTCAGTCATCAGCAGTTAATCGAAAAGGTAATGACCAGGCATACCATTATCCCCATGAGGCTGGGAACTTTTGCTCGGGACGAAGCTGAAGTCAGAGAAATTTTAGTTCGTGGCTGCAGGACAATTAAGGATATATTCGCCAGGGCCAAAAACAGCATAGAGATTGATGTAGTCGCAACGTTAAATGATTTTAATTCTTTTCTCCAGGAGGTCTCGGCCGAGGAAGAGATAAAGACACTCAAACAATCACTCCTAAGCAAAGAAGGCGGTGTTACTGTGGACGACCAAATGAGAGTAGGCGTGCTGGTCAAAAGGTATTCAGACAAGAAAAAAACCGAATATGCTGACCGGATACAAAGTGGCCTAAGCGAAGTTACTCAAGATTTCAAGGCCCATGACCTTATGGATGATAAAATGGTGCTTAACACCGCGTTCCTTATGGACAAGAACAAGCAGAAAGATTTCGAGTGGAAGGTAGATGAGGTCAACAACAAATTTGAGGAGAAACTAAATTTCAGATGTGTGGGCCCGCTTCCGCCATATAGCTTCTATACCCTTGAGGTAAAGAAGCCGCGATTCGAAGAAGTAGATTGGGCCAGAAGGAAATTAGGGCTCACAGATGATTTTATAACTGCAAGCCGGATTAAAAAAGCTCACCGCCGCTTGGCTTTAACCTGCCATCCGGATAAGAACCCCAACACTCCGGGCGTAGAAAAGAAATTTGATGATATGACCAGAGCTTACAGGATACTTCTGGATTACTATCGAGCTTCAAACCGAACAGAAGAAACAGATGGTTGTTGTTTTAGTGAGGAAGCTTTTGAAAAGAATATGATGTTAGTTACCACGGTGGACTGACATGGAAAAGGAAGGAAAATATATTTACTGCATTACTGAGACGAAGCAGGAAAGGAACTTCGGCCCCATAGGGGTCGGCCAAAGGGGCGATGAGGTTTTAACTATTGGCTATGATGACTTGAGCATGGTAGTAAGCAGCTATCCTATGGCGAAGATTTCTATGAATAGAGAGAATATGTTATCCCACCAGAAGGTAATCGAAAAGGTTATGGATGAGTTTGACAGTGTCCTTCCGGTTCGATTTGGCACTATTGCTGCAAGCGCTGATGAGATAAGGAGTCTGTTGGACAGAAGGTACAGAGAATTTAAGAGCGCCCTAACCGATATGAATCACAAAGTGGAGTTGGGGGTTAAAGGCATATGGGAAAATATGGATGTCATTTTTGATGAGATTGTCCGAGACAATAGAGAAATCAAGAGATTGAAAGAAAAAATTGCAAGCGATATGACCAGAAATAACGCCCAGATGAAAATAGAAGTCGGCAAGATGGTTGAACAAGCTTTGCAAAAGAAAAAAGAACAGGAAGCTGAAAGAGTGGTGGATGCATTAAGAAGAACAGCTTTTGACCATAAGCTTAACAAGACCATCAGCGATGAGATGCTTATAAATGCTGCCTTTCTCGTGGATAAGGGCAGGGAAAAAGAATTTGACAATATTATGGATGATTTGGGTGATGAATACAAAGATAGAGTAAAGTTTTTGTACGCGGGACCATTGCCTGTATTTAACTTTGTCAACATTGTGATTTATCCAGAGGAATGGGAGAAATAAAGATGGATGTAGCTACCAAGGAAGGCAAATACATATATTGTGTGGTAGACTCGAATCAACATCAGTCTTTCGGCCCGCTGGGAATCGGGTGCCGAGGCGATGAGTTGTATACTGTTTGTGTTGATGATATAGCTGCTGTGGTAAGTAATGCTCCGATTAAAAAATATCGTATCTCGAGAGAAAACTCGCTTGCTCATGAAAAGGCAATTGAAGAGGTGATGGCTGAATATACGGTTCTGCCGGTCAGATTTGCCACAATTGCAGAAGATGAAGAAGAAGTAAAGAGAATATTGGAAGCAGAGCATGATAGGTTCAGAGAACTGTTGAGCCAGATGAAGGACAAAACTGAGATTAGCGTTAAAGCAATATTTAAAGAAGATGTTATTTACAAGTATATCCTGGAAAACTATGAAGAAATAAGGGTACTAAAAGAGAAAATTGCAGCGTTGCCTTCCGAAAAGACGCATTATCAACGTATGGAGATAGGAGGAATGGTTGAGACAGCTTTACGGCGGGAAAAACTGATTGTTGAAGAGGATATTTTGAACTCCCTGTCGCCCTTGTCTGTAGAAGTCAAGACCAACGACCCTTATGGTGAGCTGATGATTATTAACGCTGCGTTTTTAGTAGAGAACGAAAAGGAAGCTGACTTTGACCACCAGGTACAGGAACTTGAGGATAAATATGGTGAAAAAGTGAACTTTAAGTATGTAGGGCCGCTGCCGCCTTTTAATTTTGTTAATCTTATAATTGAGACTGGAAAATACTAATGTTTTTAATTGATAGCATATTGCTTGCGCCACTAAAAGGTGTTGTTTGGCTGGGAGAAAAGCTCAACGAAATGGCCAAGAAGGAATTAAGTGATGCCGGTCGTATAAAAGAGGAGCTTATGCGATTGCAGCTGCAGTTTGAACTGGATGAAATAGGCCAGCAGGAATATGACCAAAAGGAAAAAGAACTTTTGGACCGGTTGGATGCCATTACAAATGCAGAAGAAAAGGAGATGTAAAAAATGACCAGTATAGAAGAAGCTAAAGATAGTGTTGTAGAGTTCCTGCAAAAGGCTCTTAACGTAAAGGACGTAAAGGTTATCGGCGTAACAAAGGTTAACAACCAGTGGCACATTGAGGCGGAAGTCTATGAAGAGAATTCCTTTTTGAAGTCTCTTGGACTGCCTACGAGGGTGCAGGACAGGAACATCTATGAAGTCAGGCTAAGCGATAATCTGGAAGTTGAATCTTACGAACGTCAAGGCCACACGCTGGCAGCCAGCTAATTTATCAAGGGTTAAAGTGATGGCAGAAAACGGACAGCTTGTATACCTGTATTGTGTTGTAGATAGCGAGCCAACAATAAAGCAAGTAGAAGACTCGGAGAATAACCTCTATTCTATTTGCCATAACGGCCTTTATGCAGTTGTCCGTGAAGTTGAACAGCAGGAATTTGGTGAGGAAGGCCTAAAGAAAAATATGGCTGATTTCGAGTGGGTCAAGACAAAGGCAGGCTTACATGAAAGGATAATAGAGCAGGTTATGAGCAACATCAGTGTGATACCTTTTAAGTTCAGTACCCTGTTTAACACAGATGAAAGCCTAAAAGCTATGCTTGAGCAATATGGCCAGGAGTTTAAGGCGATTCTAAGGAGATTAGCACACAAACAGGAATGGGGGCTTAAGATTTATTGTAATCTGGAAAAACTAAAGGGCAGTTTTCTTAGCAACCAGGAGAAGATATTGGAAATTGAAGATGAAATTAAATCTTCTTCAGTTGGCAAAGGCTATTTTCTTAAGAAGAAAAAAGACCAGCTTATTGAAAGAATGTTGAATGACAAAATCAATGAATGCAGCCAGGAAAACTTCGAATTACTGAAAGAGTTAAGCTTCGAGGCTCGCATAAACAGGCTGTTGCCAAAGGAAGTAACCGAAAGAGAAGATGACATGGTTCTAAATTCTGCCTTTCTGGTTGATAGAGATGAAGTAGATGATTTCCAAAACATGGTCGATACATTGAAAGTGCACTACGAAAGCAAAGGTTTTTTCATAGATTGTACCGGCCCATGGCCGCCGTATAATTTCTGTGGGCTTTCAAATAGGAAAGGGCAAAATGAATAGTGTCGTGGTAAAATCGAAAGAGGTGACTCTCTTAGAAATTCTGGACAGAGTCCTGGATAAGGGTGTAGTCATATCAGGTGATATGGTTATTTCTGTAGCAGACGTTGACCTTATATATTTGGGGCTGAAGGTTTTGCTCAGCTCAGTGGAAACCATCGAAAAGTTAAGAGGTTCACCATTTGTTGGGCCGATGTAGGAGGCAAGATAATTATGAAGTTATATCTATATGGCATAATAGATTCCAGTGACCAAATAACCGAATCAATTTATGGATTAGAAAGTGCTGGTGTTTATAGCATTCCCTTCTGCGATATAGGAGCAGTTGTTAGTGAAATTAGCCAGCCAATTCGAGATGCAACTGAAGGTGCTGTTTCAGAACATGAGGCAGTTGTAGAAAAGCTTATGGTCAATTTTACCGTTTTACCCGTGAGATTTAGGACTATTATTGATAGTAGAGACGGCCTACTTTCAATGATGCAGGCCCACTATAAGGATTTTAAAGATAATCTGGGAAGACTCCATAATAAGCTCGAGTTCGGCATAAAGGTCATCTGGCCGTCAGATAAAATAAAAGGGCGGATGATTAATACTTACAAGAAAAGCTCCGAGAAACTGTCCGTATCAAATGATTCATCGAACAAAAGATTTATGAGAGACAAGTTTGAAAAATACAAATTGGACGAAGAGTTTGAAAAGAAGGCCAATAAGTTTATTAACGTTATGGACATCTTCTTCAGTAAGTTTGCAGCGGAAAAGAAACTTGGAAAGTTGAAAAGCGAGAACTTGCTTTTAGATGCAGTTTATTTGGTTGAGAAAGACAACCAAGACAATTTCAAGGAGGCTTTCGAGCACATCAAAAGTGCCCATAAAGGCTTCAAATTTCTGTTCAGCGGCCCCTGGCCTGTCTACAACTTCGTCATTTTACCGAAGAAAAGTGGCTTGCTTATAAATTCTGGGCAAGAAGATTTGTTCGATAAAGTAATCCAACATAGGGACTTTGTAGGAGCCAATAAGACATGACATTAAACAGTGTGGTCGAGACAGATTTTCCTGAAGAGTTCATCGAAGAGATGGAAAAATCCAATGATGTACTTCCCAAGAAGATTGACGCCAATCCTGAAAACGTGGAGAAGGGCTTGGCAAAACTGGTGCTTACATTGATAGAGTTGATAAGAAAATTGTTAGAAAAACAGGCTATGAGAAGAGTAGAGGCAGGTTCTCTATCCGAGGAGGAAATAGAAAGGGTAGGTGAAACTTTAATGAAATTGGAAAACAAAATGGACGAATTGAAAGGGATATTTGGGCTTAAGGATGAAGAACTGAACCTGAATCTTGGGCCTTTAGGAGATCTGATGTAGGAGAAACGATGTCTAAAGAAAGTGCCAAAATAAATTGTCCAACATTTCGAAAGCAGGAACCGGTGATTGAAGATATTACAGCTAAGATTAATAATGCCAGAGGCATCTTAGAAAAAGCGGAATTTGCCCGGAAATTGCAGGATGAAGTGGATGTGCTTCTTTCCTGTCCGGATTATGATGAAAAAAGTACGGATTGTAATAATTGCCGTTTCATTGCAAACATACGTACGAAAACAGCAGGTTTGATTATAAAAGCCAAAAAATTGGCATAATAGAAAAGCGGGGAATAAACAATGGCTGAACAAAAAATGATGCATGCTACCGAGGCTACCAACCTTGCTGATATCTTAGAGAGGGTATTGGATAAAGGTATTGTGATTGCCGGAGATATCAAGATACAAATTGCCGATATCGACCTTCTCAATATTAAAATAAGGCTTTTGGTCGCCTCTGTGGATAAAGCATTAGAGATGGGCATAAATTGGTGGCAGCAGGATTCATACCTTTCGACAAAAGCAAAAAAAGCAGACATTGAGCAAGAGAACAAAGACCTGAAAAGGAGGTTGGAACGCAATGAGGAGCTTAAGAAAAGATTGGAGCGGACCGAGACAGCGGCAACGTAAGTGGAATCCTTATGAGAACACTGATTTATGTACCTATAATACATACCGGAGCCGACCTCGGCTCTATAGCCGAACACGTAGCTAAGAAAGGAATTGCGAGTTTAGGACAGGAGCTTTGGGAAAAGCATAGAAAGACTGTTGAAGGTTTTTGGAATGTTATATCAAACTACTTCGATTTTATGGATGTCAATGGAGTAAAAATATACCAGGATGGAATGGTTGCTGATGATGAGGTTGGCAAGAAAATAGCTGAAGATACAGCGAAAGCCGGCAGTAAAAACTATGAGTTAATCTTAAGACTTCTTCAAAGAGGGGCTATCCTAATGAAAACGGAGGATTTTAAGCTGGTGAAAAAAGAGTACGATAAACTGCTTGCCATAACACAGGCTAAGTCTATCATGCGAAAAATAATTGCGTTTATAAGGTATAAGGCAGTCAAATCTGTGCTCTTAAATAAAAGAGATGCTTTCATTGCCAAGAGGATAGACGAAACACTTGAACCTGAGGAAAGAGGGATATTGTTTATCGGTGCCTTCCACAAGATTAAAAAAAGACTTCCTAAAAGCATCCAGGTTAGAGAAATAAAAGATACAGGCAAGGTAAAGACATATCAAAGATTACTGCCTTTTCATAATAAATATAGAGAACAATTTGACAAACTGGGCAAATATCTTGTATCAGGAGTAAGTGAAACAGCCGGTAGTAACACGCATAATTTAGGGCCAAACTGAGCGCCCACTTAGGGGACAAATCAGTCAAAAAACAGGAAAATCTCGAAGATGCAATAAGGTTCAGATTTGGCGTAGGGTGCAAATATTATCTCACCATAACCATTTGAAGTATATAGGCTTAAAGTTTTGTCTGATGAAAGCATTTGCAAAGCTTTCTCTGATTTATTAGTATTTTCCGACTATGAAACAGAAATTATGGATTACATTAGTGACTTATCTTGCCTATTGTATCGATAAGGAACTTTACAAGGCTATTGATTATCTTCGAGAACAGGTCCGGGTACTTCTGGAGCAGCAGGAAAAACAGAACAAACGAATACTGCTCAGCAACAAGCAGCGAATGAGAGTAGCTGCCAAAGCAAAAAAGCTTAGCAGAAAAATGCTGGAGCAATGTACCGTTCTGTTTACTCCAGACACAGTGCTGGGCTGGTTTCGCAAACTTGTTGCTAAAAAATATGATGGAAGCAGCCATCGTAAGGAAGTTGGCCGACCAAAGATTGATGAAGAAATAGTACTTCTGGTCATCAGATTCAAACAAGAAAATCATAGATGGGGTTATCAGAAAATCACAGATCAGGTCATTTACCTAGGATATAATATCAGCACATCGACCGTTAAAAACATCCTCATCGAAAATGGCTATGATCCTGAACCTGGCTTAACCGTAAAAACTACATGGTGGGAGTTTATCAAAAGCCACTGGGATGTCTTGGCTGCCTGTGACTTCTTTACTGTTGAACTGCTCGCAGGTCGCAAACTGATAAGATGCACGCTTTTCTTTGTTATAGAGCTTTCAACAAGAAAAGTGTTCTTTACTCCAATTAAACCTCAACCTGATGGTGATTATATGAAGCATGCAGCAAAGATTCTAAGCGATTATGAAGATGGGTTTCCTAAAGGCAAGAGATACCTGATTCATGACAGAGATCCGCTTTATACCAATGAATTTCACCATATATTAGAATCTGCTGGTGTAAAAGCCGTAAAGCTGCCGCCGCAAAGCCCTAATTTGAATCCCTACGCAGAACGCTTTGTGAAATCAGTTAAAGAAGAATGTTTGAATCATCTGGTACTGGCCTCGGTTAAACAGCTTGAGTATGCCGTAAATCAGTATTGCGAGTACTATCACCATGAGAGAGTTCACCAATCATTGGGGAAAATAATCGAACCGATTCATAAAACAAATGAAGATGCTGAAATTATACGTATCGAACGGCTTGGCGGATTGCTCAAATCATATCACAGATTAGCTGCGTAAATAGGCCATCGTTTCCTTTGACACTTTAATGGAGATAGTATGCGCTTTGCAGAAATCCCTGCCAAAAAGACAAGAACTTCCAAAGACTTAAAGGCAAAACGAGTCAGCAAAACGCAAGTTTACCGCGATATCGCTGATCAAATTTTCATTACCAACTTGTTAAAGAGCAAAGAGTTAGCGGCGGATTAATATTTGCACCCCACGGGAACTTTGGCGAACCTTCAGGAGAATTTATCAACATAGGGCGGATTTATCTCCAGGTCTTAATAGCGGGGGCAGGATTCGAACCTGCGACCTCCGGGTTATGGGCCCGACGAGCTACCAGACTGCTCTACCCCGCGGTCAATAACATTGTTCGTATTACATCGCTCGACAAACGAAATCAAAGCACGAATAAACTATCATAAAAAGCGCCTTTTATCAAGGCGATAGTTGAAAATTACAATTTTTTACGGATTTTACCGGCGATTTCCTCAATTTGCCCTTCTTTGTATTTATAAGCTGGCCAGCGGTCAAATACTCCATCGCCTGCATTGCGAGGGATTATGTGAAAATGCACGTGTCCAACAAGCTGGCCGGCAGTCCTTCCATTATTGCATAAAACATTATAGCCGTCAGAACCCATAGCAGCCGACACGGCCTTTGCGATTTTGCCAAGACGCGAACCAACTTGGGCTAATACCTCCGGAGGACACTCGTGCAGTTTTTCATAGTGCTGTTTTGGAATTACCAGGGTGTGACCGTCACTTATTGGGCCCATATCCAGAAAAGAAAAAACGGCATCGTCTTCGTAAACTTTTGCAACCGGGATATCTCCAGACACCATTTTACAAAATATGCAATCATCCCTGCTCATTCTGCGTCAATCCTGTAAATTGCTGCTTACTGCTGCTTGTCGGGTTCATTTGTTTCGCTGTCAGTTTCAGTAGATTCTGTGTCTTTAGCACGTTCCTCTTCGGCTTGAACAAGTTCCTCCGTCTCGGCAATTTCTTCGACTTCGACAGCTTTCTTGGCCTTTTTACGAGCACCTTTTTTGGCAGCGGTCTTGGTTTTCTTTTTTGTGCCCTCATCCGTGCCTACAAGTTGCAGCAAGACGAGTTGGCCGTTATCACCGAGTCTTCTAAGAGACAGGCGGATAATTCTCGTGTAGCCGCCCTGCCTGTCAAGGTATCGCGGGCCAAGCTCGCTAAATAGCTTTCCGATTACTGTGCCTTTTTTAACTGCTTCACCATCCTGGTAATCTATAATGTCACGATTGCCAAGCAGGGCAATGGCCCGCCGCCTGGCTGACAATGTGCCTTTCTTAGCCAGCGTAATCAACTTTTCAGCGAACGGCTTTACCTCTTTCGCCTTTTCGATGGTCGTAGAAATCGTCTCATGCTGAATAAGCGAAGCGGCCAAATTTCGTCGCATAGCCAGGCGATGTTCGCTTGTTCGACTTAATCGACGTCCTGCTACTCTGTGACGCATATATTTCAACTCCTCAAACTTGTGCCGGAATGACTAAACTAAATGCATTCTACCATCTATATATCTGTCATTCCCAAAGACAAACCCATGTCGGCCAGTTTTCTTTTGATTTCTCTCAGGGAAGTTTTGCCTAAGCTGCGAATCTTCAGCAAATCAGCATCCGTCATTTTCGCCAACTGGCCAACTGTTTCCACTTTCGCCGATTCAAGGCAATTGCTTGCCCTTACCGATAGCTCCAGTTCCTGAATTGGTATACTTAGTTTCTTTACCAGTTCTTCATCTACTGCTTCTTCCTTCGGGGCAGCTTCGGAGATTTGGGCAGCAACGGTTTCTTCTCCAATCTCAAAATACTGCACAAAAGGATTAACATACTTTCGCAAAATCTTGGCGGCCTCTACGAGCGCCATTTCGGGGGTGATTGTCCCATTGGTCCAAATCTCGAGAATCAGCCTGTCATAATTGGTTCGCTGGCCTACGCGAGTGTCTTCGGTAGAATAGCGTACCCTTGTGACCGGTGAATATACGGCATCGAGTATTATTCTGCCAATTTCCTGGTCGAACCTATCCGCCTCGGCGATTCGTTCTGCGGCCGGCACAAAACCCCGGCCGTTCTCAACCACCATCTCCATTTCAAAATTTACATCTTCAGTCAAAGTTACCAGGGTCATATCTTTGTTTATAACCTCTATGGCAGGGTCTGCAACAATATCGGCTGCTGTTACAACGCTGGCTTTGCTTGCGGAGACCTTCATTGTCTTGGGCTCTGAACTGGTGAGCCGAACGATGAGATTCTTGACATTTAAAACGATATCGGTGACATCCTCCATAACGCCGCTTATCGAGCTGAACTCATGGTTGACGCCTGCTATTTTGATAGATGTTACGGCACTGCCTTCCAGGGAGGAAAGCAGAACACGTCTTAAGCTGTTACCAATAGTGGTTCCGAAACCTCGCTCGAAAGGCTCAATAAAGAATCGGCTATATTTGTCACTTGATACCACCGTGTCTCGTTCAACACGAGTAGGCAGTTCCAGGCCGCGCCATGTAACTCGCATATTGACCTCCGGTCAAAATTCAAATATTAAAATTACATATCAAAATGCAAAATTATTTCCTGTTATTTTCACGGATTCACCTGTTAGAAGGGAATCTATCGATTTTCCTTCGTCATTCACATTTTCATGAAGTTATCTTGAGCAGAACTCCACAACCAGCTGCTCCTCAATAGGAATCTGAACATCGTCTCTGGCAGGCAGCGCAACAACAGTTGCTTCAAGGTTGTCGCGGTTTAATTGCAACCAATTTTGTGTGATAAAGTTCGGATTATTTTCCAATTGCTTCTTTATTTTTTTGGTGCTTTTATCAGAACCTTTTACCGTTATTTTATCACCGACTTTCGTAGTGTAATTGCTGATATCAACCTTGCAGCCGTTCACATAAATATGGCCATGGTTTATGAGTTGTCTTGCCGCTTTTCGTGAAGATTCAAAATCCAGCTTATAAACCACGTTGTCGAGGCGCCTTTCCAGAAGTTGCAGCAGATTTTCTCCGGTATTGCCTTTTATCCTCTCGGCCTTATGGAAATATCTCATAAACTGGCGTTCCAGCACTCCATAGTATCTTTTGACTTTCTGCTTCTCGCGCAGCCGAACTCCGTATTCACTTGCTCTGCCTCTGCGCCACCCGTGCATACCGGGGGCCAGATTACGCTGTTTCTTTTCGATTGGACATTTAGCCGTCTCGCACCTGACTCCCTTGAGCATAAGCTTCATCGCTTCTCGACGGCACTGTTTACAAGATGGACCAAGATAACGTCCCATCCTTTATTGTTCTCCAAAAAATTTTCGTTTATATTCTTCTTCTCTTCGGTGGCCTGCAGCCATTGTGTGGCAATGGCGTAACATCTTCTATCGAAGCGATACGTAATCCCGCCTGCTGCAGGGCCGAGATGGCGGATTCACGGCCAGAACCAGGCCCTTTAACCTTGATTTCAACTTCACGGACACCGCTACGCATAGCGGCATTTGCAGCACGTTGAGCAGCCTGCTGAGCAGCGAAAGGTGTGCTTTTGCGGGAACCCTTGAAGCCAATGCAGCCAGCCGAACCCGAGCAAATCGTATTGCCGTTTAAGTCGGTAACTGTAATCAACGTATTGTTAAATGTCGCTTTTATGTGAACAATGGCCTTAGCGATATTTTTTTTAACTTTTCGTTTTACACTCTTTGCCATTATTTATCTCGTATACTCCGAAATTATTGTATTTTTAGCGTTTTTCCTTTACACCTTTTTTGCCTGCTACTGTTTTTCTCGGGCCCTTGCGTGTGCGGGCGTTGCTTTTAGTGCACTGACCGCGAACGGGCAATCCTTTTCTGTGACGAATGCCTCTATAACAGTTTATATCGCGCAGGCGGGCGATATTTTGGGCCACCTGCCTGCGAAGCTGTCCCCCGATGATGTAATTGCGGTCAATAATCTGGGTTATCCGGCTAAGTTCATCTTCGCTGAGTTTGCTGGCTTTTGCAATATCCTCGACCCTGGCTTCTTTTAGAATCTGCCTGGACGTATATTTGCCGATGCCGGGGATATAGGTCAATGAAATCCATATTGATTTGTTATCGGGGATATCAACACCAACTATACGGGGCATATCGGCTCCTCATTATTTCTTAAATAAGATAATACCATATAATCAACCCTGGCGTTGTTTGTGTCTCGGGTTAGAGCAAATTACTCGCACAACACCCTTGCGGCGAACAATCTTGCAATTTTCACATATTCGTTTTACAGAGCTTCTGACTTTCATTTTTGCCACCTGTTTCCATAGCTGTAAGTTAATGTCGTAACACTATTCGTCCTCTGTTCAAATCATACGGCGACATTTCAATAGTAACGGTGTCACCCGGCAAGATACGAATAAAGTTCATCCGCATTTTGCCTGAAACGTGTGCTGAAATCTTGTGGCCGTTTTCCAGCTCCACGTTAAACATTGCATTCGGCAAAGCTTCGGTGACCTTGGCTTGTAACCTTATTGTATCCTTCTTTGCCATAAGCTTTTACTTTATAGTCAATACTTCACAACCATCTTTTACAATTGCGATTGTATGCTCAAAATGAGCTGACGATTTACCGTCTTTTGTAACCACGGTCCAGCCATTTTTCAGTGTTTTCACGGCACTGGTGCCGGCATTAATCATCGGTTCAACCGCTAAAACCATTCCTTCGGTTAAGACAATATCATCAGAGAGCAGTTCTTCACTGACAAAGTTGGGCACCCTTGGCTCTTCATGCATTTTTCTGCCGATACCGTGACCTACGAAGTCTTTCACTACCGAAAAGCCGGCTGATTCGGTGTACTCCTGCATCTGTGCGGCTATCTGGCTCCATTTCAAGCCCGGCGAGGCCTTTGTAATTGCTATATCAAGGACGTGCTTCGTTACTTCCATAAGTCTGCGTTTGTCCTCGGAGACCTCGCCTATGGCCGTCGTAACAGCAGAATCTCCACAATAGCCGTCCAGTTTTGCGCCATAATCGATGCTCAGGATATCACCTTGTTTGAGTTTGACATCGTCAGAAGGAATCCCGTGAACCACCTGCTCATTTATGGAAGTGCAGATCGTACCCGGAAACGGAATTCGGGCCGATGGGCTGCGAACACCAACAAATAACGCCTGTGCTCCGGCATCGGCGGTCATCTGCGAAGCCACGGCATCCAGTTGGCTGGTAGTTACTCCCGGCTCGGCAATCTCTTGCAGTTTTGAAAGAACATTGGCTACAATAGAGCCCGCTTTGCGCATTAAGTCAATTTCTCTTCGGCTGCGTAGTGTTATAGCCATATGTCCACATCTCATCACGATTTATGTTTTGGAAAGAGCATCCAGATTTTCAAATATTAAGGCGCTGACATCATCAGGGTTTTTATCGGCGTCGATATTGTAAATTTTCGGCGCACCTGAATTATTTTTATAGTAATCCAACACCGGCTTTGTCTGCCGGTGGTAGGTTTTAAGGCGATTGGCCACCACCTCAGGGCTGTCATCAGGCCGTTGAACAAGCTGAGCGCCGTCATTATCACATATTCCTTCGACCTTCGGCTTTAAGTTTTCAACGTGGTAAACCGCCCCGCATTGAGGGCAGCTTCTTCTTCCGGTCATTCGCCGGGCCACTATCTGGTCATCTATCTTCAGATTTACGACAGCATCTATTTTCTGGTTGGCCGATGCCAGTGATTTATCCAGCTCGTCTGCCTGGTTCACTGTCCTTGGAAAACCATCCAGCACGTAACCGGTAGCGGGAGCTTTCTCTATCGCATCGGTCATCATCTCAACTATAATTTCATCCGGCACGAGTGCACCTGAATCCATAAAACTTTGGGCCTTTTTCCCCAGTTCTGTTCCTTCAGCCCTGTTTTGCCTTAAAATGTCTCCACTGGACAGATGCAGCAGAGCATATTTTGCAACAATACGTTTACACTGGGTGCCTTTACCGGCACCAGGGGCACCAAGTAAAATAACTCTCACGCATAAGCTCCTTTTATCCTGCCTGTCGGACTGAAACCATCGTAACTGCGCATTAACAGGTTGGCCTCGATTTTCTGCACAAGGTCCAGCGAGACACTGACAACTATCAATAATCCTGTGCCGCCCAGATATGCTGTTACCCGCCAGGGAATATCCAGCAATACTGAGACTGCGGTCGGCACAACAGCAATTATAGCTAAAAATGAGGCGCCAAAATAAGTAATCCTTGTCATCACTGTTTCCAGGTATTCAGCTGTTCTGCGGCCGGGCCTGAGCCCGGGGATAAAAGCTCCCGAATCCCTTAAGTTTTTGGCCATCTCTTTTGGCTGAAACTGCACTGTTACCCAGAAGTAAGCGAATAAGAATATCAACAACATATATAGGACACTGTATGTATAAGCATGGTAAGCGAAAGCTTCTTTAAGTGTGTCAAGAATTGCCGAATTGAACCTACCTGCCAGTTGGTCAATTATAATCGGCGGAAACATCATAAAGCTCGATGCAAAGATTATGGGCATCACTCCGCCGTGATTGACGCGAAGGGGCAGATAATGCCTCTGGCCTCCATAAACTCGGCGGCCTCTCATTTGCTTTGCCTGCTGGATCGGTATCCGTCGCTGACCCTGAGTTATTAATATGGCGCCTGCAACGACTAGCATGAACGCAGCTATTAAGAATAAAATCTCCGCCGGGCCATATTTACCAGGTGGCGGAGCCACAGTAAGGTCTGCATTTTGCCAAACTTCCATCACCGCCCAGGGCATTCGGGATATAATGCCAGCCATAATTATCAAACTGATACCGTTGCCTATCCCATATTCATCTATCTGCTCGCCGAGCCACATCAAAAAGATGGTGCCGGCTGTCATACCAATAACCCCCATTATCAGGGCCTGATGGTACATACCAGGATAAGTCAGTCCCTGTCCCCCCAATAATTTCATAAACATTAACGACTGTATAATGCATATCGCTACTGTTAAGTAGCGTGTGTACTCCTGTATTTTTTTGTAACCGGTTTGGCCTTCCTGGCGTAATTTTTTCAAGGTAGGAATGACTTCTCCGAGCAGCATAAGAATAATCGATGAGGTAATATATGGCATAATTCCCAGTCCAAACAAGCTGCTTTTCTCAAGTGTTCCACCGGTAAACATCTGCATGTATTCAGCAGCCCTGGCCAATCCGCCCTCGGTGTCTCTTGTTTCGGCTATACTGGCAATTTTGGCCTGGTCAAAGCCGGGAACAGGGATGTGGAAACCGACCCTGTATATTATCAGCAGCGCCAAGGTAAAAAGAATCTTGTTGCGCAGGTCCTCGACCCTGAATATGTTGAATACTGTTTTAAGCATCTCTGTCTTTTCTTACAATCCTTCAACTTATAGATGAAAAACACCTATTATATCACGTTTGTTTTTCCCCCACAACCCATAATCTTCTGCTCTGCCGTTTTGCTGAATTTATGAGCTGTTACCTGCAATTTTTTTGTCAGCTCGCCATTGCCGAGAATCTTGACTTTGTTTTTGGAGCTGTCAATCAGCCCGATGCTGGACAGCTGCTCCACACCAACATCCGCACCATCGTCGAATCTTTCCAGCTGTGATACATTGACTATCTCAAAGCGTGTTGCGAACTTGTAATTATTAAAGCCGTATTTGGGCAGCCGACGAAATAAAGGCATCTGGCCCCCTTCGCGTAGAGACCGTAAGGTTGCTCCAGCCCTGCTGCGACTTCCTTTATGGCCTCGGCCACAGGTTTTGCCGTGGCCGGTGCCGGTACCTCTGCCTAGACGCTTGCGCGACTTGCGTTTGCCCACAACAGAAGTTATTTCATAATTCAACATCCCCGTCACCTGCTTTTTAATCAGCTACTGTTAATCGTTACTCCGCGCATAGATTCGACCATTTCTTTACTGCGTAATTTCAACAATCCATCCAAAGTGGCTTTTACAACATTCTTGGCAGAGGTGCTTCCATAAACCTTCGTAAGAACATCCTGCACGCCGGCATATTCCAGAACTGCCCGGGCGCTTGAGCCGGAGATAACTCCGGTACCGGGGCTGGCCGGCACCAGTACTATCGTTGTGGCCCTGTATTTACCGTCGACCCGGTGCGGAATTGTCCGGTCAACCAGAGCCACCTTTTGAAGCGATTTTTTGGCGTCCTTAACCCCTTTTTCAACCGCCAGCGGCACTTCATTCGCCTTACCATAGCCAATACCTACCGAACCTGCGCGGTCACCAACTACGACTAAAGCCGCGAAACTAAACCTGCGGCCACCCTTGACCACCTTGGAACAGCGATATACCTTTACAACCGTATCTTCCAACGGTTTCTCTTCCTGGTTTGATAGTGTAACTACTTCTTTTGCCAATTTTTCTCCAAACCTGACTATTTATATTTGTTTGCAAAATTCAATTTTTGACAGTTTTTCTAAAAGACCAGTCCTGCTTTTCTTGCCGCTTCCGCAAGCTCTTTAATCCTGCCATGAAACTTATAACGGTTCCTGTCAAAACAGATGCACTTAATGCCCACAGCAAGGGCCTGCTTTGCGACTGTTTCACCTACCGCTTGAGCGGCTTTTTTGCCGCCGGCGTTTGACAAAGAGTCCCGCAGATCCTTTGTTTTTGTGCTTACTGCGACTAATGTTGCGCCCGCGGTATCGTCTATAATCTGAGCGTAAATATGTCTGTTCGAACGAAATACCGACAGGCGAGGTCTGTCTGTTGTCCCGAAGATTTTTTTCCGAACGTGATATTTGCGTTTCAATTCAGCTTTTTTTAACTTGTCCGTTTTCATAAAAAACAATTATTTTCAGTTATCAACTATTATATTGTTCCTGAAGTAAATGCTTTGCCCATTTTTCGTCGTATATGCTCGTCTGCGTAGCGGATACCCTTTCCTTTGTAGGGTTCCGGCGGCCTTATTTTTCGGATTTCAGATGCAATCTGTCCCAGTTGTTTTTTATCTATTCCGGAAAGTGTAAATCTGGCTGGAATCTCGTCTCCTCTGGTCGCTTCGACTTCGATATTTGCCTTTACGCCCTTTGGAACCACTTGCTCAATCGGATGTGCAAAGCCGACCTGAAAAACCAGCTTTCCCCCTTTTTCCTTGACGTTAAAGCCGGTGCCGTATATTTCCATTTTTTTCTCAAAACCTTTGCTGGCGCCGGTGACCATATTTGCTATCAAGGCGCGAGTTGTTCCGTGCATCTGTTTACTTTGGCGGTTTTGAGGATGTTTATTTTCGACCAGTATTTTCCCTTCTGAATTATCTATTTTCACTTTTATGGACGGGTGACAGTCTAATTGAATCTGGCCGAGCGAACCAGAAACCTTGATGGTTTGACCTTTCTGCTCGACCGTGACACCCTTAGGAATAATAACAGGTTTTTTTCCGATTCTACTCATTAGCTAACCGTGCACAATATTTCGCCGCCGACGTTGGTCTGTCGGCAGTTTCTATCGCTCATCACACCTTTGCTTGTTGAAACAATCGCCACGCCCATACCAGATAAGACTCGGGGCAACTTGTCAACAGACGAATACGTCCTTCTGCCAGGCTTACTTGTTCTTTTAATTTCGTTAATGACGGGACGGCCCTGCTGGTCATACTTCAAAGTTATTCTCAGTATGCCCTGTTTGCCGTCGTCAATTCGGTCAAAGTCTTCGATGTAACCTTCTTCCTTTAAGACAGCGGCTACTCCTTCACAAATTTTTGATGCCTTAACGTTAACCTGCGTTTTATTTATTCGCGCGGCATTGCGAATTCTCGTCAACATATCAGCTATTGGGTCACTCAAACTCATACTTTCACATCTCTTATTTTATATATCGTTTTCTTACAACCTACCAACTTGCCTTTTTAACTCCTGGTATTTTCCCTTCGTTGGCCAAAGTTCTGAAGCAAATCCGGCAAATTTTGAATTTGCGATAAACAGCCCTCGACCTGCCGCAAAGCTGGCAACGGGTATATTGTCTAACACGAAATTTCTGTTTCTTTTCTGCCTTGTTTTCTAGTGCCTTAGTTGACATTCACATACTCCAATTTTCTTAATCGGCTGGAGAGTTTACTCTTCACGCCTGACTACTTCGGAATTTCTAAACGGCATACCGAAGAGCTGCAACAGCTTTTTTGCTTCCTGGTCGGTTTTTGCCGTTGTTACAAAGGTTATATTCATACCCTGTTGAAACTCCATTTTTGCAGGGTTGATTTCCGGGAAGACACTCTGTTCAGCCAGTCCCATCGAGTAATTACCTCTGCCGTCGAAACCATCCGGATTAAGACCACGAAAGTCTCTCACCCTTGGTATTGCAAGATTTATAAGCCGGTCCATAAATTCATACATTCTTATGCCGCGAATGGTAACTTTCAGGGCAGTTTCCATTCCCTGGCGGACCTTAAAATTCGAGACGCTCTTTTTGGCTTTGCAGACCAGAGGCATTTGGCCGGTTATCATCATCAGGTCTTTTTTGGCAAGTTCGAGGAATTTTTTGTCCTGTGTTGCTTTGCCCACACCCATAGAAACAACGACCTTTTCGACATGAGGCACGGCCATACGATTTTTGTAGCCGAATTCTTTTGTCAGCTCCGGAATTATCTTTGTTTTATATGAATCTTTTAAACGCGCCATATTTTGTGTTGTTCATTAAGTCTTCGCTCTTCTGACAGTCCCGATCTCTGTGCCGTCGGCAGCGAGCCGTTTTTTGCTGCCATCCTTGTTAACCTGATAATGGACCCTGCCTGCTTTGGATTTCTTCGGATTTACCGGCAGGACATTACTTATATGAATCGGCTGCTCGATATTAATCCTGCCTCCCTGCGGGCTTTTGCGTGAAGGCCGAACATGCTTTTTCGCTATGTTGTGGCCCTGAACAACCACGCTTTGCTTTTCAGGGATAACACGCAGCACTCTGCCGGTAGCGCCTTTATGGTCGCCGGCTATAATTTCAACCATATCACCTTTTTTAATATGCACAGCCATAAAATCCTATTTGTTATTTCGCATCCCGCTTCACAAGCAGCGAGATATAATTAAACACATTTACACTACTTCGCTCGCCAATGAGATAATTTTCATAAAGTTCTTTTCTCTAAGTTCACGGGCAACGGCCCCGAAAATTCTCGTTCCTATCGGATTGCCATCATTGTCAATCATCACTGCGGCATTGCTGTCGAACCTGACATAGCTGCCATCTGAGCGTTTTACAGGACTTTTGGTGCGGATAATTAAGCATTTATGCACCTTTTTGTCGTCCAGTTGACAAGTGGGCAGTGATTTCTTTATGGCCACGCAGACAGTGTCTCCGATAGTTGCTACAGGGCGCCTGAATTTTCCCCTTGAGCCACTTTTGCCAAGAACTTTTATACATAGTGCCGACTTCACTCCTGAATTGTCAGCTATATCCAACATTGTTTCCTGCTGAATCATTGTCTAATGTCTCGTATATCACATCAATTTTACGTTTGAGCGGCCTTTTCTACAACTTTTACAAGACGCCAGCTTTTGGTCTTGCTGTGAGGACGGCACTGCGCAATTTCAACAAGGTCGCCAACGCCTGCCTCATTGCGCTCGTCATGGGCGCCAATCTTTGTCCTTCGCTTTACGAATTTGCCGTATTTTGGGTACCTGACTTTAAAGTCAATGGCAACTACAATACTTTTGTTACCGCTGTTGCTTATGACCTCGCCAGTTTGAGTTTTAACGTTTGAATTTTCAGTTTTTATTTTTGAATCCATAGTCTTTGGCTTTTTACTTCGGGCATTTACATTCTTTCGTGCATTATCGTTTTCAGCCGGGCGATATCACGCCTGACGTTAATTATTGCTTTGGAATTCTCCAGCTTTTCGGTGACTGCCTGCGAGCGCAAGTCGAACAAGTGCCGCTGGAGTTCCTGCAGCTTGCTCTCGAGCTCATCCGGGCTCATCTCACGATAATTCTGGGCCTTCATCTTACTTACATACCTTTCCTGCCACGGCTTCGGCCTTCGCCGAGACGAGTTTATAATTGATGCCTTCGCCTGATAAACCTGCACTTAATCGGCATTTTGTGAGCGACTCTAACCATCGCCTGCTTTGCCACATCTTCGTCCACCCCTCCGATTTCGAAGCAGACTTGGCCAGGCCTGACTCTGGCGACCCAAAATTCCGGCTCACCTTTACCTTTGCCCATTCGTGTTTCCAGGGGTTTTGAACTAACAGGTTTGTGTGGAAATATTCTAATGTAAACTTTGCCTTCACGATGCAAAAAATGAGTTGCCGCAACTCTGCCGGCCTCAATATTCTTGGCAGATATCCAACTGCGTTCCAATGCCTGCAACCCATATTCACCAAACGCAACATAGTTACCCCTGGCGGCGTTGCCTTTCATCCTGCCACGCTGGCTCTTACGAAACTTAACTCTTTTTGGCATTATTGCCATTTTTTCAAACCCTTACTAAAAATATATATTTATAAGTGCATAGTTCTTTTCTATTTGCTTTCTTTTATAGAGCCGCCTTCACCAGGATTTGTTTGTTCTTTATTATTGTTACCAGCTTTTTCCGTCAGCGCAGCCGGTTTAGCTTTTCCGACCGTTTTGCCTCGCTGTGACGGCGCACCTTTAGGTGCGCTAATATTTCTTGTGGGCGGTTCGATGCGTCTTGGTTGGCGACGTTGGCGACGGGGACTCTGCTTGACCTCTTCTCCGAATTTACCCTTATAAATCCAGACCTTCACACCAATCGCTCCATAAGTTGTTCTTGAAGTTGCCACGGCGTAATCCACATCAGCATCGAGAGTATGCAGCGGGATACTGCCGAGCTTCTGCGTTTCCTGCCTAGCCATTTCCGAACCCGCCAACCGTCCGGAGCAGATAATCTTTACTCCTTTGGCACCGGCGTTTATTGCCAGCTCGCAGTACTGCTTCATCGTGCGCCTGAACGAGGCACGTTTGCTTAATTGCTCTGCTATTGCCTCGGCCACCAAAGTAGCATTGAGGTCCGGCTCTTTTATTTCAATAACGTTGACAGCCGCTTTTCGGCCTGTCAGCGCTTCGAGCTCTTCCCGCAATTTATCTACTTCACCGCCTCTGGGGCCGATGACCACGCCCGGCCGGGCACTGTGCAGTGTTACTTTTACCTCATTGCGTGTCCGGATTATTTCGACCTTTGCCACCGCGCCTTTGGGCATACTACGGTTAAACTTATTGTCAACATACCGACGGATTTTCTGGTCTTCGACAAGAAAGTTTCCGTAGTTGGCCTTGGGAGCAAACCAGGTGCTCTGCCACCCAAGCGTGACCCCCGTTCTAAAACCTATTGGTGATGTTTTCTGGCCCATAATCTTTTATTGAGTTTCTACTTTCTTTATTATGCCTGCGCTACTGTTATATGTATGTGACAGGCCTTTTTGCTAATACGATGCGCCCGACCCCTGTCTTTCGGAATCCATCTTTTTGTGCCAATGCGAACTCCCGCATCATCAACCCTGGCACAGCTTACATAAAGACTATCGGTATCAGCCTGCTGTTCATCAGCATCAGCCACGGCAGCCCTTAGGACCTTATCTATCATTTCTGCGGCACGTTTTCTCGTGAACTTAAGTATATCCATTGCGTCCTGAACGCTTCTGCCAACTATTAATTGTGTAACCAGCCTTGCTTTTCTGGGTGAAATCGGGGCAAAGCGATAAGAGCTGCGCCAGTCACCCAAATCATTCTCCTCGACAGATAAAGCAGCAGCAAGGCGGTGGATATCTTCTCTGCGCGGCTCGGGCTTAAAAAGGCCTTTTTGCCAGTTTTTAATAGCCGAGGCTGCCTTATTCTCATCAAGCCCTCCCCTGACAAGGTGACTTACCAACTGCTCCGTTCCCATCTGCCTCTGTCGGCAAAGCTGTTTTAATTTATCAGCACTTAACATCTGTTATAACCTGTTACTCACGACACCTTCGTTGGTATCACACTTTTATCTTCTTGCTCGAATGTCCCTTAAATGTTCTTGTGAGCGAAAACTCACCCAGCTTATGCCCGACCATATCTTCAGTAATAAAAACCTTATTAAAAATCTTGCCGTTGTGGACCAGAAATGTGAATCCGACGAACTCCGGAATTATGGTGCATCTTCTTGACCAGGTTTTTATCGGCTCCTTTGAACCGGAAGCAGTCTGTTTGCTGACCTTGGTAAACAACTTCTCATCAACGTATGGTCCTTTTTTAAGAGATCTTCCCATTTTCTTTGTCTCGTACTACTTAATACTGTATTTTGTGTCTTTTCACCGCAACACACAGAGAAACTACAGTGTTAGCTGTTTTTGCCGTTTGTTTTTCCTTCTTCTAATAATCCTCTTATTGCTTGTGTTTCTTGGATTTCTTGTCTTTCCACCTTTTGCCAGGATGCCGGTTGGTGAGCAGGGATGCCTTCCGCCGTGGCGATGGCCTTCTCCACCGCCCAATGGGTGAGAGACAGGGTTCATTGCCACGCCTCGGACATGAGGCTTTCGCCCCATATGTCTTTTTCGTCCTGCTTTGCCGAGCCGCACGTTCTGGTAGTCAGGATTGCTCAACTGGCCGATTGTTGCCCTGCATTCCTTGCGAAGCATTCGCATTTCACCGCTCGGCAGAACGATGGTAACCCAATCGCCTTCTTTTGCTAAAATTCGTGCGGAACCACCTGCCCCCCTAACCAGCTTTCCACCCTGGCCTGCCGTCATTTCGATATTGTGAATCTCAATGCCTGCAGGGATCGATTCGAGCGGCATCACATTGCCGGTCTTAGGTTCACAAGATGCACCACTTTCTATACGGTCTCCGATTGTGATACCTAAGGGCGTTAGTATATACCTTTTTTCGCCGTCGGCATAATGCAGCAGAGATATAAAACAACTCCTGTTGGGGTCATATTCGATAGTCACTACCTTTGCAGGGACACCATCTTTGTCACGCTTAAAGTCAATAATACGGTAAATCTTTCTTGCTCCGCCGCCCCTGAAGCGGGAAGTAGTGATGCCGCGATGATTTCTTCCACCGGTTTTCTTTATCCGCTTGCAGAGCGTCTTCTCGGGTTTGCTGGTTGTCAGCTCGGCATAAGTGTTCACCGAGCTATTTCTGCGGCCTGCACTTGTTGGTTTATAAACTCGAATACCCATAATATTTCTTTTTATTATTTACCGTTTCGCTCTTACTTGCGAATCACTGTATAATCGAGCGTCTATTAGAACAAATCTATATGATAGTCGGGCTCCAGAAAAACAACGGCCTTTTTCCAGTTGGGCGTCATACCGATATTTCTGCCCTTGCGGCGCTGTTTGCCTCTACAGTTGGCCGTTCTTACCTTATTTACCTTAACATTGTATAGCGTTTCCACGGCTTTTTTAATCTGGGTTTTATTTGCTTTTCTGTTTACCTCAAAGGAATACGCGCTTTTCACATTAGCAAGGTGCATACCCTGCTCAGTAATCAATGGCCGAATTATTACTTCATAGTCGTCCACATCAACACCTGTTAGTTTTCACTTGCCTGGTCTTTATTCAAAAGGGACAAAAACGCCTCTTTGGTAAACAGCATTTTATGACAGTTGCAGATGTCGCCTGCATTCAACTCAGCTACAGGCATAATAGAAACCCTCGGGACATTTCTGGCCGATTTATAAAGATTGTCGTCGTAATCACCAATCGACACAAGGCAGCTTCGCCGGATTTTCAAGTTATTAAGTATAACCGCAAAGTCTTTGGTTTTAGGTTTGTCAAAGCTCAGGCGGTCAAGCACTACGACGTTATTGCTTAAAATCTTTGCCAAAATCGCCGAATCTCTGGCCAGCTTTCTTTGCTTTTTAGGCATACGCTGACTAAAATCTCTGACGCTCTTGGCAAAAGTAACGCCACCACCGACGCGTTTTCCTGTTCTGCGGTTGCCGACGCGAGCAAATCCCGTGCCCTTTTGTCTAAAGAGCTTTTTTGTGGAGCCGGCTACCATACTTCTGCCCTTGGTTGCAGCCGTTCCTACTCGCTTATTGGCGTGATACATCACGATGGCCTGTTTCAGTAGCGGGTATCTGACCGTGCCTCCGAAAGACGCTTCATCTACTTTCAGTCTCTCGACCTCCTGGCCATCTTTGTTGTAAACTGTTAAATCAATCATCTATTTATCTCACGTTACCCTACTCTGGCTTTCTTTTTGGCACTGCGGACAACACAATAGCCGTTGGCCGGGCCTGGTATGGAACCCTTAACGATTAACAGGTTTTTCTGCTCATCTACTGCTACGAGTTGGTGGTTTTTTGCGGTAACTCTGCAGTTGCCCATATGCCCCGCCATTTTCTTTCCTTTCTTGATGTTGCCGCCGTGTCCTCGGTCGGTTCCAAAGCTTGCGATGGAGCCGGGCGCTCTGTGCTTTCGCTCGGTACCGTGCGAAGCTGGAAAGCCGCCAAAGCCGTGCCGCTTCATCGTTCCCGCGAAGCCCTTGCCTTTACTTGTTCCTACAACATCGACATATTCGTTCTCGGTAAAAACCTTGACCGTGAGGAAATCGCCGATTTTGAAATCCGGTTCAACATTGTTCGGCAGACGCATCTCCCGGATAAATTTTTTCGGTTCTGTCTTGGCCTTTTTGGAATGTCCTATTTGAGACTTTTTCCTGCGAGAAGGTTTCACGCCATCAAATCCCAATTGCACTGCATTGTAGCCGTCGGTCCCGATTGTTTTGACCTGCGTAATAGTACAAGGGCCGGCTTGTATAACTGTAACGGGCAGAAGCTTGCCCGATTCGTCATACACCTGAGTCATTCCAACCTTTTTTCCTAACAACATTGCCATTTTTCGACGTTCATTACCTGTAACCTTCCGGTTACGCTTTTATCCTTACAAAGACTCCTGCCGGTACCACCAAACGGTTCAATACTTCGACTGTTCGTGCGTTGGCCTCGTGAATATCAATCAGACGTTTGTGAGTTCTCAGTTCAAACTGCTCACGTGATTTTTTATCTATATGCGGACTTCGTAAAACAGTGTATCTTTCAATTCGAGTAGGCAGTGGAATCGGGCCGCTGACACGGGCGTTGGTCTTTCGGGCGTGCTCTACTATCTCCTTGGCGGACGCATCAAGAGCCCTATGGTCATAGGCCTCCATCCTAATTCTTATTCGTTCGGTTTCAGCGGCCATAATTTTTCTTCACACCTTTTAATCACGAATATGTTTACTTTACCTTCAAAAAGAAAAACAGCTACTCTACCTCCCTTGCTTTTTCAACCTTAACATTCATAAGATTCTGCAATATATCAACTTACAAACCAAAATCAATACAAAAAAAGCCCAAAGCGGATAGTTTTCTCTTGTCCGCCAAATTTACAATGGTTGATTTCAGGCAGGAAAGGCCTTTTTTACTGATTATCGGTTACAGGTCATTCGACTCTCAATAAAACTTCGCCTTCCTTAAAGTGTTCGGGTTCGGACTAATTTGCGGGACTATATTCTGCCCCGCATCAATCAGGCCAATTTATGTGGCTTCGCAAAACAATGGCCTCAACAGCCCTTCCAAAGCTATAATACTGCTTTGGTGTACCCCTACGCCTATAAAATTACCTAAACAATTCTTCCTTGACTACCAAATCCATAGATGTGCCACAGCCCAACTGGTTCACGCAATGTCGTCTTTGACAATGCTCGCTACGGCTGAAAAACCACTAATCTACGATGTAAATCAATTATCGTCAACAAAAATGTCAAAAAAATTAAAAAAATTACAACAATTCACTGTTATTATGTTATATTTCTTAGAAAGTACTACAAGTGTTGCATATTTAATAGGTTATAACAAATATATGACGACGATTAACGTTATTTCGCCGTAAATTTAGGAGAGATATCGCAATTTTTCGACATTGTATTTTTCGACAGTGGTGATATTTCTCATGAAATTTCGGTATTTATGCGGCAAAGCTAAGGCCCTCGATTCCATAACTGCTTTTGGACATTGGGCTTATGATTAGTAAAAGGCGGAAGTGATTATGCGCTTAGTTTGAAGATTTTTGTATGGAAATCGAGCTATGGCAGCGATTTTGGTGTAAATAAAGATAAAATTTTCAGAAAAGGGCGTAAAAAGTGAAATTTCGCGCCTACTTTTAGTTCAAAATAGGACAATGTAACGGATACTGATTCGGCAGTATGTGATTCAGAGGTTAATATTAAGCACGTGCAAGATAAGACGGAGACAACATTAGTTGAAGCTGCTATCGGCGGCGACATAGACAGCTTTGGTAAATTGTATCAACGGTATTATGCTGCTATGGTTGTGATCAGATACTCAATTTTGGGGCTATTTGCCCGTTGATTTTTTCTATTAGGGCCGGCAGTTCGGAAAGTTGATTTATTTTCCAGGCCCCATTGGGAGTTTTTTCTCCGGCGTTTGTATAGGCGGCTTTTAGAACTGCGTGCATACCGCTTTTAATTGCGGGTTTAATGTCCACTTTTATGCGGTCTCCCACGTACAAAATGTTTTCCAGATGCTCGCTGATTCTGTCTGCAGCAGCTTTGAAGATTCTGATATCCGGCTTTCGGAAGTTAAATTCGTATGAATAGACTCTGACTGTAAAAAAATCCAGTATGCCTATATCGTTGAGGTGCTTCTCCAGTGAGCATCTGTTCACGCAGGTATTAGAGAGTAATCCGAGTTTAAGGCCCTTTTTCTTAAGCTCGCTAAGTGTTTCTTTAATCCTCGGCTCTATCTGTGCGATTTTCCCAAGCGGCTCATACCACAGCCACGCCAGGTGCCGCCATTGCTGCTCATCGAGACTGATTCCCTTTTTTGTCCCTGCCTTTTTCAGTAATGCCAGAGTGTCGAAATCCCTCCCGATTATGTTCCAGAGCCAGCGGCGCAGATAAAAATATACCAGGCTTCGCCAGCTATGATATTTGAAATTGCCCACCGGCTGGCCCAGACCCTTAAGAAAATCATACGATGACCTCGCACCCTGCCAAAAGAGAGGAGGCGTCTTGAATCTGCCGAAATTCAGCAAAGTATCGCCAAGGTCGAACAATACTGCTTTGATCATTTTATCCGGCAATGCCCTTATTCCTTCACTGCTGGGTTAACGAGGTGGCCTCTTGTATGTATCCGATAGAATACACTTAACCAGTTTTTTCTCTGTTCACCTGTGGATAAATCTATCTCGGTGGCGGCAAATCATCACCGAAAGCTTCACGCACCCAATCGAACATTTCCTCATCTGATATTATCGATACCCGGTCGGCTGCATATTCAGAGTCGATTTTATCTTTTATCATGGTCACGCGCGGGTCCTGCTTGGGGATATTGATCTCGTATCTGGCCTCTATCCAGTGTTTGATGCCCGCCGCCCCAGTCTTGTCAGTTATTGCCACACCGACCGGACGATTCAGCAATTTCTGGGTATCGAAGCAGTTGTATATCTCCTCGTCTTTTAATAAACCGTCAGCGTGAATTCCTGCCCGGGTAACGTTGAAATCCCTTCCAACCAGCGGATAGTTGTGCGCAATATCAAAGCCCAGCTCTTTTCTGGCGTATTCTGCCAATTCGGTTATGGCCTGGTAATTAACACCTTTGGTCATCCCTTTCAATTGTGCATGTTCGACAATAAGCGCTTCTAAAGGCGGATTACCTGTCCGCTCTCCGCTGCCGAATATTGCAGTGTTGGCGGCGCTGCAGCCATACAGCCAGGCCGTTGCAGCATCTACCTGGACCTTGTGTAAGTCGTTATGGCCGTGCCATTCGAGCCATTCCGATGGGACGCCGATTTGACGAAGTCCGTGGACAAGTTTCGGAACGCTCCGCGGCAGGGCGATTCCAGGCCAGGGAAGGCCGAAACCGAGGGTATCACAGAGACGAATCTTGACCGGCTTGTTGTATTCTTTGGCAAGTTCCATCAGCTCCGCCGCAAAGGGCAGAACAAAGCCCTCATAATCGGCCCGCGTGATGTCCTCGAAATGACAACGAGGTATGACGCCGTTATCCAGAGCAGCTTTTGCAATATCGAGATATGCGTTCATTGCCTGGGCACGGGTCTTGCGCAGCTTCAGGAAAATATGATAGTCACTCGCCGAGGTCAAAATGCCGGTTTCGCTGAGTCCCATTTGCGTGACTAATTTGAAATCAGCCGCCATAGCCCGAATCCAGCCGGTTATCTCGGGATATTTGTAACCTCTCTTTTTGCACAGCTCCACCGCTTTCCTGTCACGTTCCGAATACAAAAAGAACTCGCACTGGCGAATGAGGCCAGTATCGCCGTCTATTTCGTGCAGAAAGTCGAATATTTTGAGGATTTGTTCCGGCTTAAAGGGCGGCCGAGCCTGCTGACCATCCCGAAAAGTCGTATCTGTTATCCACAATTCGTCAGGAACATCATAATCAACCCTTTGGTTGTCAAATATTACACGTGGAAATTCACTGTAGGGAAATATCTGGCGATAGAGATTGGGTCTTGCCACATCTACAAGTTTTGGGCTTTTATTTACCATTACTTATCCTTAATAGTTTACAGGCGAAGAATTAGATACGATTTATATTATATTATGTTCGGTGTGGGAAGTAAACAATCATTGTGGTGGTGCGTTTTAAATTGCGGCCACTGGCCGAGATGGGATTCGAACCCATACGCCCTTTCGAGCAGGGGATTTTAAGTCCCCAGCGTCTGCCATTCCGCCACTCGGCCTTTTTCAATAGACTAACGCATATTGCCGAATTTTGCAAATTGTTTCTTCGGCATTCGGGTATTGTACAGATGGAAAGAAACCTTTGATTAAGCAAGGTATGATATACAAAAAAGAGGTTCGGGATTTACGATAAATCAAGGTCGTAATCGTAAAAGAAAGTCTCTGATTCGCTCGTTTATTTGGGCCAGCCGGATTTTGCGGCCAAGCGCTTTTAATTGTGAATCGTTGCCTGCCGAATCCAGTGCCTTTTTTGTTCTCATCGCGGCATCTTCCAGTCTGCCCATTGCCAAATAAACAGCGGCAGAATCACCTAATGCGCGAATGTGCTCGGAATCTATATCAAGCGTATGGCTGAAAAATTCCGCAGCTTCGTCAAATGCTCCTTTAATAGCGCTGACAACGCCGAGGTAGTAATAGGCATCTGCGCTGGCGCAATCGATATCAACGGCCTGCAGCATACAGTGCGTTGCGTAATCAAGCTCGCCAATCGACAAAAACATCGACCCCATAGAAACCAGTGTCTCCGCATCCTCTATACCCAGCTTTAGCTCCGAAACCAGATAAGCTCTGCCCTTATCTATCTGCCCATTCATCAGCATATATTGGCCGAGCCGATAACACGGTCCTGCTAAACCCGGCTCTGTAACATCTTTTTGCAGTGCCTCATTAAACAATTCTACCGCCTTGTCGTACTGCTCGTTGTTGAAGGCAATCTCCCCAAGGTAAAACAAAGCAGGCGCAAAATCCGGTTTAAGTTCGAGTATTCTGTTAAACTTTTCCTTCGCAGATTCTATATCGCCAACTTCGAGCAGAAACAGACCAAAGTCGAGAATAACATCAACATCGCCCGGGTTAACACGCAGCTCCGCCAGGAAGTGCTCACGGCTGTGTTCTCTATCGCCGTCGGACCAGTATGCCTGAGCGATTCGATAGTTGATTTGCGGATGGCTCGGCTCAAGTCCTGCCGTTTTCAGCCAGCAGTGAATGGCTTTTTGATACTGGCCTTGAGCAAAGAGGCTGTTACCTATATTGTAGTAGCACAACGCACAGTCAGGTTTTATTTGCTGGGCAAGATAAAACATCTGCTCAGCCAAATCGTACTGGCCCATTTCGGTATAAGTGATTATCCGATTGCAATAGCACGGCTCAAAAGTCGAATCCAGTTCCTGGATATATTCGAAAGTATCGATGGCCATATCGTATTCGCCCGTGCGGGTATAATCGACGGCCAGCGCATTTAGTATCTCAAGGTCGTCAGGACTTAGCTGCAGGGCAGTTTCGTATTCTCTTATCGCATCATCAAACCGGTTTACGGCATCCAACGTCAGGGCTTTGTTGAAATGCCAGGAACTGTTGGAAGGATTTATCTCGATAGCACTATCCAGCTCATCGAGTGCTTGTGCCAATTTGCCGTCTTCGTAAAGCTCTAACGCTTTATATGCCTTTCGCTCGGCTTTATCATAGGAGCCAAATGTCATATCTTCCAAAGTCATTCGGCATAACCTCAATTTAACTCAGCAAACAGCTTCAGACCCAACGCCGTTATCGCCTATAAATCTACGTTGTGTTAGATGTTTTTTTACGCGTCTGGGTCTTTTTGTGTACGATAAATTTTTTCTGCGAGCTGGCGTTATAAACCCTTGCAGTTGCTTAAGTTATCTCGAATCAAATAAGTAATCCTGCTTGTCGGCCAAGCCAAAGCAACTGTTTTTCTGGAAAGACATCAGTGTAAGTCTTATAATGTGTAACTGTTAGATTATTCGTAAACTAACCAGTGAAGTTCTGAAAAGGGGCGATGAAGGCCCTTTTGTGCGGCCTATGTTCAGGGGCCGATTTTGGCGGGCTCTTGTTGTAAGACATTTCACAAATGGGAACGTGCAAAACGGCAAAGCCCGAACGTTGTTTGGAGAAATTAAGCTATGATTAAAGAAATAAAAGGCCAGGTAACGGCCGGCAAGGGTAATTATGCTATTGTAGTCAGCAGGTTCAACGACTTCATAACCTCAAAGCTGTTGGCTGGGGCCATAGATTGTCTCCAGCGTCACGGGGCTGCCGACCAGCAGATATCCGTCGTCTGGGTGCCGGGCGCCTGTGAAATTACGCAAGCCGCCAAAAAGCTTGCCGACAGCGGCAAGTATGCTGCGGTCCTCTGCCTTGGCGCGGTAATCAGAGGTCAGACAGCACATTATGATTATGTATGTCAGCAGGTAACTCGAGGTATCGGGCAAATCAACTACGGTTCAGCTGTGCCGGCTGTTTTCGGAGTTCTGACAGCCGAGACACTCGAACAGGCGATCGAAAGAGCCGGAACAAAAATGGGCAACGCAGGTGCTGATGCGGCACTGACAGCTATGGAAATGGTTAATGTGATGGAACAGATTTAAGTAGTTCCCTGACTATGAACTTTGACAACAGAACAAGGGCCAGAGAGCTGGCGATGCAGGGATTATACCAAATCGATGTGCAGGGTCCGGGCTTGCTCGAGCTTATAGATGAGTTCTTTGCAGAAGCAGACCCCGATGATTTTGTTCGTAAGCTCGCCTCGGTCTGGACAAAAGGAACGTGGGAAAATCTGGCAAAATGCGACGAGCTGATAACTGCATCGATAATAAAGTGGCAATTTGAAAGATTATCGCCTGTCGATAAAAGTATTTTAAGACTGGCGGTTTATCAGTTGAAATTCTGTCCTGATATTCCGCCCAAGGTCGTAATAAATGAGGCCATTGAGCTTGCCAAAAAGTTCAGCACTGATAAATCGCCCGCGTTTGTTAACGGCGTTCTTGATGCTATCCTGAGAAAACTAAATGCAGAGAAGCAGACAAACTGAAGCATTGGTGATATCGGTTATTCGATAGTTGGAAATAGAGCATCTGGAATTGAGAGCCAGGGATGAGGACAATCGCTGTAATAAATCAAAAAGGGGGGGTTGGAAAAACCACTACGGTAACCAATACAGCTTCAGCCCTTGCCGCTATGGGCTTAAGAGTTGTCGCCATCGACCTTGACCCCCAGGCGCACCTTACAATACACCTCGGCCTTGAGCCGCAAATCATAAAGTCCAGCTCATACGAGGTACTGGTCAGGCAAGCCAAATTCGAGCAGGAGATTTTGCTTGTGCGTCCGAACCTGTGGCTGCTGCCCGCAAATATCAATCTCGTTGGCGCCGAAAGCGAGCTTGTAAGCGTGGTCGGCAGGGAAATTATCCTGCGGGAGGCGATTGGTGAGGTTGACGACAAATTCGATTATTGTTTTATCGATTGTCCGCCTTCGCTTGGATTGCTGACTCTAAATGCCCTCGCTGCCGCCGAAGAGGTCTTGATACCGCTTCAGCCGCATTTCCTGTCCCTGCAGGGATTCGGGAAACTGCTGCAAACCATCGAGCTCGTCAACAAAAGAATCAATCCAAATCTGAAAGTTAAAGGAATTTTGCTATGTATGTTCGATAGCAGGGCATCACTTCCAAAGGAAGTCAGGGCCGATATTGAGCAATTCCTTGAAAATGCACGCGAAACCAACTGCGCCTGGGCACAAGCCCGGATTTTACCAACCGCTATCCGAAGAAATATCAAGCTGGCCGAGGCGCCCAGCTATGGTAAGACAATCTTCGAATATGAAGAAAATTGCCACGGCGCCGAAGATTATAAAAAAGTGGCCGAATTCATACGTGACACATCTCCCGCGACACAAGGTGCCGGCAGCGACCCGCCGCCTATCGAAATAGAATCCATTGAGCAGCCCGAACCCAAAATAATAATTGTTGAGTCTATTAAGACAATCGACAGACAAAGCCCGCCTGATTCCCAGTAACTAAACCCGGATTTTCAGCAGGAACAGGTATGCAAAAATCCCTGGTTTGCGGGGAGTTTGAATGAATGTGTTTGACGGAACCGGTAATGGCGCTCAGCCGCCACTTAAGCGCCCACGGCGACGCAGATACAGCGGTACTCACCCAAAGAACTACAAACAAAAGTACAAGGAGCACAACATCGCGGCCTACCCGCAGATAAAGGCACATCTGCGAGCAAAAGGCAAAACACCGGCCGGCAGTCATATTCCAGTCCTGACAGAGGAGATTATAGGTTGCCTGAGGCCCAGGCCCGGTGAGATAATAGTTGACTGCACTGTCGGCTACGGCGGCCATGCATCCGAGTTTATCAAGCACATAGGGCCCAGCGGAAAATTGATTGCCTTAGACGTCGATAGCTCCGAACTCGAACGCACCCGCCATCGGCTAAGCAAAGAGAATGTGCCCGTTAGTTTCTATCGCAGCAACTTCGCCGGTATTGCCAACGTGCTGAAAAAAGAAAATCTCCCCGGCTGTGACATCATTTTTGCCGACCTTGGGGTTTCGAGTATGCAAATAGACAATCCCGACCGCGGGATGAGCTACAAGCATAAAGGTCCGCTCGATATGCGTATGGACGACCGACTAAAGCAAACTGGCGCGGATTTGCTCAACACCCTTTGCGAAGAAGAGTTATCTGAGGCCTTTTTGGAGCTGGCCGACGAACCGGACCATCAAAAAATCGCCCACTTGATAGTTACCCGGCGCGCCGTGCAGGCGATTACGCAGACCGAACAGCTCATTCGGATAATTTTCCACGTCAAGAATCTAACCCCAAAAACATGGCAGCAGCAAAATCACGCCAAATTCGGAAAACTGCATCCTGCCGCCCGCACGTTCCAGGCGCTTCGCATATTAGTCAATGATGAGCTCGGCTCCTTAAAAGAACTTTTAAGAATCGCCCAATACTGCCTGAGTCCGGGCGGCCGAATCGGCATTATAAGTTTTCACAGCGGCGAAGACCGCCTTGTTAAGCAGTCGTTTCGTGACGGCGTTCGAAACGGCATATACCAGTCAGCGACCAGAAGCCCAATCGTGCCGCGAATCAAAGAAATTATCTCAAATCCTCGCAGCGCATCGGCTAAATTTCGCTGGGCTGTCCTAAAATCCCTCCAAAACTCGGGTTAGTGCAATTCGAGGAAGATTGTGATATAATCGTGGAATTGAAAGGCCTGGTTGCGTAGCCAGGCGCTTTACTGTAGCTTTATGGTTTAACTGAATGGTCCCCGGAAAGCCTCATGCGAACCCGCCAAAGTATGGTAAATGAATCAATTAAACGCCGGGCGCCCGGCGTAATCTATTTTTCTTGAAAGGATATTGTGATGAACATTTATGTAGGAAATTTATCATCTGACGTTACCGGTGACGATTTACGTCAGGCATTTGAGGCGTTTGGCCAGGTCGAATCCGCCAATGTCATAATGGACAAGTTTAGCGGCGAATCGAAAGGATTTGGCTTTGTCGAGATGCCTTCAAAGGACGAGGCCGCAGCGGCCATTACCGGCATGAACGGCAAGGACATCAAAGGCAAGGCTGCTAGCGTCAATGAGGCTCGGCCTCGTGTTGACCGTCCTCGCGGTGGCGGCGGTGGTGGTTACGGTGGCGGCCGGTCTGGTGGTGGCGGCGG
>CAZBWE010000007.1:0-52525 GCA_964495465.1 uncultured Pirellulales bacterium
TTTACTGCAACGGCATTTTCACCTCTATGCCGAGAGATGTTCAGGAGCAGTTGCTTAAATTGCTTCCGGGGACGGAAAATGCCCGGATTCTTTATTACGCATATGCGATTGAATACGATTATTGTCCGCCGATTCAGCTAAAAACCAGCTTGGAAACCAAAAGGGTATCCGGCTTGTTTCTTGCGGGTCAGATAAACGGCACCAGCGGCTATGAAGAGGCGGCAGGGCAGGGTATTATGGCCGGTATCAACGCAGCCAGAAAGCTGCAGAACAAAGAGCCAGTCATTCTCGGCAGAGACCAGGCATATATAGGCGTGCTGATAGATGATTTACTGACCAAGGGTATTGACGAGCCGTATCGAATGTTCACCTCAAGAGCCGAGTATCGTTTATCTCTGAGGGCTGATAACGCAGACAGAAGATTAACGCAAATCGGTAAATCAGTCGGGCTGGTAGATGATAATCGCTGGCAAAAATTCCGGAACAAAATGCAGGGCATCGATAAGCTGAAAAATTATCTGCAAAGCAATAGCTCAGACGGAGTGAATTTGTGGCAGCTAATCAGACAACCAAATAGTGATATTGCAAAAACACTGGCTGATATTTCTTTTGTTAAACAAATGAAATTCACCGAAGATGTATTGCAGGCAGTAATAATTGATGCCAAGTATGAGGGTTATCTGGACAAACAAACTCGCTTGTTGGCCGGCTTTCGGGCCCTTGAGAACAAGAAGATTCCGCTGAATCTGGATTATAATGGTATCACCCATCTTCGTGCAGAGGCAAAGGAGAAATTATCTGCTTTCAGACCGGGCACACTCGGCCAGGCCGGCCGAATAAGCGGTATTACACCGGCTGATATTACTATAATTCAAATTCATCTAAAGAAGATGTCCAAATAATAGGCAGAGAAGGTATGAGTCTGGTCCGTCAATCCGGTAGTATTGACGGATTGCCGGATTGAAGGGTTGGGTTTTTCGCGGCGTTTATAGCGTCTGAAAGGTTAAGCGTTTTTTCGTATAGCGCCCGTCCGATTATTGCCGCCTCAATTCTCAGGCCAGCCAGCTTTTTGATGTCACTTATTTCTCGGACACCGCCCGATGCTATAACGGGTGTTTCTACTATATCTGCAAGTGCCTTTGTTCTTTCGAAGTTCGGCCCGGTCATCATTCCGTCTCTGTCGATGTCGGTGTATATTATTGCCGCCAGCGGTAATTTGGCTGCTTCGATGGCAAAATCCAGCAGTAGTTGCGGGCTGTCCTGCGTCCAGCCGTGAGTGACCACCTTTGAACCCCTTGCATCCAGCCCAAGTACAATTTTGCCGCTGAATTTCTGTGCTATTTGGCCAAACCACTCGAAGTCGCTGACGGCTTTAGTGCCGATTATCACACGTTCTACGCCCATATCGAGCAGTTGTTTTACGGAGTCTTCGTCGCGCAGACCGCCGCCGACCTCGATTTGGAATAGTCCGAGTTTTACTATGGCTGATGTTGTATCGGTATTGACCGGCCTGCCGACACTTGCTCCGTCCAAATCGACTATGTGCAGCCATTTTGCCCCCGACGAGCTAAAGTCCTTTGCTTGTTTGATGGGGTCATCTTGGTAGTTTATCTGGCGATGATACTCACCCTGGATGAGACGAACACATTTACCGCCTCGCAGGTCGATTGCCGGTATGATATACATTTCTTGTTCCCTGAAATTCCTGATAACAGTCTTGATGTTTCAACGAACATCGTTCGAGCATTATTGTATCGACAAACGCTTAGTCAATTATTTAGTATTGTTCCACTTTGTTTGGCGCAATTTCCGCCTTTGTAGGATTGCAATTGCAACCTGCTATTTGTGTTGCTATATTGAGATATGGCAGAAACTAATAAATAGAAAATAGTTAATATTAAATGTTTTGGAGAGGTGTCCGAGCGGCTTAAGGAGCCGGTTTCGAAAACCGGTGTGCCCTTTTAGGGTACCGCGGGTTCGAATCCCGCCCTCTCCGCCATTTTTCTCAAAGCGGAAATGGCGAGTTCTCGCCCGTCTCGCCAGGCAACGCCTGGCGGTTGAGGTGAATCTGTTTATCCGAGCTGGATTGTTTCAGTAATCCCTTAAATATGTCGAATACTGTAACCAGGCCCTGCACTTTGCCCTGTTGGTCCACAACGGGAAGTGCGCGTCGTCCGCATTGATACATCTTTTCCATTATTTCAGCAAGGGTTGTTTCCGGACTTGTGGTAACGACTGGACTGCTCATTATCCATTTTAATCTGATTTTTAGCGAGGCATCATCAGAGGGCTTGTGCCATTTGGCAAATTCAGGCCGCAGATATGGACTCAACGCCGCTGTCAGGTCGGACTTTGATACAATACCCTGTAGTGTTTTATCCCTGCCTATCATCACGTAGCCGATGTTGTGTTCTTGAATCTTTGCAAGAGTTTGCTGCACATCGTCGTCCGGACTGCCCCAGAGCACATCTTTTTGCATAATATCTTCTGCGGGTATCGCTAAAGGTATATCCGGAGTATTGGAATCTTTGTGTTTTTCGGTCTGGTCCGGCTCGCCTGAAAGAGCGGCGGGGGAACTGCTCATTTTTTTAATTGCTTTGGAAACCGGATGGTTTTCATTTTCATTCTTATCAGCCGAGTTATCCTCCTTTTCTTTCACATCTTTCCTTTTTTTCTTCGCAGCAGCCTTGTTTTTTTGCTCTGGTTGTTCCGGCTGGTTGGATGCGTTTTCTTCGTCAGGTTTTATTAATTCTTTTTCCTTTTCATCGGGCGGCTTCGATTGTTCGGATGCAGTAACCGGCACATCGGCGAAGAGCTTTTTTGGGAAAATGACTCCGCATTTGAAAGGATGGTAGGAGCCGCTTGTCATTTGATATTCAATAAACTCGAACTTTTCATTGCCCGGCAGGCTTGTTCCTACCTCGGATTTGTCCCAGGGGTTGCCGATAAAGGTATTTGTGTGTGTAAGGCGCCCGTGGCAGTCGAGTTCTTTTCGGAATACTCTGTCCCACGCCCCGACCATTGCAATACCCACTTCCGTAAATTCGTCACTCATATCCTTGGCTTTTTCAGGTGAGCCGGACTTTATATTTTGCCTAATCACTTCCTCAGGTTGCATAAAGATAACACCATCCAGAATAAACAGGCCTTGCTGGTCGAATACAAAGTGAAAAGTTCCATTTATGACTCCTTCGGCTTCAACCGAAGTAACCGCTACTGGGTTTCCGAAGCGTTTCTCAAGCCCATTTGTGCCTTCATTGCCGAATTCCTGCCGGCTGCATTTCATATCTACATCCAGCATACCGGAAACGTCATCGCAGAAGATATTAAAAGCTTTCTCTGATAATTCCACGATTTGTGATTTTGATTCTGTTAGAGTAGTTGCCATTTACGTCGCCTGATTATTAGATGTATTTGGAAACCTATTTTGAAGCTTTTTCGCATAGCAAATGGGTTTTATGCAGATGCATTCATTTTTAAAAGACATACCCGTGTTATTTTCGGTTGTTTTTTAATATGCTTAAGAGGTTTCTTGCGTGTTTATAACGCTTTCGGCTGGAAATAGCTAAAAAGACCCGATTAAGGGCCAGGGACCCTTGTTGCAAGTGCGTTTTTCCGTATCTTTGATATTTAGGCTGGTTTCTGCCGATAAATAAAATGCTGTTTGTAGTCGTAAAAAAGGCGACAAAGGAGATAATGAATGAAAGTGAGTAATAATTTATTGGTCGTTATCGCAGGTATTATCGCATGTTTAGCTGTGGTATTTTATTGTCCTTCGATTCAGGGCAGCCAAAGAACTTATGAAGTTCAGCCACAGGTTTCCATACCCGAATATAGAACCGATGCCGCCCGGGCGATAGATGCTTATGAGCGTTTGATGGAGCGATATATGGACTTAACCGAGAGGAATTTGTTCGGGATTGGGACGGATGTGAGAATTATAACAAAGAGGTTGGATTCCATTGATAGCGAATTGAAGAAACTATCTACAAGGATGGCAGAGATTGAAAAGGCCTTGGGCATTGTCCATGCCCAGCCGGTGGTCGAACAAGAATCGCAACCTGATACCAAAAGACGGGAGAATCCCTGACGTTGAGGCCTTAACCTATAATCACGAACCTGCCATCATCATTTGAATCCTGTTTTTCGCAGGTTGAACTTCAAAGGTCGATAATCGAGCGGAGGGACAGTTTTAGCCGTATGTTTTGCCCTTCTCATCCACATAAATTGTGCCTTTTGTTTGTTGTATTACCTTGATTGCTTTTGGGACCTCCTCCAGCTTCGGGACTTTAAATATTTTTTTGCACTTTCGGCACTTTAATCTTCGGTCAACCGCGATTTGGTCGAGCAGCCAGGGAGTACCGCAATGTGGACATTTAGCGATAATCTGCATTTATTAAATTCCTGTATTGGAGCCGAGTTTGGCAATATAGACCATTCCAGAACCCATATGGAGTATTTTAGCCATAAAGCGAAGGGGTATCCATCATAAATTTCCTGCTTTTGTCCTATAATATTATCTTACTCACACACAAATGTGTGGAAATATAAAAAGTCCACAATTAATGACTACGCGTGTTGTGATTTTTCTTGATTTATCTTTTTGAATTTGCTATGATAATTGCACTGGGGGCGTGTTGAGATGATAAAAAGAATACCATGCAGGGTCATTAGTTCTAAGCCTTTTGTCAGCAGGGGCGAGGATTCGCCACACATAAACAAACTAAATCGTCCCCGCCACAGGGTTGATAGTGATTCTGCCGGCTATACTCAAGTCAATAACTGCCGTAATGTATTTACCTATTCACGCTCATCGGACATAGCGAAAGGGTCTGAGGGCTTCAAGCCCATTGGACAGGTTCTTGATTGTTATGCTTAATAATCGGCTTTGTGATTTACAGGCAGGGATTATAAGCCGATGATTGGCTATACCAAATCTTTAAGATAGTATCTCAGGTAATACCGGCACTGGGACAGGATTATCGTGCTTGCAACGATGGTGAAGAATACGTCGGGTGAAACTTCATTTATCACGACAGCCAGGGCGGTGCCTGCGGCGGGAGGGTGCTCGACATCCAGGGCTACCATGAAAAAAATGGCCATTCCGACTGAGCAGGGGTACTCAATAAAATATGGCAGGTTAGTGAAATAGAAAATAGTCCCGGCTGCAAGGCCGACCAGGTGGCCGCCAACGACGTTTTTTGTTTGCGCAGAGACAGATTGCGGCATTGCGAACAGGATAAAACAGGTGGCCCCCATTGCACTGATTGCGACCATTTTGTCACTGTCCAGGATAAGAACGAGTATCAACAAGGCAGTGGAGGCCAATAAGGATTGTAGCAGGTAATACACCCATAGCTGCTTTAATTTTTCGCTGATACTTGGTTGAAATGCCATTTTCAGCAAATCCGTTTTAACCAGTTTTTACCTGTAAAAAACGGCGAGGATGGGCAACTTTGGGGGTGCTAAGTTTACGCGTTTCCTCGCCGAGTTAGTAAGATCCATCAAGGCTTTTAATATGACCTTCCGTGGTCGGCCTTATAATATAATATTTTTCTGATTTAGTGCTTTTATATACCAAACTTTACTATATTTTTTGCTGCATCGAGGATGTTTTCCTGGCTTTCAAGCCGGCCTGATTCAAGGAGCTTTCGCGCCTGCTGTATCACTTCGGCGTCTGTTTGCAGGGGCTGTGTTGCCTGTTCGATGAGAGAGGCGTAATTAACCTGGACGGAAACATCTGTGTCATTCTTTGGAACAGGACTTACAGAGTCGGACTGTTTGGGTTTTGATTTATCCAAAGCTTCCTGAACTTTACTGGTATCTATTTTCTCTATCATTTTATTACTTCTTTAGGTTTTTAATCCAAAATTCTTTTCGTATGACTTTTGGAAAACTTTAGGATATTTTCTCATATTTTCTTTTTTTTAAAGATTGGTCAGTTTTTTGACGAAAAAAAGGGTTTGTTGATTCTCTCTTATCCATATTTGCGGCTGCACATTTTTTGCTTGATACCTTCATTATATTGTTGTGGACACCTCATAAGCTACAAACTTGATAAAATTTAATGAGCTGATAGTAGCCAGTTGTTCGTTCAGGGGTGCGTAACCAGCTCTCAACTGCTCTTGAAAGTACTTTTTTATTCTTTTTTCAGTTGTTTTATCGGCTGTATCCCATATTTGTTCAAGGGCCCATACCAACTGCCCATCTCTCAGGTCCAAAAGCTTTAAACGAAGGCCAATGACCATATGAGGATAGGGCTTGAATTCGGTAATAGTCCCGATTAATACAGCGTTACACTTTAATGTCTTGCGCATAGCTACTAATTGGTCAAGGGTGTAGGCATCGTTCGGGTTTAATTGCATACTACGCCAAGCAGGGTCGTCTTGATGGACAGTGGTTAAGCCGAAAACCTGCTTTTTTTGCAGTGCCTGAAAAAGAGCTTCGGTTATATCTGCAGAGATTTGGGGATAGCTGGATTCATTGGCGAGGCTGATTAAAGCCACCCTGCCAATGCTCGGCAGGTCCTTGCCCGGATTTAGATAGTAGTGGTATTGGGGCAACGGTTTGGAAACGGGTATTATATAGGACCTACATCCTGATGTGGGCATCAGAGTCGTTAATGATAGCAGCATTAGGATATGCAGCGTGTGTGAGATATGGCCTGCAGAAAAAGCAGCAGTTGTTCGGATATGAGTCAGCGGTAATGGTATTGGTTTTTTTAAGTTACTCATTTTTATTCACCCGAATTTGGAGTCTGCTTTTCTTCAATCTCAATCTGCTCAGGATTATTCAGTGATGCAACGGTCGAGCTTACGTTTTCTGCATTCGTTATGTTCTCATTTGTTGCTTGAGGGATTTCTTCAGCTTTAGCTGATTCTATTTTTGATTCACCGCCGAGGATTTCCAGTATGTTGATTAGCGCACGCAGTTGTTCTGTATCTGCCTGCCGCATCTCTTCGCGAAAGCCCAGGATGTCAGTTTTCCAGTTGTTTAGCTCGATACGCATATCAATCAAAATTTTATTGGCCTCGGATAGCTCTTTCTGTGTCTGCTTAAGTTTAGCATCGTAATCGACAAGCTGTTCTCTGATTTGCTTGTTCTCGTTGAGGAGATTTTGATTATTCTGGCGTAGTTCAACCGCTTCTTCGGAAAGTTTTGCGTATTTTTCCGATAATTCTATCGCAGATTCCACTGCCGTAGGGCTTTGTGGTGCGGATTCTCGGAATCTTGTAGCGACCGCCTCATTTGATGTCGGGTTTGCTCTCTCCGGGAATTCGGGCATAAGTGCAGTTTCAGTGTAATCCTGAGGGCTTACACATCCGGTCAGAGAAAGTATTAAAATTGTTGAGTTTACTATAAATATGATTTTTTCAGCTTTCATTTTGTTTTCTCCGTTACTTTCTTTAGTCATATATTTATAAACGTTTTATTTTATGTTTGGCTGCCTTCGGCAGCTTGAGCAGCAGCATAGTCACACCTTAGATACGTTTTTGAACCACAGCGGCAGGTTACTTCTATAACAGCAAATTCAGGATGGTTTTCCGTAATACGTACCTGTGGTGTAGATAAAGCTGCGGTTTTATCTTTTTTTATATATTGTCCCTGTTGCGATACATCTAGGCGGTATTGTCCTTCGAGCTTAATATCGCCTGCTTTTAGAATACGTCCAGCTGACCTTTGCATTTATTGTCACTTCCTTTCGTTTGTTTCAGGTTAAAATTAGGTTAAGCATGATAATCAATTCCGCCAGAAGCGGTTTGCTCATTTTTGTCATTAGTCAGGTCGGTGGGCAGCTGCTTATCATTAGTGTCGTTTGGTTGGTCTTTAGTATCGGAACTTTGTTCGTTTTTTCTACTTAATTGCTGCCGATGTTTTCTGCTTTCACGTTCTTTGACAGGAGTTAAACCCGCAATGTTCTGCAAACCTTCAACCGGCTTTATTATGATGTTGTCGTTATCCGCCATCTTTCCACTGCCTCAATTTTACGGACAAGTTAAATATAGCACTTGCATGCAGTTGACTTACACGCGACTCGGTTATTTCAAGAACATCGGCAATTTGTTTCATCGTTAGATGTTGCTGATAATAGAACAGAATGATTTGCTTCTGCCTTTTAGGTAGCTGCTGTATTGCTTTTGCTAAACTATCTACAAGCTCGGCCTGCTCAATCTGTTGGTCAGGAGTGGTTGCCTTCGCTGCCGCCAGGAAATTTCCCAGTGCAGGAGTATCTTCTGAAGAGCTGTCTATGGAGACAAAGTGCTGGGCGCGGGCATTTTCGAATATTTCATAAAGCTCGTCGATAGTTATTCCAAGCTTTTCAGCCAGCTCTTCATTGGTAGGGGTTGCACCTGTTTGCTCGATGATTTTCTGACTGAGCTGCTGGGCCTTGCGAATTTGTTTGTTCAGGTTCACAGGCACAAAAGACCAGCCCCTTAATTCGTCCAGAATAGCTCCTTTTATCCTGATATAGGCGTAAGTTGTGAACTCTGTCTGGTGAGATGGGTCGAAGTCTCGGGCTGCTTTTACCAGGCCGACAGTGCCGGCTGAAACCAAATCTTCAAATGACAAAGGTGGTTTCAAATATGTTATTACCTGGTGGGCTATTTTATGAACCATAGGAAGCAATTGTGCTATCTGCTTATCCTCGATGACCTGGATGGATTTTTTTTGTCCGGAATATGCGCGCATAGCGGCGGAGTTTAGATGCTTTTTTGTATCTTCAGCAATCTCGTGTTCGGATTTGTTTTTAGCCTTGACCGCCACTTCCTTTTTCCTTTTGTTTGTTAATACGGTTCGTAATCATCGCGTTAAGCACAATAGCGTTTACTGTCTTGACTGTCCAGGTTCCTGCGATGTAAGCAATCACTGCGCCGACCGATGCTCTTTTGCAACAAATAAACGGAGACAGCCCATTCATCCAGCCGATAAAGCTCAAGACAAAAAAGCATAATACCGCGATTCTTACCGCAATTGACCTTACGTTAAACGGCATAGTTGGTTTCCAGTTTTTTTAGACGGGATTAACAGGATAATCCTGTTAATCCTGTCTGTATGTTTTATTTCGTATCTCAAGATAATACTCCGACAAGCTCTTTTCCTTCCGGTGCGGTCGATTCGGCCTGCAGGCCTAATACAGTTTCTATCGGTTCTACTTCGGTTCCAACCAAGATTTCATCATAAGCCACCACCGGTAATAGTGTCACTGTTCGGGATAACATTTTTGCCAGGGGCACACGTAATCTCGAATCGCACAGCAAAACTACCTTGTCAGCACCTTTTTCCATCGTTGTTTTCCAGGCCTCAGCGATTTTCCTGCTTATCTCTATTGCCGTTTCGGTCGGCAGAGCAAGCGTTACACTATCCTGTTCCTGTCTTAAGGTTGAAATCATCTGGTGTTCGAGGGCGGGTTCCAGTGTTATAGCCGAAAGCCGGCCTTTTTCGTTTTGAAACTGCTCTGTGATTGTTCTGCTTAGCGACTTTCGCACTATCTCTGTTAGAGTAGTAGGGTTCTTGGTTTTTGTGACGTTTTCCCCTAATGATTCGAGTATAGTAGTTAATTCGCGAATCGGAATTGAGTCCTTTAAGAGATTTTTCAGCACACGTTGAGCCATTCCAATGGACACATTTTTGTCTGGTCCGACAACTTCACCCACCAAAGATGGCTGGGTCTTGCGAAGGCGGTCGATTAGAAGCTGAACGTCTTCACGGGTCAGCAGCTCATCGGCGTGCTTTCGCAGCGTTTCGGATAGATGGGTGATAAATACGGATTCAGGGTCAATGACAGTGTATCCGTTTAATTCGGCTTTTTCTTTATTGGCTCGTGTAATCCATTTAGCCGACAGGCCATAGACGGGTTCGGTTGTTTCAATTCCTTGTATTTTTGACTGGACGTTCCCTGAGTCCATAGCGAGGAACATATCGGGTTCCAGTCGTCCTTTTGCAACTATATGGTCAGAAAGTCGAATTTCATAGGCAGTTGGTTCGAGAATGATATTATCACGGAGGCGAACAAGTGGTATAACGATACCGAGTTCCTGGGCGAATTTTCTTCGTAATGCCCCGATGCGGTCAAATATGGTGCTGTTTTTACGAGGGTCAACCATACTAATCAGTCGCACCCCGACCTGGACGGAAATTTTATCGATGTCGAGCATTTCTTCAACCGGTTGTTTTTCAGTTTTTTCTGTGGGGGCAGTGGTGCTTTTTTTCAGGTCTTTTTCAGACCGGGCAGCGACTCGTCCGGTTAGAAAAGTTCCAATGGCCAGCAATAGGAAGGGAATCTTTGGTAATCCCGGCACAAGAGCCATTGCGGCAATTATGAGCGACGCTGTCTTTAGGGGCTGGCTTGCTCTTAGAAACTGTTTTGACAAATCCTGGCTCACGCTGTGCTGGGAGGAGATTTTGGTTACCAGAAAGCCCGAGCTTACGGAGATTACCACAGATGGTATCTGGCTTACGAGTCCGTCGCCGATGGAAAGGATTGAGTAGGTTCTTACGGCATCGCCGATTGTCATACCATGTGAATACCCCATTGCGATGCCGCCTATAATGTTAACGATAGTGATTACCAGTCCCGCCTTGGCGTCGCCGCGAATGAATTTGCTGGCGCCATCCATTGCGCCGTAGAATTCACTTTCTTTGACGATTTTTGACCTGCGTTCTTTGGCCTGGTTTTCCGTAATAAGTCCGGCGTTGAGGTCGGCGTCGATAGCCATTTGCTTGCCGGGCATAGCATCAAGTGTAAAACGCGCGGAAACCTCGCTGATTCGCTCGGCACCTTTTGTGATAACTATGAACTGTATGACAACGATGATTAAGAATATTACCAGGCCGACTACGAAACTGCCGCCGGCAACAAAATCGCCGAATGTCTGAATAATTTTTCCTGCATTGCCCTGTAAAAGTATCAATCTGGTTGAGGCCACATTGAGCGAGAGGCGAAACAGTGTTACAAAAAGCAGCAGTGAAGGAAAAGAAGATAGTTCAAGGGCCTCTTTTGAGGATAAAGTTACTATCAAAACAGCTATGGCCAAAGATATACTACAGGCCAGGAGAACATCCAGTAAAAACGTGGGCAGGGGTATTATCAAAGTTGCCAGGACGGACACCATAGCCAGGGCCAGAATGATATTGCTGTGTGCCACCAGGGGCGAATGAAGGAGGTTCTCATTTGCCTGGTTTACCCGTTGTGCCTCTGACAGTCTCGATGAACTGGTTTTTGCAGAATCTGCCATAAAGATTTCTTTTACAAAATAAAATTTTCCAAGTGTTTAATTTGTTACTTCTGCTTTTTCCGGCTTCGCACCCAGAATCTGATTTATCTTGATGGCAAACCAGCCATCAACTTCTACGACACTTCCGGTGGCGAACTTGGTGTCCTTCAGGTAGATATCCGCCGGCTCATCAATAGGTTTATTGAGACTTAAAACCGAGCCCGGCCCGAGCTGTAAGAGCCGTCGAACCTGGATTTCCGTTTGGCCAATGGCTACTGTGACCGGTATGTTCATATCGAGAAGGATATCGATGCTGCTGCCGGGGCCGGTAGATTCGCCTTCGGCGATCTCGGTGAATTCGACCGATTGTGCCTGTTTTTTGGAATCATCATTTTGTGTGCCATTGGGTGCCTGGTCCTGTTTTTCTTTATCTTCTGTAGCTGCTTTTGCCATACGGCTCTCCTTAAGTCATATTATGTAAAATTTCTATATTGGTTTTCCCAATAGAGGTCATTTTAATTTCTCTGTGAATACGACGGCATATTGGCCGCTTGATTTTGCGGGCCAGCCATGGCAAACTTTTCGGCCGTCAACCATCACTTCGATTGGCTCATCAACTCTTTTGCCAAGTAAGAATATGTCGTCAACCTGGAGGTTTAATATCTGATCAAAAGTAAGGAATGTCGAAGCCAGTTGGGCCGTAACATTAACGTGTATTCGTTCTATGTGCTGTTGAATGGTTTTGGAAATTTCTTTGGGGGGAAGTGCATTGGGTCCGCCCGCGGACGCTGTTTTTCCTGCTGCGGTATCCAATTCGCTGCAAAGGATTAAAAGGTACGCAGCAGATTCGTTTTCTGAGTCGGCCTTTTTAACATTGAATGTGATTTTGCAGAGTTCTTCCGAGCCCTTTAGTTGCAGGGCTAATTGTCCTTTCGTAAAATTGTTTGCCGGATGAAAATTGAAAGCTTCGTGAGAGTCGGAAAGGGCCTCAATGATACCACAGCCGATATCTGATAAAAGCGACACTTCCAGTTGTGATAAATCCTTGTCTGAATCGCCTTCGGTTTCGGAGTCGCCGAGCAGGTATTTTGCCCAAGCGGCTGCCGTCTGACAAGGCATACCGACCGCTCCACACGGGTGAGTTTTGTCGGTTTCGAAGGTTAGAAAATAGTCTTGCTGTTCGTCCGGTCCCTGTTTGAGGAGTTCAGCCGAAAAGAGCTGTGTGATTGAGGTAATCGTGGTGTTGAAGTTGCTTTGGCAAAGGCAGGTGAATTTTTCGGTTGTTGTTGTTGCTAATTTTTTCGCCATATCGTCCAGTTTTTTTAGCTGCTCATGGTTGAAATAATGAGGCTGATGCCAGTTGTACTCGGTGGTTTGTATTTGTGCATTGTCATCCACCGGCCTGGAACCAACGGCAGCGAGGAGCTGTTGAATCCTTTGTTTGCTTAGATTATTGGCACTTAAGTCACTCATTGTATGGCGAATTCCCTGAAAAGAACGTTTTTGATTTGGGGTCTTGCGTCAGGAAAGAGCCTTTCGTTAAATATATCGCGTATTTGCGATTGGATGCGTATAAGATTTTTCTCGCCGCGGGTATCTTCCATACTTAGCCCTGCAAGATAGAGAGTTGCCCAGTTTGCTAAAAGCAGTTTTTTTTCTTCAAAAAATGCAGTTCCTTTCTTTTGGTCCACCTCGGGATTTATCTGGAGTGTTAAAGTGACCCTGATGTATCGTGATACGTCAGGCTCATCAAGATTTGCGATCACTGGTTCTAAATCATAATACCAGGGTTTTTGAGATTTTTTAGCGGTTGAGTCTAATATGTCGGTTGTTTTGTCCTCAGCTTGTTCGGAAGCTGCTGCGGAATCTGAAGCAGCGTCTTGTTCACCTTTGGAAGAGCCGGCAAATAATCGACCGAGGCCAAATCCTGTAGCGGCGCAAAGTAATACTGCGACGGCCAGTATTATCCACAGCAGGATGCCGCTTTTCGATGCCTTTTTGCTATCTGCCGGTTCTTTTGCCTCTTCTTTTTCCCGGCCTTTTGAATCCTCTGCATTCTCTTTTTCTTTTATGTCATTTGTATCAGCCATTTTCCTGCCTTATAATTGTATTTTTGTAATTTTTTAATCAGGTTAACTGCAAGCAGCCTTCCCGCCGATATCGGTGTATTTTGTCTCGCAGGGTTCTGTCACTGATGCCCAGCACCTTTGCGGCTTTTGTTTGATTACCTTCTGTCTGACGCAAAGTCTCTAAAATCGCCCTCCGCTCCACCTGCTTCAGCGGCATTCCGCCAAGCCCCGCTGTTTGAGGAGAATTTAATTGCTCGAGCTGACGGACTTCATCGGTTATATTTTTCCCCTGTGGCAGTGGTTGTAACTCATCAAACAGCCAGGAGACATCAGCTAAGGAAAGTGTTTGGCCGACTCCTAAAATCAACGATGTCCGAACAACATTTCGCAGTTGGCGGATATTGCCGGGCCAATCATAGTTAGCAAATATCTCCATCATTGCAGGGTCAAGCTTGGTGACACGGCGTTGAGATTCACGAGCATACAGGTTGACAAAATGCCATGTAAGGTCGGCCAAATCCTCCTTACGTTTTTTCAAAGGTGAGATTAGTAATCTGACTCCGCTTAGACGATAATAAAGGTCTTTGCGAAACCGACCCAGTAGAACTTCCTGTAATAAATCTTTGTTGGTTGTGCTTATTATTCGAACATCGACTTTAACATTTTCAGTTCCTCCGACTCTCTCGAAGTCCTGCTGTTCGAGCACACGCAGTAGCGTGGCTTGAAATTTTATTGGTGTTTCGGTAATTTCATCCAGCAGCAGGGTTCCTCCGTGCGCCATTTCGAACCGGCCTTTGCGTTGATTATAGGCACCGGTAAAAGCACCCTTCTCATGACCAAACAGCTCACTTTCAAGAAGTGTGTCGCTCAATGCTGCGCAATTGACCTTGATGTATGGTCCCTGACTTCTTTTGCTGTTGTAATGAATTAAGAAAGAAATCAGTTCTTTGCCTGTTCCACTTTCGCCGCTTATCAAAACAGGCGCTGAAGTTGGCGCTATTCTTTTAGCAAGCTCTACAGTTTGAACCATCTTTACGCTTCTTCCGACAATTTGATACAGGCAGGTTGGGCCGTCGTGGGCGGAAGCTATCATCGATACTCGGTGATTTGGCAGAAAGCTGTCTAATATGTTTTCTATTTTACCACGGTCGAGCGGCTCGGTTATAAAGTCACAACAACCAAACTTGATGGCGCTGACGGCTGTTTCGATGGCTTGATGTTGTGGCGTTTGTCCATTCTGAGCTTTTGCCATCATAACCACAGGCAGCTCAGGTGAGTTTGCTCTGATTCCGGCAATTAGTTCGAAGCTGTCCTGCAGGCGACGAGACTGGCCGGCATATTGGCTTATTTTGTCGCTGGTGAATATAAGGCTGCAATTGTTTTTTCCGAGGTAGTCTATCGCTGCTTTTTTATTATCTACCAGATGGCCGCGGACTCCCTTGCGGGCTAAAATCTCGAGGATGAATCGAGCCGCTTTTGGTTCGGCGCCGACTATCAATACATTCGCGGTGTGTTCTTTTTGCTGATCTTGGCTTGGATTCTTTGTCTCGGTGCTGTCCACGTTAAAGATACTCCATTTAATTTTTTGTAATTAGCTTTATTTCATCTTCCAGTTGTTCACACTCTTTAATTAATGTATGTGGTTTTTCCTGCAGGTACCAATCAATCACTTTCTCCTGGACTTTGGCAAGGTTGGTCAACGCATTGTCAGGATATTCTGCAATTAGCTTTCTATAGGCATTTTTTGCCGCTTGTAGGTCATCATTTCGCAGACAGTTGCCTATTTGATACATAATCCAGGCATTTTCCTGAACTGAATCGATATCGTTCGGGTCATTGCGATTAAGCGCTTCTTGGTAAAAAACAGATGCTTTTTCTGCATAGCCGCTAAGAAATAAGACTTCCGCCAGCTCGAATGGATTTTTAACCTGGTCTGGGTTTTGCGTAAGATTTTCAAGCATTTGCAGTGTATTTTCGTTTAACGGCTTATATTGGCGGTCGGATTCAATTAGTCTTTCAGGTTCCGGCGGGGCGGGTGTTTTCTCGGGTTTTACGTTCGTTTTTGTATAGGGCAAAGCCCCGTTTGGCTCGATTGCTGGAGTTGGTTTGGCAGCAATAACAGGTTCCGTGGTTTGTTTTTGTGACTGAAGTGCAATAGAGCGGATTTTCTCAATCATTTGCTTAAGTTCGTTTTTGCTTTTGCTGGCCTTTTCGGGTTGATAAACACTAATCCGGGCCTGCTGGAGTTGATGTATCAGGGGATTGTTGGTGTCTTCCACGTTTAAGTTTATGAATGGTGCAGGGTTAAGTTTCTCGGTTATTTTGCTGGTGCTGTCTATGGGTGGCTGGTTCTCGCTTTGGGTTTCGGCGCTGGCCAGTAATGCAGGCAGGCAAGACGTTAAAAGTGCAAAGCAGCAGAGATGAACAACGCAGAGAGTTACTTCGTGTATGTATTCCGAACTTTGCTTATGGAACATTTTATGTTGAATATTTAACATTATATACGGCATCAGGTTTTTGTTTTTCATTTTTATTAATTTTGTATTTTTATTGGGTTCGTTTTTGTAATTGACCTGAAGTGCCTGAATCATCAGTGGTTATTTTTTCATTTGTATTTTCGACGACGTTCCACCTGCCTAAGAGGACGAGCGCTGCTTTATCAAAGTTTTTTTGTTGCTTGTATGCAGTTGCGAGGGTGCTCAAGGCCTTTTGTCTTACCTGTTCTGACGGGCCGGAATCTAAAAGCTGCGAGCATACGTTTATGGCCTGGGAGTTTTCACCAAGTTTTAGACAGACATCAGCCAGCTCAAGGGCAACTTCCTGTGCTAAAGGCCCGGGTTCAACGAGGACGAGGGTTTCAGTCAGGTCTCTGCGAGCAAACTTAAGGTCTCCTTTTGCGATGTAACACTTAGCTAATTCGAGACGGAGTTTTGCCTTTAATTGCGGGTCTGGGACATACTCGGCTCTGTCTCCAAGTACGGAGATAGCTTTGTCAGCCAGCCCCATTGTTCGAAGGACTTTGCTTTTTGTCCGCAATAGCTCTATCGATTCTTCCTGTGAAAATTGCCAGGGATGTGTGCTGTCTATTAGATTAAGTGCTTCTATGAAATGTTCCTGCCTTATTTGGGCTTCTACCAGCGCAGAGACGGCTTCGATATAATTTTCTCTGGAGAGGTTGCCTGCCAGAGCGTATTGGAATGCATCGCAGGCCTGCTGCAGGTTTCCCAAAGTCAGGTTGATTTTGCCGAGTTGAAAATAGGCCAGGTATAGCTTTCTGTCTGTTTGGTCTGTAACGACATCAATACATCGGATTAACCACTTGGCTGCGGTTTCGTAATCTTCTATCTCATAGAAGCATTCTGCTGCTCCAAAGGCGGCTTCGGCCTGTGACTGCTGGGATAAGCCGAGGTTGTAAACCTTGCCATAAAGTCGTGCTGCCTCGGCCATAAGTCTTGCCTTCTTTGTTACGTCGGCGAGATACAGACAGGCCCAGCCGGAAAGCTCACTGTCGGGATATTGCTCAACGAGCTGTTTTAAGTCCTGACGTGCGCCAAGGTGGTCGTGAAGATTAGCTTTCAGCTTGCTGGAGTGTAAAAGGGCGTATGGCGCTAAATAAGTTCGTGAGTAGCGATTGGCTACCATTTTATATTCAGCGATTGACTCGGTGAATAGACCTCTTTGTGCCTGCAGAAGCCCCAGGGCAAAATGGGCGTTAGGGACACACGTATCGTCATAAAAGGAAAGTGAAAAACTTTGCCATAACGAAACGGCCTCCTGGGTGAGCAGAGATACGAATTCTGATAATGAGCCATATTCGTCCGGATTAAAAATATTTACAAGCCCCTGCTCATCCGTTCGAGCCAGCAGGCCTGCACAGCCGGCTGCTGTTGTAACGGATTGTTGTGTTGTTGCGGCCGGCAGATATATACTTACCGGCCTGTTACGAATGGCGTTTCGAATTCCTTCCGGCTCTGCTTCTTTGTCGAAGGCCCAGATCACGTCAAGCTGGGCGTTTGTGGCAAGCCGGGCCAGAAGCTCTTCTATCGATGCCCCGTAGCATGCGACAAACCAGCGGACTGGGGCGCCCGGATACGTGATTTTTTGAATCTGCGGCGAAAGCAGTCCTTTGCTTAATTGTTCTGAGCCGGAATTTAAAAGCACGCTTAAAGTGGATATTTCGTCGATACCTGAGAACGGGTCAACCTCTGCCGGGCTGCTCCAGAGACGGCTGGGAATGTCTTTATCAACATCACGCAGCGAAATGATGTATCTGGTAACGGATTCGGCAATGACAAGGTGGCAGTCACGCTGCAGTAATAAAGCCAAATCTCTGTCCATATCCACGGCGCTGACTAAGGCGATTGTCTGATAAGCCCTGGTTCTTGCTTTTAAGTATTGCCCTTTTTGGAACTCGCTAAAGCTGAGATAATAATTGGCTAATACCCTTAAAATAGGCGAACGGCTTTCCGAGACTATTCTGAGCAAATGATTTGCCTGGTCAATATCGCCGGTTTTTTTTATGCACAAAGCCATTTTTAGCTGGAGGAAATCATCTATCAATTCCCCTTCTTCGCTCATCACAAGGCCCTGCCGCATCTGGTTGTAAATCTCATAAGCCATCGCGTAGTCTTTTTGTGAGTAAAAGTCTTGAGCTACCTGCAAGGATAGGGGTTGTTTTGATGAAGATGCGAATTGTGGGTTTTGTAATTGCCGGGCCGGGAGCTGCCCCGAATCTCTGGTAGCCGGAGGTTTATGCGTAGTTGTCTGTCGAGCGATGGCTGCGCTCGGGATATTACCTGCAAACTTTGAGGTTGGCTTTAGTAGAGCATACAGAAGGATTGCCGCCATAACAATGATGCCAATCCCAAGGGCTTTCTGGAGAGTTGAGAGGTGCTTGAATATAGACGAGATTTTTGATAAATTTATTTTCCTGCCGGCCTGCTTGGTGGTATCCTGTTCCTGCCGGGCCATAAAATCGTAAAATTCTTCGTCCCCCGCAAATACATCATGCTCTGAAAGTTCCTTATGTGCCTTGTCAGGGGAATTTTGGCCGGGTGTTATCTTAAACGAGTCTTCTTCGGGAATAGTTTGTGGCTTTTTTTTTGCCATAACTTTTTATTTCGCTCTCGACTTTGGTTCTGATAAACCGGGACTATTTGATATAGAATGAGAGCATTCTTCACAATTTGCTTTTTATAAGGAGCAATAAATGTGCCAAAGTCGGGCTTAACTATTGTGGGCAGCGCAATTGTTGGGCTTTTGGCGGAAAAATCCATTTATCGTTCTAAAATTAGACCAGTTTCATTTCAAGGGAATGTCAGGATTCTATACGAGCCGATGGATTTTATGACATTGGCCTGTAGTGCGGGCGGATTCAAGCTCTCTTATTGGACAGTTACCGGCTGAGGCAGGAGGGGGCTTGAATCCTCATTTTGCAGCTCTTTTTCCACAGAGAAATCTTTGTTGATATTGTATTGCTCGACCTTGGCATATAGGGTTGCCCTGGTTATTCCGAGAAGTGCAGCGGCCTTGGTTTTCTGCCAGCCTGTTTCGCGCAAGGCCCTGCAAATCAGCTCCCTTTCGGCTTTTGACAGTGAAAAATCCTTGATATGACTGGTTATGAGGCTATTAGGTCCCTGCTCATATTCCATTGGGTCAATCACTATACTCTTTAGTCCAATTTTGTCTGTTGTTTCTAACAGGATTGCTCTATCAATAACATTACGCAGCTCTCGAACGTTACCGGGCCAGTCATATTTCTCCAAGGCCTCCGCTGCCATCCTGGTTAATGAGGTTATCTTATTTTGCTTTTCTGGGCAGATGGTTGATGTGCTGAGAAAATAGTCAGCTAAAAGCGGGATATCTTCCCTTCTCTCAAGTGCTTTAAGAGGGGCTATTGTTATAGGACTTATATTCAAGCGATAGTAAAGGTCGCGACGAAAACGGTTATTTTGAGTTTCTTTTTGAAGATTTCGATTGCTGGTAGCTATTATTGTGGCATTGCAGGTGATAGTTTTAGTGCCCCCTACCTTTCGAAAGGTTTTTTCTTGTAGGATGCGTAACAGCTTTGCCTGCAGGTCCATAGGCATTTCAGAAATTTCATCAAGCAGCAAAGTGCCGGTCCCAGCGAGCTCTAAAAGTCCTGTTTTGTCGCGGTCAGCTCCTGTGAATGAGCCTTTGACGTGACCAAAAAGCTCGCTCTCCAGTAAATTTGCCGTCAACGCAGCACAATTTACAGCCACAAAGGGCTCATTTGGGCATCTTAAGATATGTATCGCCCTGGCAGATAGTTCCTTGCCTGTGCCTGTTTCGCCGACTATTAAGACCGGGTTGCATCTGCTGGCGGCGACAAGCTTTATCATTTTGATTGTATTTTGAATTGAATAGCTTTTGCCGACCATAGAAACAGAAGCCGCGAGGTCTTCAGCAAAGAAATCGCTAATATCTTTGTTGTGCTTGACGACCTTGCATTGTTCTTTTATCCGTCCTGCTATTTGCTCCAGCCGGCCGTAATCTTGTTTTCCCTGTAGATAGTCGAATATCCCTATTTGTTTGAGTTCTTTGGCGAGGTCGGCGTTGCCTTCCTCATTGCTAACAACCACCGCAGGTGTATTTATCGATTTTTTATGGGTAGTTTCGAGAAATTCGTGTATTTGTCTTTGGGTAAAGTGATGGTCGAGAAGGATTAAATCCGGTCTGACTGTTTGAATGATGTCCACTGCTTCAGTTATGTCATCAGCTACAAATATTTCCTGGCCAACGCTTCCGGCTAACTGCTGAATTTGTGTTTCCCTGGTTACCGCAACAACTCTGCGTAAATTCATCTTGTTACAAAATCATAAGTGTTATCCCCCATGTTGTTCTTAAGATTTATTACTATTCCCACTGAATAAGTAGACGACAGATAAATCGGCAGACTATTAAAGACGACTTTAATTTTTTATGGGACGGGCCAATAATGTCACTGGTTCGTCAAATTTAAAAATGAAATGGTAGGGGGTGACATCTTTATGGGACGTCATATGTTTGTTATGGGACGCACTTTTGTTTAAGCAGGGAATAGCAATTAAGGTGTTAGTTTGTTTCAAATGTGTAATGAGCGATGTAGCCAACTTCAGGCGAGACAATGTTATTTCTTATGGGACTTAGTATTGTCGCCTGTCAACGAAAGAAAAAACGAAGTACCTTGTTACGAACTAATACATATACAGGTTCCGGTTTGAAATCGGCAAGATTTTCTGGAGTGTAGGAATATTTATCCTTTAGAGGAGTTTTTGACAAGACTGGTTGAATGTGTAGATAAATTTTTCATTTCCTTAAGACCTGTTAGAACAAGAGCTTATAAAAAACAGAACGAAGATGGATTTAATGTGGCACAGCAATTGCGATTCAATAAGTTCATTCGTAGTTAGTGCATTGTTTTAAAAAAAACTTTTTTTTCTTTACAGAGGGTAGAAGACTTATGGGTACAGAATCAGCAACAACAACAGCAACAAGTATCCAGATGGATTATATGAAACTTCTTATTGCTCAGCTGCAGTATCAGAATCCGCTTGAGCCATTGGACAATAATGAGATGGCTTCTCAACTGGCCCAGTTCTCGCAGCTTCAGCAGCTTGAATCGATGAATACGAGTTTTGCGGAAGTTCTTACAACTACGAATCGCAACTATGCCAGTTCTCTGTTGGGCAAGAATGTTACATTCTATGTAGAAGACGAAACAACAGGTGAATACGAATCAAAATCAGGAACCGTTGAATCTGTTTATAATGACACTGAGTCAGGCGAAAGCCTTCTTGGGATAACTGTTGGCGAAGGGGAATGGTCTCAGGAGTACACACTTAGCGTGGATGCTATAGTGTTGGTAAAAAACTAAAATCGGATTAATGTTTTAAAAACATAAGGAGAAACAAAAATGGCTTTTGCACTTTCAGCCGGAGTGAGCGGCCTGCAGGCCCATCAAAAAATGCTGGATATAGCGGGTAGCAACTTGGCCAATGTTAACACCATTGCGTTCAAGTCCAGCAGAATAACTTTCTCAGAACTACTAAGTGAAACCGTAAAAAAGGCGTCACAGCCGACCACGGGTATAGGCGGGACCAATCCTATGCAGATGGGTAGTGGCGTTGGAATATCGGGTGTAAGCCCAGACATGACACAAGGTAATATCATAAATACAGGCAATCCGCTGGATTTGGCAATTGAGGGGGAAGGATATTTTGTTCTCAGTGACGGCCAACAAAACATCTACACTCGCGCTGGCACGTTTGCGGTTGATGCGGACGCGACTTTGGTTGACCCTTCAACCGGTTATCGGGTCCAGCGTATCGGCTCGGAAGGGGAGATAGACGGTTTTCAGGTGCCTGGTGACAGTAATATTCATGTGCCTTATGATGTGGCAATGCCGGCAAGAGCTACAGAGCAGGTAGTTATATCCGGAAATCTCAGTGCAGATGGGGCATTATCTGCACCTCGAAGTCAAGTGATATCGTCGAGCGTATCCTATACATATAGTGGTGGAACTGCGGCCTCTCTGACTACAGAAATTGACCAGCTTGACCAGTTTAGTGGCGGCGGGGAAGGCGATGGACAATTAAGCACGGGCGAATCGGGGACAATCACTATTGAAGGTTATCATCAGGGTGGCATAGGTTTTAGCAGTGGTCTTACCTTCACGGTTAGTGACAATACGACGATTGGCGACCTTATAGACCATCTGAATGATAATGTTTTAGACGGTGCTACAGCTTCCCTGGTCAACGGCCAAATACGGATAACTGATGATACAGGTGGATATAGCAGGTCGGATATTTCCTTGTCGTATGGTGGTGACGGCTCGCTTACAACTCCGGCTTATTTTGAAATACAGACGGTCGGTGGAGAAGAAATCAAGAATATCAATATAACAGTTTATGACACATTGGGAGGTGAACACGTTCTTTCAGGTGCGTTTGTCAGGACAAATGATGCAAATACCTGGGATTTGGTACTGACTTCAATAAGCGGCGATATAAGTGAGATTACTATGGCAAATCGCCGTATTGAAGATATTACCTTTGATGCCTATGATGGTTCTTATGCCGGCTTAGAGGGGGCTAGTTCACCTGAATTTGCAATAACTTATGCCCACGACCCTACGAATCCTCAGACAGTTTTAATGGAGTTGGGAACCGTAGGCAAGCTGGATGGCTTGACGCAGTTCGCCGGTAATTCCACTGCAGTGGCAACAGAGCAGGATGGGTATGAAGCAGGCAGACTTTCGACCGTCTCAGTTAATAACGAGGGCATACTCATTGGTGCTTTTTCTAACGGCATTAAAAGAGATATCGCTACTTTTCAGGTAGCACTGTTTCAGAATACCGCAGGTCTTGAAAGCGTTGGCAGTGGGTATTTTATTCCTTCGGCCAACTCGGGTGAAGCGACAGCTACCCAGGGCATGACCGCTGGTGCCGGCATTATTCATGGTGGAGCATTGGAGAAATCCAATGCCGACGTGGCAACCGAGTTTGTAAATATGATACAAGCCCAGAATGGTTTCCAGGCGAATGCAAGGACCATCAGGGTCGCCAATGAAATACTGCAGGAATTGAGTAATCTTATTAGATAAAACCTGGTTTTTGAATCTCAATTTCAAAGGCAAGCTTCTTTAGAGAACTAAAATGGCAACAGTTCCCATCATTGCAACAATGTTGAATGTTTCTGTTTCGGCTCTTACGCCGGTAGAGCGGTGGAAAGCTGCAGGAGGTCGGCTGGACGGGAACTTTATGTCAGAAAGCCGGTTTATTGTTGCTATTGTGGCGGTCATAGTCGTATTAACAGTGTTGCTGGTGGTAATCAGTATGCGTCAGGTGAAACAGAGGCAACGTAACAGCAATCGTTTATTTGACGAGTATTGCCAAAAAAGCGGATTGAGCGAGCGTGAGGATCAGATACTGATGTATATTGCAGGGAAAGCAGGCATAGAGCGAAGTGAGGATATTTTTACGATGTCTGATGCCTTTGACCGCGGCGCCAGCATAATGGTGGAAGGGGGTCTTGATAATGAAAAGGAAAGCGGGAGAATCGAACAATTAAAAACTGAGCTGGTTCATTTGCGGGAAAAGCTTGGCTTCCGGAGACAAACTCCCGCCTCAGTAGGTGCTGTAACAAAGTCAAGGAAATTGAGCAGCAGGCAAATCCCTGTAGGCAAGAAACTCTACATTACCCGCCGTAAGGCACGCAATCTCTCCGCAATTGAAACTACAGTCGTAAAAAACGATGATTTTGAGATTGCTGTCAAGTTGGCAGAGCATTTGGAAAGCTCGACCGGTGAATTATGGCGGGCGCATTATTATTTTGGGGCCTCGGTTTGGGAGTTTGACACTGCCGCAGTTAGTTGCGATGGCGACATTTTAGTTTTGAATCATAACGATAACGTGCGGTTCATTAATCGCCGGCGTTTTTTGAGAGTTCCGGTGAATAAGCCGGCTTTTGTTGCCCCTTTTCCATTCTCTAAAGAGCTTGTTATAAACGGTAATCATATTGAAGGTGAATCCGGTTCAAAACAAAGTTTAGATGCGGTTACTAAAAACTGTTGGAGATTGCCGGAATTTGTACCTGCGGTTGTTACTGAACTGGCGGGTCCCGGCTTATGTATAGATGTTCAGCTGAATATTAAGGTGGGTGACAGGGTGTTGGTAGTGTTTGAATTGGAGGCAGGAAAACGGCAGGATGCGGCATCGGGTGGCAGCCCGGTGCCAAGTAAAACAAAGTCAAGAGTTGTAGAGGATATAGGGCTGGTTCGGCACTCTAAAGCGACAGAGAACGGATTTTCGATAGCGGTTGAATTAACCGGTTTAAGTGATTCTGATGTCAATGAGCTTATACACGCTACGAATGCAGCTTCATTGGAAACTTACGGCTCTGGCCGGAAAACCGACGGGCAGGGTGCAAAACAGGATGCTTTAGAAGGTGCAGTAGCCTAAGGAGTATAAATTGACGGACATTGTTTCACAAATTAGCTCGAGTGTTGATGCGTTGACGCAGGAATTTGACATAATTACGCATAATCTGGCCAATGTCAATACAGCCGGGTATAAGCGGTTTTGCAACGCATTTTCGAGGGTTCTTGAGGCCCAGGGAACAGGGCAGCAAGTCTATTCTCCTGGGACAATCGAATTAAATTCGGCACTTGATTTTTCCCAGGGCAGTATCGTCGAGACAGGTCGGCCGCTGGATTTTGCATTATATGGCAAAGGATTTTTTGTAATAAATACCACTGATGGTCCTCTATACAGCCGCAATGGGGCATTCAGTGTAAATCAAAATGGTTATATAGTGGATTCCGAAGGCAGAATTGTAGAAGGTCAGGCCGGTCCAATTACGATACCGAGCAGCGTGGGGACAGCGGATATTAATGTTTCAAGCAATGGCAACATTACTACCGGCAACATAACTATAGGAGCATTTAGACTCGTTGATTTCCCGGAAGATGAAAAAAAGCTCGTGCCGGTCGGCCTGAACTGCTACCAGATGCCCGACCAGGATATAACGCCGGTTACAGCTGAAAATGTTGTTGTAAAACAGGGTTACCAGGAGGCATCTAACGTCGAGATTGTTGATGAGCTCGTCGATATGATAATGGTAACACGGCTCTATGAAGCGAATATGAAGTTCATACAGGCCCAGAAGGAGACTTCCAGCAGTATTATAAGCGTGGCTATGGGTTAGTAGATTTTTAAGTTAAGGAGAACAATGGTATGTTACGAGCATTTTCTACTGCGGCGACCGGAATGACAGCCCAGCAAATGATGGTGGATACGATTGCCAACAATCTTGCTAATATTAACACCACCGGTTTCAAACGGAGCCAGATTAATTTCAATGATTTACTCTATATTAGTATGAAAGAGCCGGGCACTGAGGTTGCCTCCGGCATAAATAGCCCCGGCGGCATAGAAATCGGAAGTGGAGTACGTGTTGTATCTACAACCAAGGTTTTTACTTCCGGTGAGCTTCAGAATACAGGTCGCTCTCTTGATGTAGCTATTAGCGGCGACGGATTCTTTCAGGTAACTTTGCCAAACGGGGACTTGATGTATACCCGTGACGGCTCGCTGCAGATAAACGCCAACGGTGAGCTGGTTACCGCCAATGGTTACACAATAGAGCCGTCAGTTACAATTCCGTCTGATGCGGTCTCAGTAAGCATAGAAAAAGATGGAGGTGTTAATGTCACTGACTCTGCAGGAACATTGTCGGTTGTGGGAACTATTCAGCTGGCTCGATTTCAAAATCCTGCCGGTCTTTCCAGCGAAGGTGATAATTTGTATGCGGAAACCGCCGCAAGCGGCACGGCTATAACCGGCACACCGGGAGAAGATGCTTTCGGCACGGTTCAGAACGGATTTTTGGAAAAATCCAATGTTCAAATGGTAACCGAATTGGTCAATCTTATAACCGCCCAACGAGCATACGAGATAAACTCACGCGCCATAAAAGCGGGTGATGATATGCTGCATACCGCAAACAACATTGTGTAGGTTAGGAATTGTTATGAACGTCCAAAAGAGTATAGAATCACCGGAGTATAAAGGCACAAGAATACTTTTTATTTGTGTGCTTTTAGTATGTATGTTTTTCTGCCGGGCAATTGCGGATACTAAATCTGTTGATTTTAAGCAGAACTCCGCTTTGCAAATTTATCTGCCGAGAGAGGTTGAAATCGATAGTAGCGCTGTCAGATTAGGCCAAGTCAGCATAATCCGAGGCAAAGATTCTCTTGTGGCTGAAGCAGGAGAAATTTCTTTAGGGCGAATTTCGATGCCGGGACAGAAGGTTGTTATTGACAGGTCCATAGTCCTAAGTAGATTGACTTGCAGCGGGATTCCGGCATCGAAAGTGAAATTCAGTGGTGCGGAAGAGATAACGGTAAAACGGCAAGAGCAGGTTATTACGGGCGGTGAGTTTGTTGAGCTGGCAGGTGAATTTTTAAAAAAGAGCTTACCTGCCGATACTGTCTGTCAAATAGAACCTATACAGACATCGAAGGATTTCATCATACCCAAACAGGGCGGAGATATGAAATTTATCCCACGTTTGGCCAAGAGCAGTTCGGCAAATCTGGCTAAAGTTCAGATTGTTGTATTTCAAGGCGACAAACAAATAGGAGTGAGCGAAATAACGTTTCGCTTAAAATTCAACTGTCGTGAGGCAGTCACATTGGTTAATATTCCGGCAGGTGTGGTTATCAGCCCTGAAAATACTGAGATAAAAAACACTGTTTCGGATTATCCCCAGGACGATGCGTGGAGGTCTCCGTATGGTCTTGTTGCTGCATGCCGGCTGCCGGCGAATACTGTACTTCGTCCACATATGGTGTCCCAGGCGAAACCTGAAGTTATTATCAAGCGAAATCAGAATATTATGATTCGCATTGAAAGTGCAGGCCTGTTGGTAACGGCAATTGGAAAGGCAATACAGGATGGCAGGGCTGGCGAATATATAAAAGTGCGAAATACTGACTCACAGCGCATAATTTTGGCCAGAGTTAATGAAGATGGAACTGTGGTGCCTGTATTCTGAAAGGATAGATAGTGGCTAATAAAGTAATCTTAATATTCGTCTTAATGCTTTTAATTTTATGTGCGACCAATTGTTCGAAAGCAGGTTCTATCTGGGCCAAAAGAGATAAAAATATGAGGGATGTGTATGCCGACGATGTAGCGCGCCATATAGGTGATATTCTAACCGTCTTAATCAGCGAGGACAGCAAAGTTGACAACAAAGCAAAAAGAGACCTGAAAAAAGAGATTGACAAATCAACCTCTTTTAATGGTGAACTGGGTATCGGAACGCCAAATTATAACATTCTGCCCAGGATACCGGGTTTTACCATGTCAGCCGAATCGACGAATGAGTTGAAAAGCAAGGCTGATTTTAAAGACGAACGCAGCTTTGTTGACCGGATTACTGTTGTTGTCATAGATGTGCTGCCTAACGGCAACCTTGTTGTTATGGGGATGCGCAACCGTAACATCGCAGGTGACATCCAGGTAATCGAGATAAGCGGAATAGTTCGGCCAAGTGATATTGGATCTGATAATACGATCAAGAGCGAACAGCTCGCGGACTTTCACATCGTAACAAAAAATTCGGGTATCGCTGCACCGTATAACAGGCCGAATTGGCTGGGCAGGATATTTGACCTCTTCTGCCCATTTTAAGCGATTGGGTTACTCACGGTTTTTTGAAGGTAACGGCTTATGAACTTAAAAAAGAGCGTAAAAGTATTTGTTATTTTTCTGCTGACGACCTTTGCGGTTTTTGTTAATGCTGTTTATGGCGAGCGAATTAAAGATATTGTGGATATTCAGGGAGTTCGCAGTAACCCGATTCAGGGAGTAGGTTTGGTAATCGGCCTTTCCAGCACGGGGGATAGTACAATCTTATCGCGGCAGATGCTGACGAGCATACTTCGCGATTCCGGCATAGTTCTCACTCCATCGGATTTATCCGGCGGCAATATTGCGGTGGTTATGGTTACTACGGAATTGGGGCCTTTCAACCGCCAGGGTTCACGAATTGATGTTGATGTTTCCACTATAGGAGATGCAAAGAGTCTTCAGGGCGGAATGCTTCTGCCGACGCCTTTGGAAGGTCTTGATGGTCAGGTATATGCAGTGGCCCAGGGTGGTGTATCGATTGGGGGCTGGGCAGCTACAGGCAGTAAGGCCTCGATAACTAAAAACCACCAGACAGTCGGACGGATTCCTGATGGTGCTATTGTCGAAAGAGAGGAAATAGCCACATTTGTTGAGTATGTCGGTGGAGAAGGAATTATCACATTTAACATCAGAAACAGTGATTTTTCAACTGCTCAGCGAATATGCGAGGCCATTAACCAAGTGTATCCGGACCGTGCCTTTGTTGTCGATGCCGGAACCGTTAAGGTCAAAATCCCTGATGAAATTAACGAAACAGGCATAGTTGGATTTATCGATGATATTACCCGGCAGCAGGTCAGAATTGATGTCCCTGCGGTAGTTGTTGTTAATGAACGCACCGGAACCATTGTAGTTGGTGAGAATGTTGGTATATCAGCGGTGGCGATTTCTCAGGGAAGTCTCGTAGTAAAGATTAAAGAAACCGAAATCGTTTCCCAGCCAATTGCTCCTTTCTCTGATTCCGGCACAACAGAAAAAGTCCCGGATACGATAATTGGTGTCGAAGAAAAGGAAGGATATCTGATTCCTGTAACCAGGTCAGTTACTATTTCCGATCTGGCCAAAACCCTGAATGCAATAGGAGCAACACCGAGAGATATGATAGCAATATTTAACGCCTTAAAAAAGGCCGGTGCCCTCCAGGCCAAATTGGTGATAATGTAAAAAACTGATTTTATGGATAGTCCTGAATTAATGCTGGCTGAGACAACCACCGCACCGATACAGCTGCGACAGCTGAGCAATATTGATAGCGCTTCGGAAGAGAAGAAAGAGCAAGTATCTAAGGATTTTGAATCGCTTTTGATAAACAATTTGTTGAACGAGATGAAGAATACTATCGGCGACTGGGGATTTGAGCAGGATGGGCCTTGCAGACAGATTCAGGGAATCTTTTGGTTTTACCTGGCACAAGAGCTTGCAAACAAAGGCGGCTTCGGACTGTGGAAGGACATATACCAATATTTGGAAAGTTCTGAGCAGATAACTCAAAAAGCGGGATTACTGGATAAAAGCGTATGAAGATAGCAGAGGCCGAAATAAAGGATAAAGTTGATGAGCTGCTGGCGGTTCTTGATAAAGACATCGAGCATATGCAGCAAGATGTGTCTTATTTGAATGAGCTTCGCGGATTGGTTATTAAACGCGACGATGCTGCTTTAAGTAAATTGCTCGAGCGCATTCAGTCTGAAACGAACAGTTATAAAGAACACCAGTTAAAACGTTGGTCGATACGAAAAGATTTGGCAGATATTTTTGATTGTGACTTTGAGCAGATGACGCTGTCTAATCTCGAAGCCCATCTGCCGGAAGGAGAGAGAAATCAGGTCATCATTAGGAAGACAAAGCTTAAGGAATTGGTTAAGGAACTCAAAAAAGAGCATATAAGTACCGCCTTGCTTTTGTCAGAGTGTGCCAGATTCAACAGTTTGCTCTTAAAGAGTATTTTAGGACTTGGTAAGTCTAAAACGGTTACATACACCAATAGTGGTGCGGCTAAGCAGCAGGGCGAGACGGCTTTTGTTAATTTACGATTTTGAAGCTTGACCAGTTTGGCTTTGGATTGATTCAGTCGGTGTAAAACAAAAGGATTAAAAATGGAAGGTTATTCCATAGGGCTTAGCGGCCTTGATGCTGCTCAGAGAGCGCTTGATATAATTGGCAATAATATCGCTAATGCAGCCACTGAGGGCTACCACCGCCAACGAATAGAGCTAACTCCTGCATACTCTTCACAGCAGGGTTCTGTGCTTATTGGAGGAGGCGTAGATATTGCCAACGTTACAAGAATAATCGACTCTCTTTTGGAGCAGGAGATTCTCAGGCAGCAGTCAACGTTAAGCCAGGTATCACGTGAGACCATGACGCTAAGCACAATTGAAACTGCGTTTGGAGAGCTTTCTTCCGGTAGCGGCCTGAGTGTAGCCATCGATGAATTCTTTAATGCATTGCAGGACCTGGCAGCTCATCCCGCGGAAGGCATCTGGCAAAATCAGGTTGTAAGCGCCGCTGAGACCCTGACCAATCAATTCAGAACATTAAGTGAGTTAATTACCACAATGGAGACACAGATTGGCTTGGAGGCTGATAACGCCATCGAACAAATTAATACGGTATTGAATCAGATTGCGGCTCTTAACAACAATATAGAAAGGATAGAAGTAGTTGGTGGAGTAGCCAATAATTTGCGCGACCGGAGGGACCAGCTCATAAATGAGCTGTCGGAATTAATTAATGTAGAGACTCAGGAGGGGGAGTACGGAGTTGTTGATGTCAGCTTGGCCGGATTGCCGGGAGTAGTTGGTGCCAGAGCGACCGAACTGGAAGTAGGATTGAGAGAGCAGGACACACTGGGGATCTCGATTGCCGGCGCGCGTAATTATGATAATGATGTTCAAGGTGGCCTGCTTGGGGGTTTATTGGCGTTAAAAAACAGCATTTTATCGGAGATTCACAACGACCTTGATAGTCTGGCAAACGCAATTATTCAACAGGTGAATCAATATCATGTTCAGGGGGTGGGTTCTGCCGGCTCATTTACGCAGTTGAGCGGCTGGCGCATGGAAAGCGAGGATTTGGCAGATTTCGACACATCTGTAACCGATGGAACAATATATATAAGGGTCACCGATACAAGCACAGGCCAGATAACTCGGCACGAAATTGATGTTGATGTGTCAACAGATTCCCTAACTACAATTGCTGCCGAGATTTCAGCGAGAGACGGTTTGAACGCGACAGTTTCCGCTTTACGCATGAGTATATGGGCCGATGCAGGTTATCAATTTGACTTTCTTCCCTGTGTTTTACCTGAGCCGACTTGGAGTAATTTTACTGACCCCTCACCGCCAGACGTGTCTGTTTCAGGTATTTACACGGGAACTGAAAATCAAACTTTCACCTTCACTGTTATAGGTAGCGGCACGGTAGGAGTCGACGATTTGCGGCTTGAGGTAACAAATGAAAACGATGAGGTTATCGCAAATTTGAATATCGGTGCAGGTTATGCAGCGGGAGATAAACTTGACGTAGGCAACGGAATTAAAATAGCTTTGGGTGTCGGTGATTTGAGTGCCGACGATGACGATAGTTTTGAAGTCGCCGCTTTTGCCAACAGTGATACTTCAGGCGTGCTGGCGGCAGTCGGAATTAACACTTTTTTCTCCGGCAGTAGCGCTGCGAATATGGCGGTTTGTTCCGATATATCTGCTAATCCTGGTCGAATAGCAACTTCTCTGGGGCCGGATATGACGGACAACAACAATGCCTTGCGATTGGCAGAATTGAAAGACGAAGCCGTAAGCGGCCTGGGCGAAATGACGCCGGGACAGTTTTATCGCCGATTGGTTACGGATATCGGTCAACAGCTTTATATTAAGCAAATCCAACAGAACAATATTGAAGAGATAGTTCATAACCTTTCCAGCCAGCAAAGTGAGATAAGCGGCGTCGATATAAATGATGAAGCCGCGCAGATATTGATTTTTGAGCAGATGTTTCAGGCTATGGCTAAGTATTTGAATACCATTCAATCAATGATTTTGACTATTATGGAAGTAGTATAAACAGCCATACAGTTGATATTTATTTGTGGGATTGTAATGAGTGGGTCGCTGAATAACATTTATAATAATGTCAATTATGCATTGCATTTGCACACTGAGGCCTTGGCTCGCTTGCAGGAACAGGCATCCACTGGTTCTCGTATAAACAGGGTATCTGACGAACCTTCATCTGCATATCAGGTCTTGGGGTTTAACGCTCAGCAAAGCTCTTTGGATAATTATCTGGACAACTTATCGAGCGTTATGACAACTCTCGAGTTTTCATCCACGATTTTTGGGGATATGCTGTCAGTCCTGTCGGAGACCAAAACGCAACTGACTCAAATTGCCAGTGGAGTCTATGACGAGGCTGGGCGACAGCGAGTCGCAGGGATAATCAACGATGCTCTTGAGCAAATAGTTCTTTTGGCTAACACCGAGAATACGGACCAGTATCTATTTGGAGGAAGTAATACGTCGTCGGCTCCTTATGTTGTGGAGCGGACTGATGGGGAAATCACGAGTGTAACTTATCAGGGAAGTTCTGATGGAAGAAATATAGAAGTAGCATCTAATGTTCAGGTCTGTGCTTTTTATGCAGGTGACAGTATTTTTTGTTCCGATGATAGAAGTACTCCTGTTTTTCTGGGTGACACCGGTGCCAAGGCCGGCACTGGAACATCGAACGTAACGGGCGATGTTTGGCTGACAGTAATACGCGAGGGCTCTAATTATAAATTATCCATCGATGACGGAGCGAGCTATGTTCCTGTCCCGGATGATGGGGATACAAATCTGGCTGTAACGGATTCAAGAACCGGAAAAGTGCTGTATGTTGATACTACGGAATTGAGCGATACGGGGGTCGCGCTTGTGCGTGTGCCGGGGACTTACGATATATTCAACGCTCTTATAACAATCCGGGACATATTGGAAAATGAGAAAGAGCTTTCAAATGAACAGCTGCAGGAGCTGCTGTTAAGCTCGTTAGACTCGCTGGATGAAGCAATGAATCTTTTGGCTGGAAATCAGAGCTGTCTCGGGGCAAAAGTCAACTTCCTGTATAACCTTCAGGATACACTTACGAACCTGAAATATAACGCAGAAGATGAAGTAACTCGTCTGCAGCAAGCGGACATTACCCAGGTTGCCATAGACCTGTCGCGTTATGAGGTTCTATACCAGATGTCGTTATCGATGGCTGCAAGACTTTTGTCAATGTCGCTGCTGGATTTCATCGATTAACTGTTTGGCGAGGATATCTAAAGTTGTGGGAAAATGGCTATTTGAGCGACATAAATGTTTGATTTTTATACGAATTTTCGGGCCAACACTGCGAAATCGCAGGTATATATTGGCATAGTCAAACGGCACGAGATTTGCACCTATCTTTTTTGGCCTGTGTCTATCAGGTCGCCGGTTTAGGAATTACAAATAAGCTAAAGGGTAATAATGGAAAATGATTTCAATAATTATCAGAGGGCTCTCAAGTTAGCCGAGGCGGGCCAGTATCAGCAGGCGCTGACCTGCATTCAGGAATATCTTCGCACTGCGCCTGATGATGCTCAGGCGCTGAACGATGTCGGAGCAATCCTCTACTGCCTTGGGCGTTCGGATGAGGCCATCGAGTTTTTTGTTAAAGCGAAAAATATTCAGGGCAGTTCTGCTGAAATAATCTGGAATTTGGTCGAAGCGCATTTGTCCGTTGGCAGAGCGGATGAAGTTGCGCCGCTTTTCGACCAGATGCAGAGCTTGGAGATATTGAACGCCGATGTGCTTAACAGAACTGCCAACGTATTCTTGGACCAGGGCAACAATGCCGGCGCGATCGAAACTCTGTTTCGCTCGCTTCAAATCTCCCCTGAGCAGGAGGTTCTGAAACCTATGATAGATTTGATTCGCAGCAAAAGGCCCAAGATAGCCTTCTTCTGCGGACTGACCGGTGATTTAAAGTTCCTGACAGACATTTACGAATTCACCAAATGTCGGTATGAGACACGTTTGTGTGAGAGCCAGGGTGTCGAGCAGATATATGAATTAATGAAATGGAGCGACATTTCCTGGTTTGAGTGGTGCACGGATCTTGCGGTAATGGTTTCGAAGCTGCCGAAGGTCTGCAAAAATATTGTCAGACTTCACCGTTTCGAGGCTTACAATGACTGGCCAAGCCAGGTCCAATGGGAAAATATTGATATGCTCATAACGGTTGGAAATTCGTTTGTCAGAGATGCTCTGCTTGAGCAGGTGCCCGATGTCGAAAATCGCACAAGGATTGTTACGATTCCCAATGGCGTTAACTTTGATAGGTTTAAGTTTTTTGGCAAACAGCGCGGTAAAAATCTTGCCTGTGTTGGTTATTTGAATATGAGAAAGAATCCTACGTTCCTTTTGCAGTGTATGCAAAAGCTGCACTATATCGACCCGGGCTACAGGCTGTTTTTTGCAGGAGCTTTCCAGGACAAAATGCTCGAGCAGTATATCAGATATATGGTGCAGGTGCTTGAGCTTACAGATGTGGTGTTCTTTGACGGCTGGCAGCAGGATTTAAATTCCTGGTTGCAGGATAAACACTATGTTATTTCCGGCAGCATCGGGGAAAGCCAGGGTATGGGAGTCTTGGAAGGGATGGCCTGCGGCCTGAAACCGGTGGTTCATAATTTCCCCGGGGCTGACCAGATATTCCCTTCAGAATTTCTGTTCAATATTTCCGAAGAGTTTTGTCGGCAAATTCTCTCCGATGTTTATGAGCCGGAAAGATATCGAAGATTTGTCGAAGAAAATTACTCGCTGAAAAGTCAGTTGAAAAGAACAAACGACCTTTTCTCCCAGTTCGAAGCCGAAATAGATTCGAGTAAAATGTTAATTGAAAGCTGACTTTGATAGTCCTCCAATGACAGATAACTATCAGAAAAAGGTTGGACCGGTTGTCAGTGTGCTTATCTCAACTTTTAACCGGCCCCGATATTTAACTGAAGCACTGACCAGTATCGGACAGCAAAGCTACACGAATTTGCAGGTCATTGTTGTCAATGATGGGGGTGAGGATGTAAGAGATATAATTGATTCGTTTAACGACACTCGGCTGATATACATCAATGGTAAGGAAAATCGTGGAAAGGCCTTCTGTCTCAACCAGGCTCTAAGCAGAGCTGAAGGTAAATATATCGCCTATCTTGACGATGATGATTTATATTATCCCAATCATATCGAGACTCTGGTTGATATTCTTGAAAACCAAACCAATTGCCGGGTCGCATATAGTGACTTGTACAAAGTTAGTTGCAAGGTTATGCCTGACGGCAGTCGGCAGGTTCTCAGCAAGGTTGTAGAGGTTAGCAGGGACTTTGACCGCTTTTTAATGTTGTATTTTAACCACGTTTTGCATGTATCGATTATGCACGACAGAACGTTGCTCGAAAAAACCGGGCCTTATAATGAGGAGCTTAGGGTTTTGGTGGATTGGGATATAACACGCCGGCTGGCTTTTTTCTCGGATTTTCAGCATGTAACTGAAATCACGGGCGAATATTACAATCCGGTTGACGAATGCGACAGAATATCGGTTCAGAGGCGTAAAGATATAGGCGGGTATCTTAAGAATGTCCAGACTATACGAACCACAAGGCCGCCCAAACCCTGGTCAAAAATCAGGGATTTATCTATAATTTTTGTTGCAGAGCAGATGGATGAACAGGCAAAGCGAGCTCTTAATTCTATCCGGCAGCACACCTTTTATCCGTATGAGATTTACCTGCCTCTGCCGCAGGTTGATTATGGGCGTTTGGGTATAGATATTCCGAATATTATCAACGTGCCGGTAGAATCAATCAAACCCCAGGCCCGGCGGATAGATAAGACACTTGCTCGGTGTGACGGAGAATACGTTGCTATAGTACCGAGCGGATTTCCAATAAGACAGTTTTGGTTGGAAGATTCCCTTTATGCTTTAATTAACAGTTCGTCCGGCCGGGAAGGACTTGAGCTGGAAGGTTCAACAGACAACCTGTGGGCGGTGGTAATAGAAAAAGATGTTCTTAAGAGCGCACGAAGAGATTTTTCATCTCAGACAGTCCAGCAGTCTCTGAGAGCATCCGGTATTTCAATAAGGCGTGTGCTTGCTGACGAAATTCCTTTCCAGCTTGACCAGTTACTCGAACAGACCAGGTTGGCGGAGAAAAATGGCGAATTGGCGAAAGCATCTCGTATGTTTGAATATATCGCCGGGCATTACCAAAACCAACTGTGGATGAAGACACTGGCGGCAAGGGCTTTTTTTAATGCCGGCGACCTGAATAGAGCAGAGCAGTTATGCCGTGAACTCAACCGGCAACGACCGGTGGTGGACACACTTTTACTGGAAGCAAAAATCAGGCAAGCAAAGAAAAATTTTGAGCCGGCAATCGGCTTGCTCGAGCAGGCAGAACAAATACTCGAAGGAAAAGAATTGCTATGGATATAACAGAAAACGGCATTGACCAGGAAATGCAATCTTATGATAAGTCCCGAAATGCGAAATATCAGCAGGATGACGTAAATCAGCACTATGAAGTTTTGCAGGAGCTTGGTGATTGCTACTGCTCCGTCGGCAATTACGCACAGGCACAACAAAGCTACGAAAAAGCAGCCACATTAGCACCTGATGAATCTGGACCTTATGTCGGTCTTGGAGTGGTGGCCTTGCAGAGAAATCTTCTGGACGATGCTGAAGTAGCTTTCAGGGTTGCTTGTCGGCTGGACAACAATTGTGCCAAGGCCTATGCCGGACTGGCTATGGTTGCTCAGCAGAGGGCCGATTACGAGCAGGCCTTTAAAATGTATCTTAAATCTCTTGAGCTGGATAGTGATAATTTGATAGCTCTTCTTGGTTTATTTCAGGCATCCTGCCGGATGGGGACTTTTGCGAAGGTTATTTACTATCTGGAAGTGTATTTGAATATGCACCCGGGTGATACTTCCGTTATGTTTCCGCTGGCAGCATTGTATATGAAGGACGGCAGATTTGAGCAGGCCAAAAAGCTCCTTGTGGACCTTCTGGCTTTAGACCCTGACAACAAAGATGCGATAAATCTGCTGGAGGAAGCCGAGCACAATCTGGCCCAAGAAAGGCAGGCAGGAGCACAAATCTAATGAGTATTAATAAAGCTGATGTTGTCGCGGATAAACAGATACGACTTTTAGATGGGCTGCAAAGTCTTTTGGAAGAGCAGATAGAGATGGTTCAGCACGGCGATATCGACGGCATCGAGGCCTTAAGCAAACAAACGAATTCTCTCGTGGGAAAATGTGTCCAGAGCGGAATTCTCGAGAGAGCCGACTTTGAAAGTCAACGGGAGAAATTGAAAAAACTATACGAGCAGTTATCTTTGGCCCTGTCGGATCAGAAAACCGAAACGGGCGAACAGCTAAGTCGGATTCGCAGGGGCAAAAAAACCATAGCGGCTTATCGAGGCAATATTTAGCTCCGATTAAACGAGAGCTGGACAACGAGGTTGAATAACTAAGCTTAAATCGGGAACATAAATCGAATGGTAGTAATATCTCATAGAGGATACTGGAAAGATATTGCCGAAAAAAATCAGATGGTTGCGTTTGAACGGTCTTTTGCTATGGGTTTCGGGACCGAGACCGACATCAGGGACTATAGGGATGAGCTTGTAATCAGTCATAATATTGCGAATCGGGACTGTATAAGCGCCGGAAGTTTTTTTGAGCTGTATTGTGGATTTGGCAGGGGGTTGCCTCTGGCTCTTAACATTAAGGCCGATGGATTGCAGCATAGACTCAAGGCCCTGCTCGAGAAATATGGAGTAGAGAACTATTTTGTTTTTGATATGTCCGTTCCAGACGGGCTGGGTTATTTACAGCAGGGCTTTAAGGTCTTTACAAGGCAGAGTGAGTATGAATGTCAGCCGAGTTTTTATGAGCAGGCAGATGGAGTATGGCTGGACGAGTTTCATAAGCACTGGTCTGATGAGTCTGTTATAGCAGGGCACATAAACACGGGTAAAAAGGTGTGTATCGTTTCGCCGGAAATTCATGGCAGGGAAAATCAATCGGAATGGAGCCATTACAGAGCGATTGATGAAAAACTAAATAATGAGAAACTGATGATTTGCACGGACCGGCCTGAGAAAGCAAAGGAATTTTTCGATGCGTAAGATAAAAGCGGTGATATTCGATATGGATGGTGTCCTGATTGACGCAAAAGAGTGGCATTATGAGGCGTTGAACAGGGCTTTGAAGCCATTTGGTATGGAGATAAGCAGATATGACCATTTGGTTACATACGATGGACTGCCGACGCAGAAAAAGCTGGAGATGCTGTCGCTGGAGATGGGGCTTCCGAGCCGGCTTCATAGTTTTATTAATGACCTGAAGCAGCAGTACACTATGGAGTTGGCCTATACGCGGTGCAGGCCGGTGTTCTATCATGAATATGCTTTGAGCAAATTGCACAGTGAGGGATATCGGCTGGTTGTCTGTTCCAACTCAATAAGGAAAAGCGTTGAGACAATGGTGACCAAGGCCAACCTTATTCAGTATCTTGATTTTTATCTTTCGAATCAGGATATTTCGGAGCCGAAGCCCAGCCCCGAGATATACATTGCGGCGATTGAACGGCTTGGCCTGGAGCCCGGCGAGTGCCTGATAGTGGAAGATAACGAAAAAGGTATCAAGGCGGCTCTATCCAGCGGAGCACATCTGTTGCAGGTCAACGACGTCGAGGATGTTAATTACCTGAATATCATAAGCCGGATTCGAGAGATAGAGGATGAGACTAATGTTGAATATCTTAATGCCCATAGGAGCGAAGTCAACGTTTTTTGACTCGCCTGAATATCCGTTCGCAAAACCTCTCATTGAAATTGGCGGCAAGTCGATGGTTCAATTGGCGGTCGAAAACCTCAATACTATCGGCAGAGAGAAAAAGTTTATCTTTGTGGTCAGGATGGAAGACTGTTTGAAATATCATCTGGACAATGTTCTGAAGCTGGTAGCCGATGGGAACTGCGAAATCGTGCGTTTACGCTCTGATACGGCAGGAGCGGCGTGCAGTGCGCTTATGGCAATAGAATATATTGATAATGATGAGCCGCTGGTGATATCAAACAGTGACCAGATTATTGAGGAGGACCTTAATCACATTCTGAATCACTTCGAGTCCAGAAATTTGGATGCGGCTGTGATATGTTTTGAGACCATCCATCCCCGCTGGTCTTACGTCAGACTGGATGGCGCCGGCAAAATTGTCGAGTCTGCTGAAAAGAAACCCCTTAGCAAGCTTGCAATAGCTGGCTTCTACTACTTCAAAAAGGGGCGTTATTTCGTCAGTGCTGCTATGGAGAGCATAAAGAAAAATGCCGGCATCGATGGCGTGTTTTACATTGCCCCGACCCTGAACGAAATGGTGTTGGAGAATATGAACCTTGAGACATACGTAATTTCCAATAAAAACTATCATACATTCTATATGCCTCAAAAAATAAAAGATTACGAACAGAGCATAAGGTTATAATCTTTGTGAAAGACGTAACTCGTCCGGATATTGCCGGGGAATAATTGTGAAAGAGGCCAAACTGAAAGATATGGTGAATGGTTGGTTCGTAGGCAATTTTGAGCCGTCTCTTTACAAAACCACCGATGTGGAAGTTGCAGTTAAAAGTTACAAGGCAGGCGACAGCGAGCAAATGCATTATCACAAAATTGCTACCGAAATATCAGTGGTGATATGTGGTGCCGTTGAAATGAACGGCATTGTCTGCAAAAAAGGCGACATTATCGTGATGGAGCCGGGCGAAGCCACGGATTTCAAAGCGCTGGAAGATGCTATTAACGTTGTTGTTAAAATCCCGGGCGCCAATAACGACAAATACGAGAGTGGTCAATAGTATGCTGAATATCGTTATACCTATGGCCGGCAGGGGCAGTCGTTTTTTGGACGCCGGATATACCCTGCCAAAACCTTTGATTCCGGTCAGGGGCATCCCTATGGTTCGGCTTGTTATTGATAATTTGCGCCCTTTGCAGGAGCACAAGTTCATTTTCGTCTGTTCGAGCGAGGATGCGCAAAAATATCATATTGGTCAAAAGCTTGAAGCTTGGGCGCCAGATTGCAGAATTGTTTTAACAAACGAAGTAACCGAAGGCGCTGCCTGCACCGTGTTGTTGGCAAAGCATTATATTGACAACGATACGCCCCTGATGATTGCTAATAGCGACCAATGGGTTGACATTGATATTAACCGGTATTTGGAAGTTATGGAGATTTCCGGCGCTGATGGACTTATTATGACTATGTGGGCGGATGACCCTAAATGGTCGTATCTTTGTTTTGATGAAGCAGGAGAAATTCATGCCGTCGTTGAAAAGCAAGTTGTCTCTAATGAAGCCACTGTTGGGGTTTACAATTATCGTCGCGGCGATGATTTTGTCCGTGCAGCGGAAAGGATGATTGCTAAAAATTTGAGGGTGAATAACGAGTTTTATGTTGCCCCGGCTTATAATGAGATGATTGCAGATGGAATGGAAATTATTTATTACAACGTTGGCCGGGAGACAGATGGAATGTATGGATTAGGAATTCCGTCGGATTTGGAAAAGTTCGAGGAATTGCCTGTATCAGAAAAAGCCGTTCGACCGTTTACCGAAAAGATTTTATCGTAATTCCAATATTGCAGGATAAGTATAACTGTGATGGGCAATAGAAATACGTGGTAGAAAACAACGATATGCCGTTACCAACACAGAAAATCTATTCGCCTGGGGCTCGTGTCCCTCAGGATTTCCGTATACTTTCCCGCTGCGCCTGTCTTGGCAACTACGTATTGCGGCAGTTGGGATGGGAAAGTTCTGCTCAGAATCACCAAAAATCCCGCGTGGACTATCTGCTCGACCTAGCAGAGAGACCAGAAGTCAAACCGGAAGTACAGATTATCGAACAACATTTGCTCCGAAAGGATATTCTGACTTTTATTGAGCAGCAGCAACATGATTTTTTTCAATATCAGCGGCCGAATGTCATTTTTATGGATTCCTTTTCGGAGTTAACCGACCAGTTGTTTGTGCATCGAAAGGAAAAATGGCATTTTTTGGCTAACTACTCTGATATTGACCATAGCAGCAGCTTTGAGCAATCATTTGAATGTTGGGATTTGTTAAAGCTGGATGGCCTGGAATCGTTGTATCGCACTTTTTTTTCTAGACTGCGAACTGTATATCCGGATGTCCCTGTCGTATTTCTTCATTTCCCGACAACGCTGGACCGACGAAAGAAATTTAAGGAACGGGCAGCTGCTATTAAACAGGCCGTCGAACTTATAAGCGGCGAGTTTGAAAACCTGTATTCTTTAAGCATCGCGGACAATATCGTTCACGAGCCCGAAGAATGTACTTATGAAGAGTTGAAAGATTTTCCGTACCATTACCATCAGGATGTCTATAAAACTTTTGCACAGCAGATACTCTCTTTAGGAATTGGGCACGGCGGTAAACCATATAAGTTAAATCAAGTTTCATATTCCAAGCTGAAAAATGAATACAAATTTATGACTGCTGATATGGATGAAAACGGTTTTGTTACGAAACATGTGCAGACTGGTGAGTCCGACCTGCAGTTGAAACAGGCCCAGATTGACAGACTTGAGTGGATTGGCGATACCGGTGTCTCTGATGAGTCCGGCGGATGGACGTTTGGAATAATAACAAACGGCAAACGCGATGAGTGGGTGAATGAACTTATCGAAAGTATTATAGTCCAGAAAATACCGAAATATGAGATTATCGTTTGCGGGACATACGCCAATTCATCCAAATATCTTGTGAGATACATCGAGTTTAATGAAAACGATGACAAGGGATGGTTGACTAAGAAAAAGAATATCGTCATAGCAAATGCTGCTTATGAGAACGTCTGTATTTTCCACGACCGCATCAGGTTGGCCGCCGGTTGGTACGAGGGAATGAAAAAGTTCGGCGATGACTGGGCAGTCCAGTATTGCGGGACATTTTCACCTGACGGCAGAGAAGAACACAGCGATGCGATGGTTGCGACTGCGATAAACGGTAAATACCTGGGCTGTAATTTAGACCACAATGATTGGGACCCCACAATGTGGATCGACGGTGCGCAGATTATTGCGATAAAAACATTGTTGCTGAAATACAACTTGGATGAGGACCTCTTCCATTGTGAGGGTGAAGATGTTGAATGGTGCCGTAGAGTTCAGCAGGCAGGATTCAAAATAAAGTTTAATCCTTACAGTGTTCTTTTTAACGTTTGCAAGAAAAAAGTTACTGAAAACTTCGATAGAAACACGATGACCGCGATTGCTCATCCCAGCAGATATACCGATATTTTTAAGTTGTGTTTGATAAGCGCCGCGGATTATGGGGGTTGCAGCAGCAGAACTATCCGGGAAATACTGCATGCGGAAGAAAAATTGCAGAAACTTGAGCAGGAAAAACTTGCCGATTTGGTCGCAACAAGACGGGCTTTTTATGCCGAGCCGTTGTATGTGTTTTGGAGCGGATTGTCTCTGGAGGCACAAGGGCAATACCGGCAGGCATCGGATGAATATAAACGGGCTATTAATCTTGGGCTTGACCACTGGCGAATCAAATTTTATCTTGCCCGCTCCGAATATGCTCAGGGCAATATTAAAGTCGCCGAAGAAATTAAAAATGAAATTATTCGGGCACATCCGCGGGACGACCTGATAAGCAGACTTTTTGCCGGTTTGCAGCAAGTCTGTAAGACCGGGCCTCAGCAGCATACTCAGCTGCTTAGTAAAAGAATAAGGCAAATTTCACCAGCCATTACTGATAGTAATTCGCAGGCCGAAACACAGTGGCTTCAATATAAAAACAATATTCGAGAAATGATATTAAACGGTGATTTAAATAATTTTCTCAACTGGAAAGTTATTACTGCAACGATGTTCCACGAGGCCAATATTGAGGAGCTGCGTTTTCTGCAGAGTCTGCCCGATTGGAGCAGATGGCAAAAGGCCCTTCGAGAGTCACCCGTAGGCAATCCAAAGCGATATAAGGCATATCCTGAAAGCAGCGGCAATCTTATACACCACGCATATACTCTTGCCCAGTTAGAGCAAAAAAGCCGGTGTGGGATAGAACAGCTGCCTGAGATTGTTGAATTTGGAGGCGGCTATGGAAGTATGTGCAGACTGGCTTATCAGCTGGGTTTTAAAGGACGCTATATTATTTACGACCTGCCGGAATTTACTGCACTACAGGAATACTTTCTTAGCTGCATAGGTTTCGGTCCTTACATCAGCTACAACGATATATCTGATGTCCCAACGGGCATAGTTTTACTTTCTGATATGAGCAAACTATCTGAGCAGCTAAATTACAAAGCCACAGGCCGTGTCTTTATTGCGGCCTGGTCGATAAGTGAAACGCCTATAGAAGTCAGGAATAATGTATTTAACCTGGTTTCGGGAGCAGACTATTATTTGATTGCTTATCAGGATAAGTTTGGCGAGGTGGACAACTCAAGCTATTTTTCCAACTTAGCAGGAAGTAAAACAGATGTTGTATGGACGCAATACCCGATTGCACATCTGCCTGGCAATCATTATCTGATTGGACAAAAGAAATCGTTGCATATTGCAGAACCGGATGGTGACAGGTCTTATATTCCCGGCTCTGTGGATTTGGCGGAGAAAACGATTTCCGGAAAAGGTGGGAATAAACCGGTAAAAATCTATTGTGTGCTGTTCGATACTATGCCGTTATTAAGGAGCGTAGTCGAGCTGGCTCAAAGGAATGGTATGGAGCTGCTTCGCCAGGTGGGAGGGTGCTTTACTACGACTTTATGTGCGGAGATGCTTACGGGCAAACTTCCTTCCGACCTTGAAAAAAACGGCATCGGATATGACAGACATCAATGCTATAGAAACGGAGATGAAAGTGACGTCCACTGGCCCTGGGAGAAAGAGCTCATCTTGAACAGACTCCTTGAATACGGCTGGAGGGTCAAACTGCATAACGGCCATTTTTTCTCGTCTATTTTGTCGAATAATCCGGCGTTTGAGAGGACTACCTCATTCCCCGGTGGTTTGGAGGCGGAAGAAAAAAAGACATGGGGAAATGAGACGATTGCTCAAGTAATACTTGGCGGCGATGAAAATTCAGAACGGTTTTATTTGAACGAATTCCAGAATATACACCAAATACAATCTGAAAGAACCCAAAAGAATACATTCTATTTTATCAAATATGACCAATTCCACGTTGCTACCCTGAAAGGTTCGCCCAAAAGCATTGCAGAGGATAGAGTGATTCAGTTGTTGGAACAGTGGGACTTTAACGAGCCAAATGCTGTTTTCTGGTTCTTCTCCGACCACGGCGACTGGCGAAATATGACGGAACATCCAAGTCCGCATCATTATCTGTCGTGGGTAATGTTCAAAGATAATACAGCCGATGCAATTGAAGCTCGGTCGAAAGTTGTATCAGCCGGGGATTTCTTTGCAACTGTAATGAATAAGTTCGGATATGACTATGGGCACATACCGCAGATACGGTCAATTCAGGATAGCCAGGACCCGAGCAGGATATACTTTACCGAGGACGGCAGACAGAGATTCGACCCGCTTAATTCGACGACGGCTATCGCATGTAGATTTACCGATTGGCACGGTGATAGGCCGACCAGGATAAAACATGTTTCATATTTTAAGCCGACAAGCGAGTATAAATCAATTGTAAGTGACATCGACCAGGATGGTTTCGTTAGAAACTGCGTGCGGACCGATGAACCGGACCCGGATTTGAAGAAGGCGCTGGTTGACAGGTTTGAATGGGTAAGTGACGGCAAAGTCTGTAAAGCAATGACCAAAGCAAGACAGCCAATAAAAATTTATTGCGTTCTCTTCGACACGATGCCGCTTTTGAGCATTATACGGAGAATAGCCGAGAAAAATAATTTATCTCTGCTGCGCCAAGTCGGCGGCTGTTTTACATTGATAACTTATGTCCAGATGCTTACAGGCAGGATGCCGTCCGACCTCGAGGCAAACGGAATTGGATACCGGTGGCACGATAGATATAAGATATCGGACAACATTCACTGGCCCTGGGAAAGTGAAATGGTTATGAGCAGGGTCATCGACCACGGCGGGCACGTCAGATTGCACAACAACGCTTACTTCACCGGGCTTCTCTCCAACAACCCGGCATTTTCAAGGAGCACTTCGCTGCCAGGCGGCGTAACAGCCGAGTGGAAACTCTGGAAAGAAGAAGCGGTAGGCCCGATTATACTGGGCGATGGTCCGGATACTGCAAAGTTCTATGAGCAGGAGGCCCAGCACATACGCCTGATGCAATCAGAAAAACCGGCAGAGGATACGTTATATCTTGTCAAATGCGACCAGTTTCATGAAGCTGGTGAGAAATCTAAGAAAGTGATTGCCGGCAAGAGAATCTTCGAATGGATGCAGCAATGGGATTTCAATGAACCAAACGCCGTGTTTTGGTTCTTTTCCGACCATGGCGACTGGCGAAATATGGGAGAACATCCAATTCCGAATCATTATCTTTCGTGGGTAATATTCAGGGATAATACCTCAAATCCGATACAAGTAAGCTCAAGGTTCATTTCTGCCGGTGATTTCTTCCCAACCATAATGGATAAGCTTGGTTATACATATAAACCGATGCCCTATACCTGTTCAATCCGGCAACAACAGAACCAAAACAGAATATTTTTCACCGAAGACGGAAGAGTGAGATTTGACGAGAAAAATTCAACTACTGCTATTGCGTGTAGATTTGCCGACTGGCACGGCGATAAGCCGTCCAAGTTATATCAGGCCTCATATTTTAAGCCGAGAAATGAATATAAATTTATGACCTCTGATATGGATGAAAACGGTTTTATTACGAAATGTGTGCTAACCGATGAATCCGACCGGCAGTTAAAACAGGCCCTGACAGACAGATTTGAGTGGGTCGATGATGTCAGTGTCTCCGATGAAAAGCTGTTGGTGAATCAGGCAGCAGGCAGCTCCGTTGGGGCGGTCGATAATGGTGATACATTGCAGCAGCTCAAATATCAGGAAAATAAGCAGCAGCCCCAAAAAACCATTGTCGCACTAATCTTCAGTAAAGACAGGGCAATGCAGTTACAGGCGACTGTCGAATCTTTTTTGCTGCATTGCCGAGACCACGACAATGTATATTTGACCGTGTTATACAAAGCAACGAGTGAATTGTATGCCGGACAGTATGCTGAATTAAAGAGCAAGTTCCCCGGCGTCAATTTTATTGAGGAGGACAACTTCAGAGAACAAGTTTTATTTGTATTAGAGAGTTGCGACTACATCCTTTTTCTGGTTGATGATAATATTTTTACCAGACATTTTCACATCGGCGAGGCGATTACTGCTCTGGACCGAGAGAAAGATGCGATTGGTTTTTCACTTCGGCTGGGTGAAAATACCACTTACTGTTATATGACTGACACCGAACAAAAACAACCCCTGTTCGAAAAGGTCACGGGTTCCATATTGAAATATGACTGGACTGCGGCTGAGTATGACTACAACTATCCGCTTGAGGTATCGAGCTCGATTTATCGCTCGAAGGAAATGGCCGATTTTCTGTCCGACCAGGATTTCCTGAATCCCAATACACTTGAAACGCAAATGGTCTCGACTGAGCAGTTTATACAAACCCGGCCCAAATTGCTGTGTTATAAAACGAGTGTTACTTTCTGCAATCCCGTCAATAAGGTCCAGCAGGTGTGGCCGCAGAACAGGTCGGGCGGCGACGAAAATTACAATCCTGAGAGACTTGCGGAGATATACCAGCAGGGGATGGTTATCGATGTGAACAAATATGCCGGGTTTGTGAGCGAAGCAGTTCATCGGGAAGTGGAGCTTCACTTCACCAAAGCTGCTGATGATGCAATAAAGATATCCGTCATAATACCATGTTACAATCAGGCCCGTTACCTGCCGGAGGCGATAGAATCCTTAGTTAAACAGACTTATAAAAACTGGGAATGTATTATTGTCAATGACGGAAGCACTGATGATACCGCTGAAGTTGCGAAACAGCTCATAGAAAAGTATCCGGATAGAAGTATCCTCTTTATTGATAAACCACATTCCGGCGTTTCCGACACACGCAATGAAGCAATTAAAGCAGCCGCGAGTGAATGGATACTGCCCTTGGATAGCGATGATATGTTTGAGCGAACCTTTATGCAAAGGGCGGTGGATATAATCCAGCAGGAAGAAAAGGTAGATATTGTCTTTGCAAACCTGCAGGAATTTGGGGCTGCAAACGGCGAATGGATTCCTGCTGATTACTTAAGGTTCAAGGTTTTGCTTGAGGACACAATGCCTTACTCATCGCTTTACAGAAAGGAGCTTTGGCGGCGGGTGGGGGGATACGACGAGCTGCTGAGCGCTGTAAGGCAGCCCGAAGACTGGAGTTTTTGGATAAGCTGTTCCAGGTATAATCCGGTAGTCAGACGAATTGCCGAGAAGCTCTTCCTTTATCGTGTGCATCCACAGAGCACGTATGTTAGGATGATAAAGCCCAACCGCGAGCTTTCAAGTGCCTTTGTAGCGACCTGCCATCCTGATTTGTATCCGGTTGCAGGCCTGGTTCAGGCCTGGCAGGTGATTGCAAATTGTCCCGATGACTTCCACGAGAAAATAAGCGGGGCGGTTGAAAAATGTCCTGAACACGGCCTGGCATATTTTTGGCGGGGGTTAATACAGAGACGCAAAGGGAAGGTCTCTGAGGCGTTGGAAGATTACCGGATAGCTGCTGAACGGGCTAAACAGGGGGATTGGCAGGCGCCGTTTGCTCTTATGATGGGACAGAAAAGTCAGGGCGACCTTGTGGGAGCACACAGCAGTTTGGAGAAGCTCTTGGGCATCAGGCCTGATTTTGACTGGGTACGAGATTTGGTATCGCCGCGTGTCGGCCGGCAAAGGATACTCTTCTATTATGACAGAATAGGTAATCCCAGTGAAACCAGTCCCGCAGGAACGGTAATAGCGGTGCTGAACTTTGCACAAATGCTTCAAAACAACACCGATATGGAAATTCACATAACCGGCGACCTAATAAATTATCCTGAACGCTATGAATCCTTACAGATTATTCCCCTGCCGAAATTCAACAAAAGGGCGGAGTTTCTTGCAAGCTATGATGTGGTTTTTTTTGCAACGCACGTTCGCTATTTCAAGGATTTACCCAAGCCAGATGGTCAGATTTGGATACTATGGCAGCACTGTTGGCGGGCCGACGACCTCGTATCATTATCATATATGAGCGACTTCGATGTAGTTATTTGCCTGTCAGAGCTACACAGGGCCTCACTGAACAAGGACGGCATCGGGGATGAAAAGCTTATGATTATGCCGAACTTTATTGATACCCGTATATACCTGCTGAAAGATGCCGGCAGGAACAACCACTCCATAATATATGCCGGTGCATTACATGAGCATAAGTGTGTTGACGTTCTCATAGATGCTTTTCGATTAGTCCGCAGGCAGATAACCAATGCCGAGCTGCATATTTATGGTGATGGTTCGATGCGGCGTGGTGGAGACGCCTATGGAGATAGTCTCAGGAGCACAAAGCCGGAAGGCACATATTTTCACGGTTATGTTGACAGTAAAGATATGCCGGAAATCTATCCGAAGCACGGCATATTGTGTCTTCCCTCCAAGTTTGAAAGTTTTGGGCTGGTGACTTTGGAAGCGCAGGCCTGCGGATGTATTCCGGTGGTTCACGATGGCGGCGGCGCTGCTGTTACTTTGGCCGATGGGCAAACCGGTTTATTATATTCACCCAATACGCCCGAAAAACTGGCAGAGACAATAATCGCCGCCTTAAAGATGGCCGATGAAGACCCATCTATCCGCCAAAGAGCGGTCGATTTTGTCCGAGAGAATTTCAGCACGGACAGAGCCGGCGAATATATTTCAGAAATATGGGACAGAATTAATATTGCCGGGGAAGGTAACACCATTAGAACGCTACTCGAAGGTAATGATGTCCGGCAGGCGGAGCTGAATTGCGAGCGATTGTTGCAGAAATACCCCGGTCATCCGGAGGTGCAGTTGTTACAGGCATTGGTTATGAACCGGCAGGGAAATGGGGTGAAAGCGAAAGAAAAAATCGAAGAGCTGCTGAAACAGTTTCCCAGCCACGTCAGAGCGCTAAATGAAAGCGGGCTTATGGCGATGAAGGCCGGAGATACAAAAAATGCCTTAAGCTGCTTTACCAGGGCATACAAATTCAATCCGTGGGATAAAAAAGTCATCGCTAATTGCTATGCGGTATTGAAGGCATCCGGCAGCTACAGGCAGGCCAAAACACTCCTCTTGAGTTATTTGACGAATGTCGGCGAAAATGCACAGATGATTAATTTGCTCGGGGAAATTGATGCTCTTATCATGAATGCAGATTCAGCGGTTAATCTCGTCTCACAACAGCAGGTAAATGAAAAGCGGGATATCTTTTTTAAGGAAGGTGTGAGCGAGCCGTTGATTAGCATAATAGTGCCTGCTTACAACAGCGCCGACTATATTGGGCAAGCAATTGAAAGCATCCTGAACCAGAACTATAAAAACTTTGAACTTTTGATTATTGACGATGGCTCCACTGACAATACCAAAGAGATAGTCCGGCACTACAATGACAGCCGTATAAAATACCTTTATAAGGAAAATGGCGGTTTGTCAAGTGCACGAAACTTTGCAGTAGTCCGGTCCCGTGGACAATACATTATGCCTCTGGACGCGGATGATATGATGGCCCCGAATTTCATCACTTTGCACCTGCAGGAATTTGATAAGCACCCCGAAGCTGACCTTGTTTATTGTGATGTTCTGTTGATTAACGTTAATGGTGAGCCGTTAACGGTAATGAGGAAACCCGAATATCAGGACCGCAGGCATCTCATCAGAGACCTGTTCCGGCAGGGGCACCCCGTCGTTCCATTTCGGCTCGGCTTAAGAAAAAGCATTTATGATAAGATAGGCCTTTATGATGAAACGCTTGTGGTGGCCGAGGATTATGATATGCTAAGACGTTTTGTAAAGGCCGGCCTTAAGGAACATCATTTACGCGAAACCCTTCATCTGCGACGTATGTATCCGGAAAGTTTGTCAAGGTCCGCTAATCCTGAGAAGGCCAGAAGTTATTTTGAAGTTATCAAGCGGTTTACAGAGACCTTTTCATACGATGAATTATTCCCTGATGTCGAGTGGGACAAGATAGACCCCGAGAAGAGAATGCTGCGTTTTCAATGTCTTTGTGCCGCGACTTATCTGACGCTCGGCGAGGCCTACCTTAGAACAAATTTGCTCTATGCCGAGATGGCTTTCAACTTGGCTCGTTCGCAGATAAATGATTGTCTCAAAGAGGACCCTGGAAATCGGTTTCTTAAGCAGTTATTGCAAAAATCCGAGCTTTTACAAACCAAATGTGCCGAAGCTGTCCCTCGGATTGCTCCTTAAGCAGGCATAAATATATGTCCAAAACGAGATGAATAGTTAAGTAAATATGGTTTTTAGCGATAATAACCGTGTGAATGTGCATAAAAAACCGGAGAAAATGAAAAGGTAGGCGAAATATGTCAACTATACAGCTTCCAGGTCTTTTAACGGGCATTGATACGAGCACGCTCATTCAACAGCTCTTGGCTGTGGAGAGACGGACGTTGAATATGTATGAGGAGAGGAAGAGTCTCTGGGATGAAAGAAAGGATGCATTGACCGAACTAAAGACCAAACTCAGCAGTTTGAGGAGCACGGTGAGGTCGCTTTCTGATGCCGGTGGGCTTCGTGCATTTACTACCACTTCGAGCGATACCGACAAATTGACTGCTGAGGCCTCAAGTAGTGCTTTCGAAGGCACCCATACGATTGTGGTCAATCAACTGGCCGCCGCGGAGAGATGGGTTCACTCAACCGGTAAAAAATACGCTGAGGATTACGTAGGCGAGGGTACCTTTATTTACTCCTATAACCACAAGGAGACAATTATCACAACCACCGATACGACAACATTGCAGGATTTGGTCGGCCTGATTAATAACGATGCAAACAATCCCGGCGTTACAGCCAGTCTGTTATACTATAATGACGCTTATCATCTGGTGCTTAATGGCAACGAAGCCGGTACCGATTACCAGATTAAGATTAACTCGGGTATAACCGAGCTCTTGAAATCTGATGATCCATTTACGAAAGACAGTGATAACGCCACACTTAATACGAAGATTACGGATCTGGATCAATTCAGTGGGTCGGTCTCAGGAGGTTCGCCATACATCAGAATAACCGGTACTGATCACTTTGGTGTTGCAATAGCCCAGACAGATCTTTATGTAGATCTTTATGTGACTGAAAATACGACGATAGGTCATCTTATCTCGGAAATCAATGATGCGTTTGACGGGACAGCTAAAGCAGTATTTGAGGATGGCAAGATTATATTGACAGACAGTGAAGACGGAGTAAGCAGTCTTTCAATTACTCTACAATACTTTGATGATGGTACAGGTTCATTACTGGATAATCTTGCTATGAGCGAGATAACAGAAGGAACTGACGATGTTGCAGACCTCACTAATTACGCTCCTTCAGATTTTACACTTAGCCAAGTTGCCAAGGATTCGAAGGTCAAAGTGGATGGCTTTCCTTCAACTTCGCCTGTTTCTGAAATTCAAACCGTATCGTTAGGTGCAGCCCCCGCCAGTGGGACATATACCCTTACCTACCGCGGTGAAACGACCGAGAGTATCAACTGGGATGATGATGCAGCCACTATACAAAGTAGATTAGAGGCGTTATCAACCGTCGATTCTGGTGACATAACAGTGTCAGGGCCTATCGCTGATGGAGCGACTTTTACCTTTGCAAATACATTGGGCAACGTTGACCTGATTATGATTAACTCTTCTCTAAAGGATGGTGGAGGAGGAGATATAACTGCGAGTATTTCAGAAACGACAATAGGAAGTGATGGTTATATCAGCAGAAGCTCCAATACAATAAGTGATGTTATTAGCGGTATAACTTTGCATTTGCACGATACAACTGACGCAGGCGGAGAGAAGATAACTTTGACCAGAGATATACAGTCCGTCAAAGAAAAACTCACTGCTATGGTTGATGCTTATAATGCCGCCGTTACTTATATTCAGGAAAATACCGGCTATGATGTTGAGGAAAAAACTGCCGGCGTATTGCAGGGCGATTATGTCGTTTCAGCTATACGCTCACAACTTTATACTCCGCTTGTGGCCGTTACCAGCGGATTTATAACGGATGTTGATACCTTTTTAACGCCGGCTCAAATCGGGCTCGAACTTGACAAAGACGGCTTTTTGTCGCTCGATACGAGTGTTTTTGATGAAGCTGTAACCGAAGATTATATGGATGTGCTGGCTTTAATTGGGGCGGACAAAACCGGCAGCACTGATAGCAATACCATCAAATTTTATGGTGCAAGCAACAGTTACACCACCGCAGGAACTTACGATGTTAAGGTAATTGTCAGTGGCGTTGCTATTACCAGTGCCAAAATCAAACTCTCGACCGAATCCACCTATCGAGATGCCTCAGTTAGCGGTAATATTATTACCGGAGACAGCTCCTTCGATGATAACGGCAACCCCGTCTATCCTGAAAATGGCCTTCAGCTCAGCGTTGACTTGAGCCGGAACGGAACCTTTACCGCTACAGTCAACGTAAAACAGGGTTTCACAGGTGCGATGGAGGATGTCCTGGATACGGCGTTGAAAACAACAAACGGCTCGCTGCAAATCAACCAGGACCGTGTTGATGATATGATAGACAATCTTGAGGAAAGGATTGAGAGCGAAGCATACCGCCTCAGCAAAAAAGAGGATTTGTTAATCGCACGCTTTGCCCGGCTTGAGAGCACCCTGGCCTTGCTGCAGCAGCAAATGTACGCCCTGGGCTTTAGCAGTT
>CAZBWE010000008.1:0-44635 GCA_964495465.1 uncultured Pirellulales bacterium
GAAGAGCCGCTATTGTGGCCGTAGAGGTAATTAGTAGCTCGCGATAGAACAGCGATGGTTAATGATATTTCAGGGCCTGCACTTTGATGCAGGCCCTTTTTTAATGAACCCATTTTGAATTTGTGTCCTTTTCTGTTCTACGGTTACGGAATCGGATTTTTATGCCGCTGATGATGATATGAAAAAATAAAAAAAACTTGTGTTTTACCGGCGCCACTCGGGTTTGCGAACCATCAAAGGCGGCATATGTTCCGGCCTGATTTTTCGACGTGCAGTATTGGCACAGCTTCTATTGCTCGGATACCAGCGGATGATAAACAGCTCCGGCTTAATAGATACTTTATTTTTTTTCAACTTACTAAACATCACCAGCACTTTTCTATGAGTAGAAAATGGAATTTGCACCCTCATCATATCGGCTAATCTATATAGTGACTTTCGAGAATTGCTTAAAACAAATACCCAAATTCAGGTCTTATACAAGCTACCTCTTCCAGCCCGAAAACACCCTGTAAAAACCGTCTAACTAAAGATTCACTGGGATACCCTGCTCAGCTAAGTATTCTTTCATTTGCCTTATAGTATATTTGCCGAAATGCGCAATTGAGGCAACAAGAACGGCGTCCGCACCACCTTCAACGATTACCTGATGTAAATGCTCCAGTGACCCCGCTCCGCCGGATGCAATTACAGGCACTGATACTGCATTGGATATCGCTTTAGTCATAGGGATATCATATCCCGTCTGTGTCCCGTCAGCATCCATACTCGTCGGCAAAATTGCCCCGGCTCCTAATCCCTCTACCCTTTTGGCCCATTCCACGGCATCAATCCCCGTACCGGTCGTGCCGCCATTGATAATAACTTCAAAACCAGAGGGCAATTGTGAATTGCTGTATGTATCTATTGCGACAGTAATTTTCTCACTGCCGAACTCCTTCGATGCTTCTATTATTAAATCCGGATTGTGCACCGCAGCAGTATTGATAGACACTTTCGATACGCCAAGATTTATCAGCTCCTCAATCGCCTGACAATTGCGGATTCCGCCGCCAACGGTCAACGGCACCGTAATTTTCTCAACGGTCCTCTTAACTGCATCGAGCAGGGTTTTCCTGTTTTCAATGGTCGCTGTAATATCCAAGAAAACCAATTCGTCAGCACCTTCTTTGCTGTAAACAGCGGCATTTTCCGCAGGGTCGCCCACATCTTTCAAACTGACAAAGTTAATACCTTTGACCAATCGGCCATCTTTCACATCAAGACACGGAATGATTCTTCTGTAATCCATTTTATCATCCCCAATAAATTAGCTGTCGCCAAACTATTTTTTATTTGCAGCTAAAGTATACCAAAGCACCTCTAACTGGTCGAGAGAATATTTCTAAAAAACGCCAGGCAGGGCGGCTGTCGCAATAATTTCACGTATTACAACCATTTTTTATGGCCCGTTTTTAAACCGTTTCGGTTACCTGATTTGCTCCCAGCTGACCTGCTGTTTGTCGAGTTCGAGCAATTCCGCCCGGCTGATAAGCCATCTTTTGTCCTGCTGCTTCTGTAAATAAAGTTGTACTTTTACCAGGAAAGACTGTTTGTAGTTTCGCGCGACGTAACTATCCTTGTCAAATTTCACCATAACCATCAACACCACCTCTGCCTCCGTCGTTGATATTTCCACATGAGCATTTATCTTTTTATTTTCTTCAACCGGGTCGCGCCCCATCTCAGTTCTGCAATGAGACATCAAATGTTCTTTATTACTATGATATGAATCCTGATAATCTGCCGAAACAATCGCCTCAATTATACCCGGATTTTCTTCTTCGACGGCTCTTATACCATTATCGATTACTGCGTTGACTTTTTCCAAATTGGTCTGAACAAAGAAATCCAGACCAAAAGCTGTTATCATAAGCACCGGCGGTATAAGCCATTGCCACCAACGACGTTTTTGAGGGAAAATACTGCGGACTCTGAACACGATATATAAACTAACAATTGCAGCAATGAACAAGGTCCACGGCTGGTCAAAAAAGTTGAACATTTATTTGGTCTCCTTATTTTTTATACAAATGCATACCACTTTTCATTTCAGCCTTGCAGTTGCATTTGTCAACTGTTTTTTACTGTCTTTCCATTAATCGAATATGGAAATTTACCTGAATATGTGCCAGGTCATCAAGATAAAAGGCCACGCTCAATGTATTTGAATAGACAATAATTTCCAGGACAATAAGAACCAGTGGAGCTGTAACTTGGCAAAAAGATTCGTTGCGGCACCTGTCATCTGTTATCTTATCGGGTGCCGACGGGGCTTCTATAACCTTCCTCCGCGCTCCGTCGCCAGCCCACTCCGCCGAAGCGGCTGCGAAGGCCGGATAGCTATGGAGCGTCGGCGACCCTTTAAGAACTTTACCCATAGAGTTATTTTACCTGCAAAATAACTTGCGTTCAATAATTTTAATCCAGGATGTAAGTCATTCGCTGCCGTTAGCGGATAAAAAGAATTATTAAGATTAAGAAAAGAATCACTACATTTTCAAGTGTGAGTAAATGTTGAAAAAATGTCTATAGTTTGGAGATGTCTGTTTTATTGGCCGGCATCCGGCGCTAATACTTGTGAGGATATCCCTGCGCCATAAACCTGATATCCTCCCCCTCGCCGGAAGGAACATCCCTGCCGAAAGTGAAATGAATATTAGGATTTAAACACGCCTCGACGGCATCTTCGGAATACTCAATCGTGCTGTTATCTACCCACTTGTGCATTTCCGCTCTGCCGTCAGCAAATCCAAGAGTGCTCCTGCCCCCGTGCCAGTCCGCAAAAGGATCCACCCACGCACTTAAGTCATCCGGATCCATAATCCATGACCCTCTATTCCCTCTGTAGTCGGCTTCCTCCAAAAAAATGACCTTAGTAGCGGGGTTTTTAATCTCGGAATATTTTGTGACCGGTTTCCAGTCACCCCAGTATCCATATTCGCCATTTGCCCCGCCGCTGATAGAGTACGTGCGGAAGTTATCTATCCCCTCAATGAATTGCCTCCTGTCTGACGGACAGCGATAGACATCTACCTCTTTGACATACGGAAATAACAAACCCGCTCTTATTCCCTCCTTTTCTTGTTCGACTGGATCAGGGTCACTGCCCTGTGGAACTTTCACCCAGGCGATTTCATTATAAGACTGCCCATCGGGATTACTATCAGAACGGACACAGCCCCCAACCAACTTATCGTTATTCTCATCCTTATACATAAACCATGCCAATGCCAGTGTCCTTACATTGCTGATGCAGTGGATACGTCTTGCCTGGTCTTTGGCCTTACTCAAAGCGGGCATAAGTATCGCCATCAAAAGGGCAATAATGGCAATCACAACAAGTAATTCGATTAACGTAAAAGCCCTTTTTGTCACTTTTATCTTCATTTCAGAAAAAACACCCCAGTCAGTTTTCTGGGCTATCTATATGATATGCGCAAAATTACTTAGATGTTCCATCAATTTCGCGGTTTTTACACCGTTTTAAGCCAATTACTTATATTATTATACAAAACCAAGCCAGGCGTGTCAACAATTACAAGTCTTAACAATTCCCCCCATATCCCCTTATTTTCCAGCTCGAAGCCGTTCCAGCACCCCATCAAATCGTCTCTAATCCGTCTTCGCAGGCCCTATTGAATATTGCGTGAATTCACTTGGCCTGAATTGCGCTATCAATGAATGGATATCGTTAACACTAACAGCTTTTATCGCTCTGATATCATCCTCAATAGTGCGATACTGCTTCAGATATATCCAGTTCGAGCCGAGGGCGCTCAATCGACCCATTGGCAGTTCATTTTCAAGGACAAGCTTGCTGAGAACCTTATTCTTTGCTTTCATCAACTCATCTTCTTTTATTCCGCCTTTGCAAAGACTTTCGAAAATACCTTCGACTATTCCAAGAACAGCGGAGACGTTTTCCGGGCTGCAGCAGATACGGTTATAAAATACTCCTACTCCATCCATCGGAAAAAAGTATGTTATCGCAACTTCCGCCAGCGCCTTGTCCACTAATTCCCAATAAAATCGTGAACCAACGCTATCCCCAATAATAATCCCTAAGAGTGAAGCCGCATATCTTGTCTCATCCTGTGCGCCTGGTGCCGCGGACATAAGACAAATGTGCTCACGGACTAAATTCGGCTTCTCAACTCGCTTCTTCTTTCTTCCACCCGGCGCTTCTGACAGCTTTCTGCCCACTTCTTGTTGTTTCCATTCACCGCAGGATGTCTCCACTATTGAGGATATGTTGTTCCAGTCAAAATTGCCCGCACATGCAAAAACTATATTATTCGGCGCATACCACCTCGTAAAATACTCCCGCATTTGCCCGGACGTTAAGCCATCTACGCTCTCATCGGTACCAAGCACACTGTTGCCGCAGGGGTGGTCTTCAAAATACAAGCTCTGGCACTTATCCATAACATCGAAACTGGGTGTATCCCTGTACATTGCAATTTCTTCTTTGATGACGTTCTTTTCGATATTGAAATCTTCATCTCGAAGTGCCGGCCTCATCAGCTTTATCCACAACTTCGTAACCTGTTCCAGGTATTCCGGCAGAACGGCAGCATAATACGCCGTGTTTTCCCAGCTTGTGCCGGCGTTAAATTCCGCACCGGTCCTGTCAAACGCCTCATTGACTTCGATTGCGCTGAGCTTGTCGGTCCCTTTGAATAACATATGCTCCAAAAAATGTGAGATGCCGTTGATTTGCTTTGTTTCGTCGCGGGAACCGGTTTTGACAAAAAAACCCACGGCAGCCGATTTGGCGGACTTTTTAACCTCACCAATTATATCCAGGCCGTTTGCCAGTGTCTTTTTCTTAAATTCCATACACTCATTTCCGATTCCCGATTTTCAATTGACGACTTTAAATCGCAAATCGCCAATCTTAAATCGACACTTTCTTTGGGCCGACAGTCACAACCGTAAACTCCTCGAACTTACTGCTTCTCAGAAAGCCAACAACCGAATCTATCGTCGTTTGCTCAATTTTACTTTTTATTTCATCTAAGCTCCGGACCCTGCCTAATATATAATAATCACTGCCGATGGCACCGGCTCTGCTGCTGGAAGATTCGCTTTGCAGAATTAACGAGCTTTTCAAACCGACTTTGGCCCGGTCTATTTCCTCCTCACTTATCCCTTCGCCGAGCCGGTTGAACTCACCGATTATTACGTCGAGCGTCTGTTGCGCTTTTTCCGGCGTCGTCCCCGCATAGCACATTATACCAGCCGCCTCTTTCAGGCCGTGATAGCTTGCCCCGATTGCATAGCACAGACCTCGTTTCTCTCGGACTTCCGTAAACAACCTGGCGCTCATCCCACCCGAAAGGACTGAAACCGCCACTCTCGCATTGTAATAATCTTCATCAATCGGCCTGACCGTCCCGGTCATCAGGCCGATATGCACCTGTGCGCCTTCATTATCTATATGTATATACCTGCCGGCTTTGTGCCCCAATCCAAACTGCTCTACCGGCTGTTGCTGAGCCGTCTCGAACAGATTTTCCATCTGCCGACAAACCGCATCGAAATCATATTTCCCCGCTACGGCAAAAATGGTCTGTGACAGATTAAAATTGTCCTTTACGATTTGCTTTGTTCTCTCGGCGGTCAATGCCTTCAACTCATCGATTTCACCTACAGAGCTACGTCCCAGAGGACTCGGATAAAACTGCTCTTTCAGCTTCAACATAACTTTCTGTCGTGGTTCATCGTCCAAAGAGCGCACGGCGTCGATTGCTAACTGTCTTGCCGGTTCAAACTGGTCTTCTGCCAACGTCGGCTCAAGGATAATATCAGCATACAAATCTATCGCTTTAGCAAGATTGCCGGCTTCAAGCGCAGCTCCAATTGATATATGGCTGCTGCCGACCGAGCCGGCACGCTGCAATCCCAAGCCGTCAAGCGCATCACCAACCTGTCTGCTGTTTTTATCGCCGGCGCCTCTGAAAATCCAGTCTGCTATAACATTTGCGGCTCCGCAGAAGCCCTCCGGCAGCAGGGCGGCTCCTGCTGGAAGCATAAAGCCGAAAGCCACCGAACCAACCCCCTCCATCGGCTCGCCAAGAATAACCATCCCATCCTTCAGGATATGCTTATCAAACCTTTCTGCCATAACAAATGCTCTCACTGTGGTTTAATAACAAATATTCACTACAATAAGAAAGGATTCTACCAACACAATAAGTTTTTTACAACCACTAAATCTAAAAGCATAGATTCCAAAAAAGTAAATCGATGAAAAGCTGGAAAGATACAAAAATTACTATTCGGTATCTTCAATTTGCATTTGGAGTTGATTGGGCTCACCCCAGGCAGGATTAGGACGCTCCCGTATCCGCTGTTCCCACTTTCTGTCGCCGGCCTCAAACTCAACTTTGTTTCTATGTATCTTGGTAACACACACCCCGTATATATGCTCTCCCTCCCTAACGATTTGCCCGTCAATTAAAACAGATGAGCTATCAGGACTATAGAGAACTCCCTCGACCATTCCATAAACCCTGTGTGACATAGCAGGCCGAAGTGAATTGTAAATAAAAACCACAACAAACACGACTATCATCGTGATTAACTGAGCCAAAGTTAACGTCTTGACATTTCTAATGTCATACCCCCTTTTCTGCGTCCTATAAACCCATCAGCAAAAATATCCTTCCAATTTGTTATCTATTGAATGACCTTATAATCCCCCCAATAAGAGGTATTGCTTTTTTCCAATATATCGACCTCTGTAAGTGCGGACTTGATTTGATTGCCCCCGCTGCCTCGTTTTGCGAAGCAAAGCGGCGTGGGGCGTGGAACAAAACCGAAAGATTCTGCACATCACTAAGTAATTTTAATGACTACACCAAATATGAAATGATGAAACACAGAACCTCCGGTGCACAACATTATATAAACCTAACGACCCCCCAGTGCCTCTACTTGTTTTATCAATTGAAGATACACCTGCATTGTGACATAGCAAAGCAAAACAGTAAGCACAATAACCAAAACTGTGACAATGAGCTTGGTAGCTATTTTGTAACGCGGATTGAGCCACACCAGGGGAAGGGCAAGTGGGCCCAGACACAAAATCGCAATCACAACAGTCGTCGTGGCAAAATACCATTTCGTTTTCTGCTTATCTGATTTGGAAAGAAACTCACCGCAAAAACGACACTTTATGGCATCATCCTGAATCTCCTCTGCACAAAACGGACACTTCTTCATATCGTTACGTCCCCATGCAATACGCGATGCACATAACGCAATACGAAATTATGCCACCGCTGCGGTTTCTTCTTCATACTCGTCAAACTTGACGCTTATCTTCTTGCTCACACCGCGTGTCTGCATTGTTATCCCAATCAGTTCGTCAACAATGCTCATCGTGCGCTTGGAGTGGGTGATAACCACGAACTGCGATTCCTTCTGAAATTCCCGAAGAAGCATATCAAAACGCTCATTATTCGCTTCGTCAAGGGCGGCATCAACCTCATCAAGGAAGCAGAAGGGCGACGGCTTGGTCTTGAAAACCGAAAACAAAAGAGCAAGTGCCGTCATCGATTTCTCTCCGCCGCTGAGCAACGATATACTCCTTGTCTCTTTACCGGGAGGCCTGGCTATAACTTCTATCCCCGCTTCGAGGATATCTTCCGCATCTTCAAGAACTATATCAGCCCTGCCTCCGCCGAACAACTTTCGGAAAATCTGCTGGAAATGCATCCTGATTTCCTCGAAAGTCTCTGCGAATTTCTCTCTGCTTTTCGTGTTAAGGCGGTTTATCAACTGCTGGAGTTGCGCCTTGCTTTTATTAAGGTCCTGCACCTGACTGCTTAAAAAGTCGTGCCGTTTCTCAAGGCCCTCCTGCTCATCTATCGCATCGAGGTTCACATTGCCGAGCCGCTCAATCTTGCCTCGCAGCTCGGCTATTTCCTCTCTCACACTGCTCCAGTCAATCTCACGGTCTTTATAATCCTTGTAGGCCTGGCCCAAATCGATCTGCAATTCCTCCTGCACTCTCTCAACCAAATCCTGCTGTTTTACCTCAAGCTGGCCCAATTCCACCTTAACCTCGCTCACCTTTTGCTCAACCTCGCTTTTCTCAGTCCGCTTGAGCCGCAGGAGCTGTTCCGTTTGTTTATGATTGTCATGCAACCGTTTAATTTCCTCCTGCAGCAACCGGCTGCCTTGTTGATTTTTCTCTTTTTCAACATACAGTTCCGAAACCGATGATTCGCAGCCGAGGATATCCCTGCGGGTCTGTTCTAACTGCTCACTGCAGCTTTGTATTTCTTCCTGTGACGTCTGGGCGGAAATATGGTTCTCCCGCATCTGACCCTGCAGACTCTCAACCGTCTGCTCAACCGCCTGTCGATGTTCCGTCATTTGTCCAAGGGCAATCCGCAAATCGGTAAGTTTATCCTGCAGTATCTGCTGCTGCTCTTTTCGCTCAGCGTATTTATCCTCGATTTCTTTTATCCTCTCTGTTCTCTGCTCATTTACCGCTTCCAGCTCCTGCAATTTCTGCTTCGAATCATATTCTTTTCGCACCGATTGAGCCATCTGTTCTTCAAGCGTATCGATTTCGCTGGCCAATAACGGCTGCTCACCGCTCAACCGTCTTATGTCCTGTTCGTAAATCGTCAGCTTTGAGCTTACCTGCATCTTCTGCGTGCTGGCCTCGTAAACAGATGTCCGCAGGTCCTTACCCAATTTCTCCAGATGTGCCTTCGCCGCAATCTTCCGCTCAATATGTTCTTCGAGCGTGGAGATTTCGGATTGCACCTCTGCAACGTTTTGCTGTAATTGACGCAGCCGGCTTTTACGCGATATCAGGCCCGTTGCTTTACCGATAGGCCCAAGCTTTATCATTCCGTCAGCGCTTAAAAAGTCACCCTCTAACGTAACGAATTTGTACTCAGCTCCAACTTTGCCAGAAAGCTCAGCCGCCGCATCAAGCGATTCCACTATCAGTATTTTGCCAAGCAGCTGCCACGCTAATGGTGCATACCTGCTTTTGGTCCTTACAAATTCCGCAGCTCTGCCGATAACGAAGGGCATTTTTGAAAAATCTTTTTTATCTACAAAAGGTCTTATCTTATCAAGGCACATAAAATCAACCCTGCCATCGAGCTTTTCAATAGTTTCCCTGTCAGCCAGCAGATTATTCGTGTCGTTTACTACCAGCGCATCGGTTCTGCCCTCGAGTGCTGCCTCAACGGCGCTCGCGTATTTGACATCTGCCGCAACTATATCAGCCAATACTCCCTCGACATAATCCAGCCTGCCATTTTCGGTTTTTTGATTTCGCAAAATGCCCTGAACCGCATTGTTAAGCCCCTCATACCTTCTCTCCATATCAGTTAATACCGACAGCTCGCTGTTCAACGCACTGCGCAGCTCTTTGCTCTGGGCCAGCTGTTTAGTATCCGTCTCAATCTCGGCGTCAATCAAATTTGCCTCTCCGCGTTTATCATCCAGACTTTGTTGTAACTGGCTCAATACCTTTTCGATGTCTTCCAGGCGGGCTTTATGTTGGGCCTTTTCGGTAAGCAATTTCTCAAGTTCCGACTCAGCCGTTTTCGCCCGGCTGGACAGCCGCTCTTTTTGACCGGATAAATTGCTGCGATAAACTGATATGCTCTGCACTTCGTTATGAAGCTGCGCGGTTCTCCTGACAATATCGATAATACCCGATTTCTCATCTTCCAAATCCGCTTCCAGCGAGACGCATTCTGCACTTATTTGCTGCAAATCTCCCTGGATTTGCCTGGCTTCACGGCTTTTCTCATCGAGCACCTTTTCTGAGTTTACCAGCTCATTTTTGGATTGTAATAAATTTCCCTTAAAGTGATTTTCCTGCTCCTGCAGCTTTTCTATTCTTTGGCTTGCGATTTTACTTCTTTGCAGCAGCTCGGCTGTCCTTGTTCTTAAAAACTCGATTCGCTGAAGCTGCTGCTCAATCTTGCTCTGAACGGCAACGAGGCAATTTCCTGTGCGGCTCAGTTTGTTCTCTGTTTCCATTATCTTCTCGCCCAGCTCGCTCAGCAGCGCATCATTTCTCGCCAGCTCCGCCGCCAGAAGCTCCTGCTGCTGCTCTTGCTGCTCGAAAATAGTTTCTTTTTCTGCCCGTTGTGTGCTCAGCTTGTCGAATTCCGCCAGCGAGTAATTAACCTGCAGCTCTTTGAGTCTCTGCGTGTATTGCAGGTAATTTCTTGCCTTACCTGCCTGATGCTTTACGCTCCGCAGCCGCCTTGATACCTCGCCTAAAATATCAGCAAGGCGCAGCAGGTTTTGTTCCGTCTTCTCCAGCTTGCGAAGGGCCTCTTTTTTATGTGCCTTATATTTACTTATGCCGGCCGCCTCTTCAAATATAAATCTCCTGTCCACCTTCGATGCGCTTACAAGCTGCTCAACCTGGCCCTGTTCGAGAATCGAGTATGCCTTGGCCCCCAGCCCGGTATCCATAAATGTTTCTCGAATATCTTTCAGCCGGCATATTTTGCCGTTTATCCGGTATTCGCTTTCTCCGCTCCTGTATATCCTCCGTGATATCTGAACCATATCAGCGTCGATCGAAAGCTGTCTCGCCCCGTTTCCATCGGAATTGGATATAAACAAGCTGACTTCAGCCGAACCGAGCGGTTTTCTGCTGCTGCTTCCGCCGAATATCACATCGGCCATCTGGTCGCTTCGTAAGCTCTTCACGCTTTGCTCACCAAGCACCCATTTTACGGCATCAACGATGTTGCTCTTGCCGCAGCCGTTGGGCCCGACAATTGCCGTTAATGACAAGCTGAAAGAAAATTCCGTTTTTTCAGCGAAGCTTTTGAAGCCGTCAAGAATAACTTTTTCGAGTCTCATTGCGTCCTTTCCACTGATGATATTCGTATATTAATTTGACACAAATTGCGCACTTTCAGCATAATACGCAATACTGTTATCGGCCGAAGATATGTTTTCTCTTGATTATTAGTCGAATTTTGGCATCGGGCCTGCCCTGAACTCTGCTCTTATGGCGCCCGTGTCACACATCTGCTTCAAAAGGGCTGTCATATCTTCGTATGAAACGCCTAAGCCGGTGAGACCCTGATCTCCTTTGACGGCCGGCTCTTCGCAAAGGACCTGAATTATATCACCTGCAGAAAATGAGCTTTTCAAAGGACCTATCGCTGTGGCCCTTGTGGGATGCCTGCGCATCAACGAAACATATTTCTGACCGGCAGGGGCGCTTATCATTATATTGCCGTCTGCCGACTTAACAAGAATACCATCGCGGCAATATATCGGAACTCCGAACAGAACTATTCTCGGCTGGCCGCTCCTGGAAACAAAAATCGACTTATATTCCGTCTGGCCAACCTGGTCAAGGTAGAAATTCTGTGCTATATATCTTCGGGATACCGCTGTATCATCTAACTTCAGCAGTTGTTCGTATGCGGACATTCTGATGTTATAATCGGGGTCACGCAGCAGTTGCCGGCAGAGGTAAATCGCATCGTTTCGGCGTGCTCCTGTTGTAATCGCCTCTATTGCCTCGACTCGATAAGCGGAATCTTTGCGGATAGCGCTTTCTACCAGGGCTTCTAATCCCTTGTAGCTGCCCAGATTGAGCATACACCTTGCTGCCCGGAAACGAACCTCCTCACTGGACGAGTTCAGCAGCGTAGCCAGCTTTCCAACACTCCTGTCGCCAATGGCCTCAAGTTCAATTTCACTTGCCTCTTTGTCGTCTGAAACGGCAAGTTTTCTAACAAGTGATACTATCCTCTGGTAAGTGGTTTCCGGCGTCTGGTCAAGATATATCGCCCTTACTATCGACACAAATCTCTGTCTTTGTTCTTTATATCCGGGCGGCACGCACAATTCGATTCGGCTGGGTGATACCGCCCTGACTTCAGAATCGACAAAACGTTCATTCAATCTGTTGCGGATTTGGCCTGCATATCGAAAATTCGCTTTGTGCAGTATCACGTTTATCTTATATTCATCAAGAACAATCCCGCCGTTTAATATATGTCTGACTTTGTTGTCCGTTCCATCTTTGTCAATTGTATCTATGAAGACCGGCCCCTGTGCTATTGCAAGAGTTTTAGTCGCTATGGCCGACCGTTCTTTTATCCTGAGCTCGGCGCTATACAGCCAGCCGCCTTTTAGAGAAGTTGTCTGAGTTCCTTCGAGTGCGGTTACTTTAACATCGAATTGCTGGTTTTTATATGCCAGAGCAGGTATTGTTCCCTCTACCCACACGACTGCAGTATCTGGGCTGTTGATAAGTTTAACAACATCTACTTCATATCCGGATACCTGCCTCAGGATATATCGAGTAAGATATACTCCGACCGGTAGTGGACAGCTGGTTGAGCCGGTCCCCTTGAGATTACCGACCAGCCCATATCCCCCGACGGGTATCGATTCAACTGACAGCACATCCGCCACAGACCCTATGGTAGTATCCGAATCCGGCTCAGTGATGAGTTCCTTCGATGCTCTGCCAAGTGCTGATTCTTCACACCCCCAAATAAAACAAACGGCAAATATACCAGATATTACTAAAGTCGCTCGCAGATTATGGCTTTCCATACGCACGGCAATACTATACTCCCTTGTTATTTTCGTCAAGTCCAATCCTGCTGCATCTGTTCGTGCTCTTACCGGTCGTTCCGCTGGGCGATTCGTGGAACAGCTTTATTACTTTTCCCTGAGCACTCGAATCCCGGATACGTCACCAGTCGATTGTCCGGGACGGGCTGCGAATGTAACGGTTATCTTTGTCTTGTCCTTCAGGAGTTCGGGTGTCAGTTTGTAATCAATATCAAAATGGCCTTGTCTGTTTACGTCTCTTTCCAGTTTCTGTTCGGCGATTTTTTCACCGTCAACAATTATATCAAACACACATTCACCACGCCCGCGACTGTAGGTAACCCGTAAAATCAACGGCTCATCGACTACCTTGACATCATAAGAAAACCATCCTCCGTCGGAGGCACGCCGGCTTTTGCGGCCCTGGTCCTGACTTTCGGTATCCGATTTCTCAAACTGAATATTATGGTCCACTTCCGGCTGCTGCTCACCCGGCTGAACAAAATCCACCGTTCTGGCTTCGAGCTCTAATTTCTCTTTTTGAATCCCTTCGTATGTCTTCTGCTTTTCCGCCCATTCCTGCTCGGTGAAGATATCCCAGTAGATTGTGTATCGTTTGTCGTGCATTTTATAAAAGGGGTATATCCTCACATCACGCGGCCGGCCCACATCAGACAGTTCGAAGGTGTTCGGCCGGCCTGGCACAGACTTGACCCATTGCTCAACCGGCTTGTTGGATGTCAAAAGGACGGGAACGTACATAATTTCACCGGCATTTGGGTCCTCGACCGGACCCAGCTCGCCTGCCAAAACAAGCGGGCCATACATAATGGCAACACGTTTCGGATTGTCGGGCATTGTCTCCAGCCGAAGGCACATCGCAATACGGATATCTACTACATCGCCGTCTCTCCACAGCCGGGACAACCTAATGAAACTCAATGGTATGGATGTCACCTGCTGTGGCTGGCCGTTTACCTTCAATTCAACACCCTTCTGTGCCCAGTATGGATAACGAATATAAACCGACAGCTCGACCGGCTCTTTACAATTGAATGTCAGTTTTATCCTGTCTTCGTCGGGATACCTGGTGTTTTGTGTAACTTTCAGCCCTTTTTCTTTCCACATAAGCTCTGAGGCAATGAACAGATTGACATATAATTCCTTGTCGTTGTGGTAATAAATAGAGCCGCCGTATTTTGAGTGATTTTCCATCCCTGTTCCGGAACAGCAGGTAAAGTCGTATGGGTCCAGATAATGCTTAAATCCTCCCATCTCAAGTGTAAGATTATAAATTACTCTTCCGTCCTCAGGGTGCTGTGATGAGAGGATGTGATTATACAAAGCTCTTTCATAATAATCACCGACATCCGCACGCGGCTGCCAACAGAACAAATGGCGTGTGAGCTTTAGCATATTATAGACGTTACAGGTTTCGGTAGTGTTTGTGCCGAGGCGGTCACTCAACTTGTCAGGCGGGCCTAAATATTCATTTATACCGTGGCCGCCAGTTACATAGGAATGATGATGGACAACTCTGTCCCAGTAAAATTCGGCGCCTGTTTTACTCGGCCTATCACCGGTCAGCTCGTAAATTCTCGCCAGTGCGATGAATTTGGGCACCTGCGTATTGCCGTGAAATCCCGGCAGAATGTCTTTTCCCTCAATCATCGGATCCATCATTTCCTTGTGATGAAACTTTTTGGCCATATCCATATACTTATTGTCACCGGTATCGCCGGCAAGGTCGGCCAATGACTCGGCTATTCCGCCGTGCTCGCAGAACATAATCTTCTGCATCTGCTCGTCTGTCAGACCGCCGATTACGGTCTCGAACCAGTCGGCAAGTTTTTGTTCAACACGGAGAGCTTTTTCATTCGAGCACAAATGATATGCGTCCCGAAGTCCCGACATTATCTTATGCAGTGTGTAAATCGGCACCCAGCAGCCATTAAGATTGAACCTCTGAGTTTCAATTTTGCCCTCGGATACCTCTTTGAAAAGTTCTTTCCCACGCGGCACGCACATCGCATATCCGTTGCCGTTTGCGTTTTGAATCTCCTCAAGCTCATTAACTATGTAATCAACTCTTTCTTTGAATCTTTTATCGCCGGTCGAGGCATACATCAGCAAACAGCCGCTGAGATAATGTCCGAGTGAATGGCCGGCAATACCCTCGGCCTCCCAGCCGGAATACGGCTCTGCCTTCGGCTCAAGGCCGGCAACTTCGCGGAATTTCGACAGAAAACGGTCCGGCTCATAATTCAACAGCGACTTTCCGCTCAATTCCTGGGCGTGTTTAAATGGTCCCTCAAGCAGTCGAACCTGGCTCAAATCAAACGGCCTGACTCTAAGCGTTTGTTCCTCAAAGGTTCTTATATGGGCATCCTGAACATCAGCCGACAATTGACTTTGAATGATTAAAAGCAGCGATATGCAGAGAAAATTATGCAGCTTCATTTTGTGCTCCAAATTATAAAGTATTATCTGTTGCTAACAAACAATTTGAGCGACTACTGTTCTTGTTCTCGGGCGGGTATCGAAATCGATTAAGATTATTTGCTGCCACGTTCCTAATGTAAGCTGCCCGTCCACCACAGGCACGCTAAGAGATGGCCCCAGCAGTGAGGCCCTGATATGTGCGTGGCCGTTATCATCGTGCCAGGTTTCTTCGTGCTCATATCTTGCATTTTGCGGCGCTATTTTCTCGAACGCCGCCTCGATATCGTAATTGACCAATCCCGGCTCATATTCTGTGGTTGTAATCCCAGCCGTGGAACCAACATTGAAAAGAGTAACGATTCCGGAGTCTATCTCTGAATCGGCAACAATCTTGCTGACCCGGTCGGTGATATTAACGATATCGCAATTGCCCCTGGTTCTGACCTTTATCTTTTCGGTCTTGACCATTTTAATTACATCCTGTTTCCTCAATATAGGACGTTCTAAGCCGATTTTTCTATTAACTTTATAAAATATAAGTCATAACTTCAAATAAAAATCCCATCATAAAGCGATTCTTGCGGCTGACTGCACTTATTCTGCACGGAATTGGATTTCTTACATAAACAGGGGCTGCCGAACATCCGATTTAATATCATACAGAGCTCAAGGGGGGATATTCGAGATATAGAAATAAGGAATAATTACATGACAAGAATATTCTACTCCATCTTGAGAGCCGTTTTTATCTGCGGCCTTTTGGGACTACTTACTATTGCTACACCAGTATTAGCAGAACAGAAAGAACCGAATGACCTCTTTGAAATGTCGCTTGAGGAGTTGATGAGTTTGGAAATTACCTCATCAGCTCGTCGACTGCAACCGGTAACTCGTGCGACCAGCGCAGTGTTCGTCATAACTGCGGAAGATATCAGACAGGCAGGCCCGGTGAGAATAGAAGACCTTCTTCGATTGGTGCCGGGAATGGACGTGTTCTGGAAAGATGGAGTCACTTCTGCAATAGGGTGTCGAGGATTTATCCAGTGGAGCAATAAGGGGATGCAGGTCCTGCTGGATGGCCGACCATTGTACGACCCGTATCTTGGTGGAGAGCTGTTTTTCCTGAATCCGATACCTCTGGAGGATATCGAGCGGATTGAAGTAATTCGCGGTTCCGCCGGCGTGACTTGGGGCGTCAACGCAATGAACGGTGTAGTCAATATTATCACTAAAAAAGCAGCCGACACACAGGGCGGCTTGGGCTACGGCGCCTTCGGTAATCGAGAATTTCAACAGGGGTATTTGCGATACGGCGGCACCAATGGCCCATTAGCCTGGCGGGGGACTGTAGCTACCCTTCACGATGAGGGATTCGGCCTCGACCATGGTAACGCCCCGGCCGGCAACAGCTGGAATGGTCCTATATCAGATTACTACGAGCCGTTTGAAGCTACCGGCCGCGGCGACTTAAAGCTAAGTGAAGATACGACACTGTCATTCTCCGGCGGACACAAATATTCTCCTATTAGCGGACATAACACTTTAACTAATCGCTCAGTTCAGTATATGAATCTTCTGTGGGAAAAAGCGGTTAGTGATAGTAGTTCGTGGAAAATACGGTGGTCGGAAAGCTATATTAGACGCACCGGCACTAACCACTACAATGATATAGACGTACGCTCGCGTGAGGAGATGCTCGAACTACAACACAACTTTGTGCACGACAGGCACAGTATTGTCTGGGGTGCGGACTACACGCGAGATGTGTATAAAAGCAGAACGCTTAGTACAGCGATTAATACTGTCCCGGAGGACTTTATTAATGACCAGGCCAGCGCCTTTATCGAGGATGAAATTACTCTGGCTGATAATTTGTGGTTCACTATCGGCTACAGAGGACACTACAATGAGCTGACCCACTTTGACTGGGCCGGCAGAACGGCTTTAGTCTGGGAGTTCACACCGAAACATTTTCTGAGAGGAGCGATATCAAGGGCATTTCGAAGACCGACTATGTGGGAGGAATTTCGGTATGCACCGGATATATGGTCATTGAGTGGAAACGATTCTCTGCGTAATGAACGAATGGTTTCTTACGAAATCGGTTACCGCGGGCAATGGGCGAAAAACCTATCAGTCAATATTGAAGGATACATCAACAAGCATAAAGACATAATAGCCAAAAAATACGATGACCTCGCTGCCTGGACCGGCTATCGCTGGCAAAATGTATATGATGTTACAACTTACGGCCTTGAGACAGATGTTGAATGGAAGCCTTTCGACTGGTGGTTTGTTCGGGCTTTTCATGTTTACCTTCATCAGACAGGCAGAAATCAGCTAACTGATTATCATTCCGGTGAAACGGAATCATACCTGCCCCCGAAACATCGCATGGGTTTGACTAACCGGTTCTCCCTTGACAGAGCCACGACGTTAAATGTCCAACTCTACTGGACCGACACATCTACCGAATATGACGCGTATAACGATTCGGGTGAAACATACATACAAGGCAAACCTTTCTGGAAGTTGGATGTTCGCCTGGCAAGAAGGTTCTGGAATGACTCGGCCGAAATCGCAATAGGTGCTATGAATCTGCTTGACCATTACCACTACGAGGGAGGTTATGATTGGACAACAAATGAGTATGTTGAGGCACCTCGGCTTTTTTATTTCCAGTTCTTCTATAAGTTCTAAGTGCTTAATACTTGACACATTGTGTGAGTTTTAGTCAACAAGTAGTCCGAGTTTTAACGATTCGATATTCATTTTGGTACTCATATTCGGTGGTTGTAATCCCAGCCGTGGAACCAACATTGAAAAGAGTAACGATTCCGGAGTCTATCTCTGAATCGGCAACAATCTTGCTGACCCGGTCGGTGATATTAACGATATCGCAATTGCCCCTGGTTCTGACCTTTATCTTTTCGGTCTTGACCATTTTAATTACATCCTGTTTCCTCAATATAGGACGTTCTAAGCCGATTTTTCTATTAACTTTATAAAATATAAGTCATAACTTCAAATAAAACCCCTTTAAAATTGCAGATTTCGATATTTATCTGTCTCTGTCGGAATATACAACTCAAAGACTAGCCATTCCAATAAACCAGCAGGTCGAAATAACCGATTTTAGTCGTATATGAAAACCAAAAGGGGGTATTTGATTTATGGAAAATAATTGTCACATAACATTGGCAAAGAGATATTCCTCTATATTGCAGTTCGGGATTATTCTGCTTTTACTGAGCTTGCTCGGTACAGCTACGAAGGCAATCGCGGATAATGCGGAGAATAATGAACCAACGACAGAAACGGACCTTTTTGATATGTCCATCGAGGAACTCCTCAATGTCGAGGTCTCCGTGGCCTCGAAGAAATCCGAAACGCAGTCCGATGCGCCGAGTATCGTCGTCGTCGTCCCCAAAAGTGAGTTCGAGGTTTATGGAGACAGGGACCTCCACCAGCTTATGCAGCGCCAGCCCAGCGTCTATATGCCAAGTCTTTATACTTATACCGATAATCTGGCGACTTTTCGCGGCGGTTTGGTAACGCACCCGGAAACGCAAACATTAATCCTTTTGAATGGTCGTCCTATTAGGGATAGCGGTCAGGGGTTCGATAGTCCCATTTATCTGACGTTTCCACTGGCGTGCCTCGATAGCGTTGAGATGATTCGCGGCCCCGGCTCAGTGCTCTACGGAACCAACGCCTTCACCGGTGTTATCAATTTAAAGACCCGGGTTCCGGACCATAACGAAGTCACGGTCTCCGGAATGGGGGGCAGTTACGGATACTATGAAACAGATGTTACGGCTGGAGGAAGGTCTGGTGAACTCGGGTATGTTACCACCGTTCGCGCCGCTGGCCAACAGGGATTCCCCTACAAAATGACCGATGCTCTGGGTGTCTATGGCGAGGACAACAGGCACGACAGAAGTGTTTCAGGTGTAGCGCATCTTGACTATCGAGACCTCACTTTAGATATTTTCGCCAGCGATATGGATGTGTTCCAGATGGGGGTCATGCCATACTGGTTTATACCTGACCATGAAATCCGCAATAAAAGGTTGTTCACAAACCTCGGGTATCGAATTCCCCTGCATGACCGAATGACCCTGGAGTTGAACGCTACCTACAACCTTCAGGAAAACAGCCTGTCCAGCCCAGCAATCACCAGAATCGGCAACAACACCTCGGATATACTCGGTGAAGCAACGCTTTTTGCCAATCCTTCGGACAATCTCAATATGGTCTTCGGGTTTCTGCAGGAGTACCGGACAAACTACAAACCAGATGACAAATACTTTCAATCCATCGCCTCATATCACTATTCGCCAAGGGCCGCCTACGCACAGGCCGACTACAAAATATGCGAATCTGTTAAGCTCATTGCAGGTACACAGTGGAACGAATCCTCACAGGGCTACAAAGATTTTGTCTCTCGGTACGGCGTCATACTTACGCCACACAAGAATTGGGGTGTTAAACTTCTTCGAGGCGAGGCCTTTCGAGCCCCACTCACGATGGAAACGGACCTCTATGACCCGCCGTTTCTCACCGGCAACAAAGAACTCAGACCGGAGACAATCACGACCTACGATGCACAACTCTTTTTTCATGACATGAAAACTTATGCTGCCGTCACTTATTTCTACAGCACGATTGAAGACCAAATTGGTTACTCTGACCCCACCCGGACGTATGAGAACAAGAACGGGCAGTGGTTCAGAGGAATCGAGTTTGAGGGCAAGCGATTTCTCACGCCACACTGGCACATACTCGGTTCATTTATGCATCAGGAAAACAAAGTAGATTCAACTACCATCGTGGACCCTCGGCCGGTGCCGGCAGATATGATTAAGTTTGGCACTGCCTACACTTGGGACTGGGGCACACTGTCGGTGTTCTACTGTTTCTTTGGCAAACCGCCCAGCAGTTCCTACCCAATTAGAGATAACCCCGAACCTAAAGCAATAAATCTGGTCAATATAAATATAGACCTCAATCTTTCAAAATGGATGGGGCTAAAAAAAGTGCAGTCCACTTTTACGTTCCGGATAGAGAACCTCTTTAACGAAAAGATCTATGTACCACCCTATGACGTTGCGCCAAACTCTGTCCCTTACGGCCCGGGCAGGACGTTCTACGCCGGGCTGCAATTAAAGTTCTGAATATAGATGGAAGCAATATTATGTTTACAAGAAAACGTTCTTTTTGATTGGTGCCGAGGAATGACAGGAATGAAATGAGAATTAGAGCTTACAATTTGGTAGTTTTAGCTTTGGTCTTATTCATAGGGCCGCAAACCAGGGCTGATTCCACATCGGCACAGCAACAGGACCCAAACAAACAGAAGGACTTTTTTGATATGTCGCTCGAGCAGCTGATGGAAGTGGAAGTTATTTCAGTTTCCCGCCAGCCGACATTACAAAAGATGCTTTCGGCTCCGGTGACGGTTATAACTTCAGAAGATATTCACTACAGCGGATTGACGAGTATCCCTGAGATTTTACAGTTCGCGCCTGAGGTGGATGTGCGGAGAATAGACCGTCAGCGATATGCGGTTGGCGTACGAGGGTTATTTGGTCTGTTTTCAGACCGTACCCTGATTCTGATTGATGGACGACCGACAACCGACCCTATTCATGGGACAACGCACTGGGAAAAACTGCCGATTATGGTGGAAGATATCGAGCGTATCGAAGTAGTTCGAGGCCCCGGCGGGGCGGCCTGGGGAGCAAATGCATATACCGGTGTGATTAACATCATAACGAAAAAGCCTGAAGATGTTCTGGGTGTTTTCTCCTCAACGACTATCAGCGAGTTCGGTGATAGCTACACACACATTCGCTATGCGCAAAAACGAGGAAAATGGAGCTGGCGGACATCTGTTGGGTATGAGGATGTCGAAGACTCCGACGCTGCGGGAGCGGGGAAGTATCATTCCTCCTCATACTCGGTAACTGGTTTCGAAAGTTTTACTGCAAGAGACTGGGGGCGACTCTGGAAATTCAATACCCAAGCCGAGTACCGCGTGGACGACCAGACTCGCTGGAGCTTTGGTGCGGCACATTCGTCCGTACAGGAGGGAGATTTTGAATTTATGGGATATTTTCCAAGACGTGATGTTCTGACCGAATACACACGACTGTTCACCCGGCTGGATCGCCAGTTTGACAAGGACACCAGTGGATATATCCAGTGGTTTGGAAATTTCTGGAACACTCACTGCAGAGTAATCACTGATCAGATGGGACACCTGCAAAATGACCTTGAGGGACAAATAAATTTCAAACCTGCTGACAATCATACAATATCTGCGGGTGGCAATGTTCGCTGGAATCGCATACAAACCGATAATTACTCCCCTATCAACGAAAATATCGTTGGTGACGATGACGAGTACTGGTCGGGGCTGTTCCTGATGGACCGCTGGTCTGTGACCCATAGACTGACTCTGGAAGGGCAGATGCGTGTGGACCATTATAGTGAAAGCACAACGGACTGGTCCACCCGATTGACCGCTTTATATGCGCTTGATGAAAAGCAGGATCATATCCTGCGGTTAAGCTTTGCCCGGGCGTTTCGCTCGCCAAGTCTTATACTTCGTAACCTTAATTTCGTAAACTTTGGCAACGCTACCGTGTTCACTCCGACACCAGATGCACATAACGAGGGAACCTATACACTGGAGGCAGGATATAGCGGTAAACTATCTGACAATATGCAACTTAATGTGGATGGTTATTATCAGCGTTTTGAGCGATTATTCGGCCTTGTAATAACCCCTGACCCTCCTCCGCCTCCTGTGGTCTATGCTACCTTTAAGAATATAGACGGGGCCAATGCTTACGGAGTAGAATGTTCGCTGACTTATCATAACTCTAAAGGAAAATTGACGGCCTGGTATGCGTATAATGGATTGGAGACGGATCAGACTGATCAGAGCACACGTTCGTTTCCGCCGGCATCGCATAAAGCCGGGCTGACCGGACGAGTGTTTCTCGATGCCGACTGGACATTCAATAGTAATTACGTGTTTCAAAACGGCGTCCCATATGACTCGAGTCTAATAGGAGGTCTTCATAGTTTTAATCGGCTGGATTTAACTCTGAGCCGCAAGTTCGCAAAAGATAAAGGTGAATTTATGATTGGTGTAGCCGATGTCCTGAGCAAAACTACGGACCCGGTCTTTGAGGCCGGACACTTTACGGCACATGAAACGCCGGGACGAATGTTCTTTGCCCGCCTGCAATTAAAATTCTGAAGTTTTCATATTTTGTCCCTCCATATATAATGGACTCTCGTTTTGAGCATATTATACACTCGCCATTTACTGACATACAAGCGCTAAAAAATTTGTTTTTTACACTTTGAATAATTACCTATCGCTACTTATCTTAAAACGACCTGTAATGATTGGGCTCGAATCAGAGGTATCATTTATCAATTAAAGGGCCTGTTCTGAACAAAGTCCCGATTTTTCCTTTGATTTTTTCTATAACTGCGTCAATTATATCTCAGGCAAAATAAGTTCTAACTAATGTCAGGAGCGGAAAATGATTAGAAAGCTGCTTTCAGCATCCATCATTATCTCAATTTCACTATCTTGTTCCAATCTCAACGGACAGAATCTTGACTCTGTCACAATAACGGTCGATGCCAATAGGCCCGGAAAAAAACTCAAACATATATGGTCATACTACGGCTATGACGAAGCAAACTATACTACCTCGCCGGATTGTATGTCGCTGATGAAAACAGTTGCACAAATCAACGCCGAGCCAGTCTTTCTAAGGCAGCATTTTTTGCTGAATACCGGTGACGGCAAAGCCGACCTTAAATGGGGCTCGACAAATATATATACGGAAGATAAAAACGGCAATCCCATATACTCCTGGAAAATCATTGATGAGATTATGGATGCCATTTTGACCGGCGGATGTCTGCCCCTTGTCGAAATCGGATTTATGCCGCAGGCGCTCTCCGTCAAACCCGAACCTTATAAAAATTCCGACACATATAGACTGGATGGCGGCTGTTTTTATCCGCCTAAAGATTACAATAAATGGGCGGAATTTATCAGACAGTGGGCACAACACTGCAAAGAGCGCTATAGAGATATCATCATAAAGTGGCTTTGGGAGCTGTGGAACGAGCCCAATATTAATTACTGGCGGGGGACTCGGCAGGAGTATTTCAAGCTCTTCGATTATACCGAACAGGCGCTGCACGCGGTTATGCCCGAAGCCGTCCTGGGCGGCCCTCACACAGCCAGGCCTGATAATGAATTCTTCCGCAGCTTTCTGCAGCATTGTGACAGTGGTATAAATTATGTAAACGGTGAAACAGGCACCCGGCTCGATTACATCGGCTTTCACGCCAAAGGCGGCACCCAGTTGGTGGATGGGCACGTACAAATGAATCTCGGAAACCAACTGCGTTTACACCGTTCCGGATTTGCAAAAATTGCACAGTTTCCAAAATACAAAAATACTCCAATCATAATCGGCGAGGCAGACCCGGATGGCTGCGCTGCCTGTCCGAGTGCAAAGTTTCCTGAAAGGGCATACAGAAATGAGCCCGCCTACGGTGCTTATGTAGCGGCTATGATGAAATACAGCCAGGACATCGCTGAAGAATATCAGGTAAATCTCCAGGGTGTCGTCACCTGGGCATTTTTGTTTATTGACCAGCCGACATTTCACGGCTTCCGCTCACTGGCAACCAATGGCGTTCATAAGCCGGTCCTGAACGTTTTCAAGATGCTCGGACAGCTCCGGGGCAGGGCGTTACCGGTCTCGAGCACCGGCTCGTCTAATCTGCAGGATATGCTTCACGTTGGCTTCAGGCAGCAGCCCGACATCAACGGCCTGGCCGCAGCCGACGCCAATGCTGTCAGGATACTTATTTGGAACTATCACGATGATTTAGTCCCTTCAGAACCGGCGAGCGTCGAGATGAAGATCAATCTTCCCGACGACTTCGGCAGCAAAGCAAAGCTGATTCATTACCGCGTGGACTTTCAGCACAGTAATGCTCATACGAAATGGTTAGAGCTGGGCAGCCCCTCAAATCCCAACCCGACACAATTCAGGCAATTGAAAAGAGCTATGCGGCTTGAAATGCTCGAACAACCCAAAAACGTAGCTGCTGATAAAAAGCAGATAAACGTGAAGTTCGAACTGCCTCGCCACGGGGTCTCACTGATTATACTCGAAAAACAAATATAGAAATCTAAATCCGGCCACAAAATCCCTGATTCTACAGCTCTCCTCGCATAGGCGGATATGCTCCAGTTAAACAAAATCAGAAAAAATGCACCATATAATAATAAAAACTTGTGTAAAAAGTAAAGCTGTGTTATAAATAGCCCTGAATGAAATCAGTTTAGGGAGAAAAGATTATGATAAGTGCCCTTGAGCAATACGACCCGCAAATATACGAATTAATAAGGCAGGAGCAGGCTCGTCAGAGCGGCTGTGTTCGCCTTATTCCCTCGGAAAACTACGTCTCCGAGGCGGTAATGTTGGCCAGCGGCAGTTGTCTTACCAACAAATACGCCGAGGGCTATCCCGGCCGCCGGTATTATGAAGGCCAGCAGGTAACCGACCTTATCGAGAAACTGGCCCATCAGAGGGCAAAGAAGTTATTCAAGGCCGACCATGCAAACGTTCAGCCCTATTCCGGCTCAGTAGCCAATCTCGCTGCTTATTTTGCATTGGCAAAGCCAGGTGATACGATTATGGGCCTGTCTTTACCGCACGGCGGCCATCTCACTCACGGCTGGAAGGTCAGTGTTACGAGCAAGATTTTCAACTCTGTTTGGTACACGGTTCACCCGGACACCGGCAGACTGGATTATAATGAGATTGAGGAGCTTGCAAAAAAGCACCGGCCAAAAATCATCATCTCCGGCGCCACCGCATATCCGAGGGAGATTGACTTTGAAATCTTCGGCCAAATCGCAAAGGACGTCGGCGCCTATCACATCAGCGATATTGCCCACATCGCCGGCCTTGTCGTAGCCGGCATTCACAAAAGTCCGGTTCCGTATGCGGATATTGTTTCAACGACGACGCACAAGACTCTGCGGGGTCCGCGGGGTGGAATGCTGCTGTGCAAGGCAGAGCACACAGAAAAAGTGGACAGGGCCGTATTCCCGGGCCTGCAGGGTGGACCACATATGCATACTATAACCGCTATTGCAGTGGCATTGGCAGAAGCCGATACCCCGGAGTTCATTACATACGCAACACAAATCGTCAAGAATGCCAAGACAATTGCCAACAAGCTGCTCGAATACGGCTTCAACCTTTCGTCCGGCGGAACGGATAACCACTTAATACTAATTGACCTGCGAAATAAAAATGTGTCCGGCAAAAAGCTGGCAAAAGCGCTGGACAGGGCAAGAATCGTTACCAACTACAACACGACACCTATGGACCCCGTCCACCCAACCAACCCGAGTGGTTTGCGAATCGGCACACCCGCGATGACGACCCGCGGTATGAAAGAACCGCAGGCAGAGCAAATCGCCGGCTTTATAAACAAAGTCGTCGAGAATATCGACAATGAATCCGTCATAGAAGAGGTCGGCAAGGACGTCCTGATGCTGTGCTCGCAGTTTCCTGTTCCCGCTCACTTTATTATTCCAAGTAAAAATATTAACTCGATGCTAAATTCAGAACGTCTGACGCCCTGGCTGTTTGCTTAGTAGTAACTTGATACTGGTCTGGCCCTTGGTTTGGCGGATAAAGCCGGATACTCGATTTGTGTGCGATGGGATAAGTCAACTACAGAGTATGGTATTTAGTGAGTAGCATCTTATAGCGGAAAAACTAATTTCTAAAATAAAGGATTCTAATGGGTCAGGAGGAACAGGTACTGGTTGTCGAGCGGAAGGTTGTTGAAGATGTAGGTATATTTAACGGATTGGTATTTGACACGGAGCGCTATCTCAGCAAAATACTTGTTCAGGGCACTCCCTATTTTATGCCCAGGTCACAAGCCGAAGTTGATCCCGCTTATAAGCAGATTATTCCTTACGTGATTATGACTTATGACGGGAGCTACCTTAGCTATGTCAGAGGCAGGCGGGCGGGAGAGAACCGCCTTACCGGCCTGCGGTCCATCGGCATAGGAGGCCATATAAATCCCGGTGATGATATGCCCTTATTCAATACCGACTTTTACGAAACTTACCTTGCCGCTGTTGAACGTGAGGTGGCGGAGGAGGTATCTGTAGAAACGACCTATACCGACCGCATTGTTGCTTTGCTAAATGACGAATCCAATGAGGTTGGAAGTGTGCACCTCGGAATAGTCCACTATTGGATTTTAGATGCCCCAAATGTTAATAAGCGGGAACAAATGATAACCCAAATGGCCTTTATGACAATCGCTGAGCTGCAAAAAGTCCGGGATGCAATGGAGACATGGTCAGGATTGTGCCTTGATAAACTCGGTGAAATAGCGCACAACGTAGATGAGATAAATGCCGGATGACGGAAGATATGTAACTTAGCTGATTTCTATTCATACCAATATAGGAAAGGAGATAGTTATGGGTTGGTTAATAGTGGTTGCTGTTGTTGTATTTATTTTCTTTGCAGGTATTCGGATTATTCGGCCTACACATAGAGGGCTCATGGAACGGCTTGGCAAATATAAAATGTTCGCCGGGCCCGGATTTCACTGGATTATTCCGATAATAGACAGAATGATTAAGGTCAATATCACCGAACAAATGGTAGATGCCCAGCCACAGGAGATAATTACCAACGATAATCTTAATGCAAGGGTCGATGCACAGGTTTACTTTAAGGTCAAGCCGGACGAGGAAAGCGTAAAAAGCTCACAATACAATGTGAACAACTATGAGTGGCAGATTGTAAATCTCGCCAGGACAACCTTGAGGAATATTATAGGCACACTGACATTGAAATCGGCAAACAGCGAAAGGGACAAGATAAATGGTGAGCTTCTAACAACTCTGTCCAAGGAAACCCGAAACTGGGGGATGGAAATAGTCCGCACGGAATTGAAGGAAATCGACCCGCCGAAGGACGTTCAGGAGACTATGAACAAGGTCGTCAAGGCGGAAAATGAAAAGATAGCTGCTCTTGACTTTGCAAATGCGATGGAAAGAGAGGCCGACGGACACAAAAGAGCCGAGATTAAAAAGGCCGAAGGGATAAGGCAGGCAAAAATCCTTGCCGCTGAAGGTGACGCTGAAGCGATACGGCTTGTTAACGAGGCGGCAAATAAATATTTCGTCGGCAATGCACAGCTTCTCAGAAAGCTCGAAACTGTTGAAAGAGCTTTGAAGGATAATGCAAAGATTGTTGTTCCCTCCGAATCCGAGCTGGTTAATGTCATCGGCGAAATGGCAGGTGTCCTCCCACTTAAAAAATAGATGCCGGATACTCGATTTCTGATACTTGATACCTGCTTTACGCAGTACGCTAATAACGAGTCATAAACGACGAGAGATTGGTACAATTCTCGTGATAAAATGAGACGGGCTCCGATTGATTCGGAGCCCGTTGGTTTTTCCAAGGTGCTGCTATGGATTAAGCAGGGACTACATTGGTCGCACACGGGCCTTTTTTGCCCTGGCCTACCTCGAACTGAACCTTCTGGCCTTCGTCAAGACGGGCGTAGCCGGCCATCTTGACTTCCGAGTGATGCACGAATAAATCATCGCCGCCATCATCGGGGCTTATAAATCCAAAGCCTTTTTTCTCGTTAAACCATTTTACTGTACCTGTGCTCACTTAAATCTCCTTCGGCCTTACAACCGGCCATAAAACTTTGTCTCTCGCCTTGTTTGAAAGAGGATATTCCTGAGAGACGTGAGAATATGCTCTACTAATAATTATTATACAGCATCGGTAATATAACAACATTCCATAAAAATTTCAATAAAAAAATGAAGAATTTGACGGAAAAATGCATAATTAAATTCTTTGCCTGTTACTTCGCAGAGCCGCCTGGAACAGGCGAATTTGTTGTTTTATTTTCCAAAAATACAGGTAAAATTAACCCAATTACAGGTTCGCAGTATTTGTGAATTTGAAAATGTGCAAAGACAGATTAAAAATGGCGGTGCTTGGATTAGATGATGGCGGCCAGTTATTGCTTGAAGCGGCCAGCCAGACGGATTATTTCCAGCTCGTTGCTGTTGCTGACAGTGACACGAAAACTGCAGAGACATTGGCTAACGAATACAAGTGCGCTTTCTACGATGATTACCGCCAGCTTGTAATACAGAATCATCTCGATTGCCTCCTTGTTGCTGCACCGATGTATAGTTGTGAAGAATACGTTCGTATGGCGATGAAGAAAAAGTTCAACATCCTTAAGCTGGCTCCTGCTGCAAGGAATTTCGAAGAGGCGGCGGAATTTGCCCAGTTAGCCAGAGATGAGAATATAAAATTTGTCGTTGCCAATCTTCGTCGTTTTTCCGAGAGCTTTCTTGCACTAAGTAAGTTTTTACAGCAGGAGCAAATTGAAAAGGTATTTCTGATAACTGCTTTTTGTAATTTCGGCGAGTTTTATCAGCAGGATGAAAAACAACAAAAAGAACATCCCCCTGGCCAGCGTATCTGGAGGACAGACCCGAAACTGGCTGGCGGAGGGGTGCTGCTGCGAAATTGTTATGAGATAATCGACCAGATAGTGTGCAACTTCGGCGTGCCCCAGCAGGTCTATGCGCTGAACACCAATCAGGCACAGGACAAGCAGCAGCGCTCATATCTGACGGAGGATACATCGGTTGTAACGATGAAATTCAGCGACACGCTCATCGGCAATTTAATAGCGTTTCGGCGGGACGGGATTAGCCCGAGCAAAGAATTCCTGAGAATCTACGGCAGGGATAAAATTCTGACAGTCAGCAACAGGAGAATAACTCTCAGCAACGGGACCGAACAGACCACTGAAGAGTTTGTGTATGATGACGATGAGCTTTGCCGGATGACAAAACAGCTTACAAATTTCGCCTTGAGCATTCTATCGCCCGACGAGCACAAACCCAACAGCAGCGGTGAAGAAAACCTAAAAGATATGGCAGTGATTGAATCCGCCTACCTCTCCGCCCGAACGGGGATGCCGGAAGAGCCGGGAAGGATTCTGCAAATGACACCGGGACGGGCCAGCATAACAGATGTGTAGCTATACAATTCTTTCGGGAATTATTTATTCCGCTCACAAATCGCCCAGCCAGTTGCTCGCGAAAATCATCAGGTCATCCATCCCCACAGAGTAATCTCCATTAAGATCCGCGCCTCCGCACGGTGCACAATCTGTCGCAAGCCAGTATGAGCCAAGTACGCCGAAATCACTCATACCCTCGCCGCCATCGGCGAAATCCAGCAGCAGCACATTTACCTCCATCGTCCCAACTGCACATCGGTATCGGTTATCACAGACCCGCAGGTCGATTGTATTCAATCCCTCGTCTGCGGCTTCTGGGGTGCCCGTAACCTGTCCATCCGTCTCAACGGACACCCAGTCAAGCCCATCCACCTTAAAAAAGCTCAGCACATCATTCGCGTCCGGGTCAGAGGCCTCAAATGAGATATTGGCTGCATACGGATATGCAACATAGGCATCCGAGCCGGAGACTGGATTATTGATAAAATACGGAGGTTCACTAACTGGTATTGACAAAGAGGCGATTTCATTATAATCCAGCAGTCGGCTCCACAATGCCGCCAGCTCAATCTGGGCATCAGTATTGGTCTCATTGCCATTGCAGGGAGCTTCCAGAAACAGGACGTTCATCCGCGAGTAATCCGCAGTCCAGTCGGTCTCCAGGGCATCGAAATCGACCGCTAAAGAGGCGCTGCTGCCGACTTCCTCTGCGGTGAGCGGGTCAAAGATATAAATTTTTAACGTTCCCTGTGCTTCCGGATTATCAGTATCCGGATCAGCTGTAAACACACCCGTAACGTCATACCATTTATCTGCTTGCAGTGTGGTTGCGTGTGTAATCATAGTCTCAAATTCGCTTCCGAGCACCTGCCCGTCGCTGGAGACGACAAATCTCGGCCGCCCGCTGCTAAGCTCCAGCGCAAAGGTTTCCTGGCCGCCGAATCCAAGACCGTTGGCTGCACTACAGGCGCCTTTACCCATCCGCCAGATATCATCAATACCACTGAAGGAAGCAAAGCGAATCCGTGCAAACATCGTCATCGAACCGGCTGCTGCATCGTTCAGGGCAGCGGGAATATCAGTGATTTCGCCGAAACTCGTCCCCGCCCCTTCCTGACAGGCAAATCCGTCCGAGTTTTCAGCCGAAAGAGCATTGGGCTCCGTTGCGACACCAATTGCAAAACTACCGTTGGCAGTAGGATTGGTCCAGGGGGAAGTCTCACTCTTTTCGTCGGCAAACTGCCACAAGCCCACCGCATCGGTTGCATAAAACGTCCAGATGTCACCGCGAATAAATCCCCTGTATATATTCTTATCGATTCTCCAGTAGTATTGCCGGTTCGGAATTAGATTTTCGAGAACATATTCTTCTTCGGCCAGATGTCCCTGGTATTCGGGCGAATCAGTTGTCGCGTTGTCAACGGCATCGCGCTTAGTCCCGAAATATACCTCATAGCTCAATGCTCCATAACCACCGTCCCAGGAAAGTGCAATATTTCGTAAAGCAGTTGCCTCACAGTCAGCAGGATAAGGTGCTTCCGCAGGTCCGCCGATATAAAGATTCCAGATTTCACTGCTGTCCAGCACGCGGTTATAAATCCAGATGTCATCCATATAACCCTTATAATAGCTGTCCGCACTCCAGTTGCTCTTGCCAAAACAATTAGACTGCCGCTCTACATTGGCGGGAACTCCCGTGGTTCCGGAGGCAATCAACTCTCCGTTTTTGTAAATTTTGGCTGCCCCTGACATATCCACAGTCGTCGAAAACATTTGCCACGTATTCAATTCAATTGCGTCGGTTGCGGTAACATAGCCGCCGCTGGTACTTCCGTTCCAGACTTCCAAGACCAGATTGTTCGTAGTTGACCTGCGGGAGAATAGAATATTATCTGAAGAGCTGCCGTTGCCGAAATCAATAAAACGTGCCCAGTTCCGCACGGATGTTGGGTAAGCCCAGACCGAAACTGTCAGCCCATCCGTCAGGCCGGACTGGATTGTCGGCAGCGCAATATAATCATCCGACCCGTCAAACCGCAGCGCACTGCCGAATTTGCCCGTAACGGAGCCGCTGTCAAACGTGCAGCCCTGCAGCGACCCATCCACCAAGCTTCCGCTGCTATCATAAGCCACATCGCCGGTCGTTTCATCAAGACGCCAGTGTCCTCGCAGCCGGTTTGCCAAAAGGTCCAGGATAACCTCCCGGGTAAGCGTCTCTTCGTTTGTCAGGTCATTAAACAGCACCGAAGTCGTATGCTTGCCGGTAGGCAGGTTCAGCATATTGTTGTTGAGTTGAATCTCCACGGTCATCGACCCCTGTGCGGCAATCGTCCCGCTGCTCTGGGAAAGACTGACCCAGTCGGCGAAACAGGATGCGTCCCAGCTTAAAGAAACATCGCTGTTATTATACAGCGTGTATATCCTGCTGTCCGTCTCCGGCGTCGTATGGCTGCGGCCGGAAACATAAAACGCATCCGTAGCTGAAATCGTCAGCGCTGGCTTATCAGGCATAATTATCAGAGACGGGTCGCCATAGAGGTTAAAAACATAAAAATTTTGTATCAAATTGGATACATCAAGTGCCTCTTTCATTTCATAAAATGCCTGCCCGCAGGGCTTATCCTGCATAATTCTTTTTGCAAATTCATAGCCCATACCGCCGATTGAAGGAGTGCCGACATACCAGGTTTGCCCGGCCCAGTAGTAGCTATTGCGGGTGGCCCCTAAGGTCGCAACTGCTCCATTTTTAAGCAGACGCCAGGCAAGGGTATCGCTGTTTTCTGCATAGGCATTCCGGCAGGAACCCTGCCACGCCACCGCCGGATAGCTATCGTTTAGTGTCCAGACATCCCCATTATTGATAATGCCCGAAGCATTGTCATCCCAGCCGTGTGTTTGCCAGACCACCAGACCATATTTGTTCTGACTCCACACTGTCGCCGGATATGAGTTCGAACGAATATACTCCGGCGGAGGAATTACGCCATACGTTTCATCATAAATGCGGTCAGATGGCACTTCTTCCGGCTCCAGCAGATAACCTTTTATCTGCTCGCCCAACTCGTGCGACGTTACGACATCGTCCAGCGGAACCATCGGAAGCAGCACATTTCGCCTCCACTGTGCATTTGTGCTGTTTTCGTAGGTCATTATCTTTTGCAGCACCGAATCCGTATCGGCGATAGTTCCATAATAAGGAATACGTCCCACAAAGACCTCGAAGAATTTGTCCATTTCACTTTGTTCGCCATAGATGCCGTTCCCATTCGAGTCCCAGTCACCCGTCAGCTCCGCAAAGTAATAATCCGTGGGATGGTCCCCGTCATAAACCATTTTCATCGCCAGCGTCCCAGCGGTGGGATGAGGATTGCCTATCAGCAATACATATAGAAGGTCAAGACTCAGATAGTTGCTCTGCAGCCAGCTTCGAAGATTATCAGCAGACGTTTGTCCTGTTCCGCCGCCAAAATCATCCTCGGTAATCAGATACACCGTAAAGCCCTGTGCCTCTTTATGAGCGATAAACGAACTTAGCTGTGTCGATATATTTACAACCGCATTTGTTGTGATAATTGCGTAGCCGGTAGCGCTTAAATTCGCGGCTGCCTGCACATCGGAAGTCCCCAGTGAAGTCGCCTCTGTCGAATCGGAGGTGCTGCTGATACCCTCTGATGCATCGTCATAATCTGCTGCAGCCAGGTCATAATTTACCGCCAGCTTCTGCAGACGTGAGCGGATTAAGTTTCTCAACTTTCCTTGTGACTTTCGAGTGCTCGCTTGTTGAGCACTGCTTTGTAAAGTCTGCTCGCTAACCTGCAATCGTATGTCCGTAAACTGCTGAAGCTGATGTTGTTGCGGATTATACCGAACCAGCGCAACAGCAATCTGGATAAGGTTGGCCTGGTCAAGATTGCCTCGATGGACTATCCGCACCGGCTGTATCGGCCAGAACATATCCGACTCATATAACTGGAGCTCTTTACCATCAACGAACTCTTTGTCATTCGGCCAGAATTTTTTAATCCGGTTATTCTCATCGCGAGTTGCAGCAGGCGGAATTGGGCCGACTTGCCACGTTCCTTCTATTGATTCATAGACACTTTCTTCGATTTCACAGCTTATGCCCGAAAGCAAGGTATCAGGCGGTAAAAGGACCGTAAAAACCTGCCAGGGCAGTTGCGGCTGACCGGTGTCGCCAATGCTTTGTATCTCTGTGCCCTCAAAATAGACCTGGCCGTCCGCCCGGAATTGAATTTGAAAATCAGCGATATCGAGAACGGTTGCTCCCGTATCGGTAACGATTTTAATGTCAGCTCGAGACAACGCCGTCAAGCTAAGAACGATGAAAACTAACCCTGGGAATAAATGACCGAAATTCGCAAAAAATCCCTTGGATATTCTTGTAATACGACAGATTTTATGAATATAAGCTTGGCTTCTCTGGATGGCCATATTCACAAGCTGATATTTACGACTTCGAAGGTCAAAAAACATAGTTTTCTCCATATGACATCAATAATTATACAAAATTCTCTTCAAAAAGTAAAGAGTTTTCACTATCGGAACGGATTTGCTAAAAATCTGCCCTGAAACACCTTTTTATACCCCTCTTTAATCCTGTTGGGGCCGTGTGAATAGTTGAAATTGACTTTGACAAATAGTAAAATGAGCAATATAATGACCTTTTTAATTGTGAAGTATATTGTGGTTCAATTTTGGAGTTTCTGGAATGGAAGATAGCAAGAGAAAACAGGTTCTGACTGTTGTGATTATCGCCTGCCTGGTTTTGGCCGGTCTGATAACTTATGTAACGAGCAGAAGCGGAAATTCCGGTCTGGAGGCCTTCAAGGGACAAACTCAATGGGTCAAATGCGCCAATCAGAATTGTGGAGCAGCATACGAGTTAGATAAAAAGAAATACCTGGAACTCGTCCAGGAAGAAGCACGAAAAAATGTTGACGCAACCGGGCCACTGCCAATAACCTGTGAAAAGTGCGGCGAATTGAGTATCTTCAGGGCTGTAAAGTGTGAAAAGTGCGGCGAGGTATTCTTTTATGGAGCGGCCGGACCAAGCGATTTTTCAGACCGCTGTCCCAAATGCGGATACAGCGCAATGGAGGAAGAAAGAAAACAGGCGCAACAAAATCGCGGCTATTAGATAAACTCATAACGGAAGTTTTTAGCTTTGCAGTAATAAAAAAATACAAAGAGCGAATTTTACTAAGCCCAACTATTTCAAGTTGGGCTTAGTTTTTAGATTGATAAATCAGCCACACAAAAAAACCAACTTTTAGCCATGAAGATATCAAAGCAATTGGAAACAGGGGAAGATTTATGTTGAAAATCGCTTTACAGGACTTACTATATAAAAGCCATTGATTATTACAAAAGGAGACGACAAATGAAGCGAAAGATGAAGTTAATTGTTTTTTTGCTGCTGATAAGCAACATTCTGGCAGGGTGTGTCAGCCAGCAGGAGAGCTTTTGTCCGCCGAGCGAAGGTAAAAAACACTCGGCCAACACGCCTGAACCACGGACGTCCAAATCGTGGACTGCCCGGCATAACGCAATCAACGAACGGCTGAAAAAAGGAAAGGCCGATATGCTCTTCGTAGGTGACTCAATCACCCATTTCTGGGAAAAAGAAGGCAGGGAAATCTGGGATTCCTATTACGCGCCACGCAAGGCAGTGAATATGGGTATCAGCGGCGACCGGACACAGCACGTTTTGTGGCGGCTGGATAATTCGAATTTCAGGAAAATCTCCCCGAAACTTGCGGTCGTTATGATAGGAACAAACAACTGCAGAGGTAATGACAACACCGCAGAGGAAATAGCCGATGGAATAATCGATATCTGCAGGCGGCTGCAATGCCGGCTGCCCAAAACCAAAATACTGCTGCTGGCAATATTCCCGCGTGACGCCGAACCATCCGAACGGCGAGAAAAGAACGCAAAAGCAAGTCCGTTAGCTTCGCAAATCGCCGATGGCGAGATGATTCATTACCTCGATATTAACAGCAGCTTTCTTACCGAAGACGGGATTCTGAGCAGAGATATTATGCCGGACTACCTGCACCCCAATAAGGCCGGTTACAAAATATGGGCTGAGGCAATGGAGGCGAAAATCGCTGAGCTGATGGGAGAAAAGAATTAAACGAAGACGAAAAGCAGGAGACAGGAAACAAAGGACAGACGACGGATGACAGAGGGCGGAAGACGGAGGACAAAAAACTGGAAACAGAATACAGGAGCAAAAGTCAGGGCTGGTTGAAATCGTCGGGCGGCAGGTTGTCGAGGACATTCGTGCGGTAATCCTCTTCACCGATTCTTAAATTCGGAAGATTATCGTATCTTGATTTGGCCCTTACCGTGAGGTAGGTGATTCGATTTTCAGGGGAAGGGTGAGAAGAGAAAAACTCGACCGGCCTGGAACTGTCCATATCTTCCAGCATCTGCATAAGCTCGACAGCACCGGAAGGGTCGTAGCCGGCCCGAACCATATAATCCATACCGGCAAGGTCGGCCTGCCTTTCGTGCTCTCTGCTGTATTTAAGGCCAATAAGCTGCGTAGCAACCTGAGCGAGGTGGTAGGCAGCTTCCGAATCAGGCATTGCGCCGGCGGCACCAATGCCCTGAATTATCATTGCCACTCCAATCTGACGGCTCATAGCAGCAGAGCTGTGGCGGGCAACGATGTGCACCGTTTCGTGTGACAGCAGGGCGGCAAGCTGTGCCTCGGTTGTCATTTTCTCAAGCATTCCCTTCGTTACAAAGACATATCCGCCGGGCAAAGCAAGGGCGTTAACCATATTGTAATTGACGGCAGTAAAATGATACTGCCAATATGGCTTATGGCTTATGCGGGCGATTTTCTGGCCTATTGAATCTATGTAGTTTTGCAGTGCCTCGTTTTTAATCCTGCCGCCTAACTGTTTTTCGACTTCGGGCGCATATTCTTTTCCGATTTGAACGTCCTGCTCTTCGGGAATAAGCATAAACTGCTCTTCGCCTGTAATTGGATTGACTGCACAGCCGACACAAAGGCACAATGCAATGACCAACGCCAATAAGAAAAATCTTCCGGGCATAATTTTATGTTTGAAGAACCTGCTAATATATATTATAAAAAACGTTTATTTTATATGATAACAAGAGTTATGGACGAGCAAAGATTTTGCAAAGACTGCAACGAAAGCAAAAACTGCCAAAAGGTTTATCAGCAGTTGGGGAATGCTGAAGGCCCATCTGTTTTGGCTAAGGTCATTATTGCATTTTTGCTGCCCTTATTGGTGTTTATCGGTTGTTTGGCTATTTTGGGACAAATCTTTTCCAATACGATAAATATAAAAGAACTACAAACACCGCTCAGCTTACTGGCGGCTCTGTCGGTAACTCTTGGCGTGATATTGATTATAAAAGTGATAAATAGACAAATTAGTAAAAGTAAATAACGCCGTTAGGTCAAGTGGACATAAACCGTGAAACCGACAATACTAAAACGACTACGAACGCTTTTTAAGTATTATCTTATTTGTTCCCTAATTGTTCTGCTACTTTTAACTCTCGCGTGTTTAAGGGCGGATTTGCCTTTAATTCCGTTAGCTCCCCTTTACACATGGCTTTTTGCTCAGCTTGGACCTATCACAATGCTCGTAGAAGGAGGATTGAAGTTCAGTATATCAAATGTTATTTTTATAGGCACTCCTATAATATGTATCCCTGCATACTTGATTTATCCAAATAAATGCACCCGCACGATAAGTCTTTTTGGTATTATCTTATGGTTATTTTGGGGATCTGCGTTCGCAGGGAGTATGATCACGTAAGAGAAAGCTGTATGCGGCATTGTTGCTCACAATGGAAGTTTAAGGTCAATGCACAAAAAAGAAATTCTATCATGTGTTGTTCGATACTTCCCGCTTGCAGAGATAGTAAGTGATTGAAAATATTAAAAGTTTCAGAAATGCAAATTGATACTAAAGGCAAATTGAGTTTCTCAGGCGGGACACACCCACCAGAAAAAAAAGAGCTTGCCTGTGAGAGCAAAATACAGCCCGGGCCCGCGGTCAAACAGGTGGCGATACTACTCAGTCAGCATACCGGAGCTGTCTGCCGGCCATTAGTCGAAAAAAAAGAAAAGGTCCAGGCAGGACAAAAAATAGGAGACAGTGATGCGTTTGTAACAGCGCCGGTCCATTCGCCGATAAACGGCAAAGTAAAAGAAATAGCCCTGCAATCGCACGCAGTCCTGGGGCGCATCGCTGCTGTAATTATAGAGGCAGAGCCGGAGAATAACCCGCAGAAACAGCCGAATTCAGATAAATTTGAAGATTTCGATGAGAGGAATTATTCTATCGAACAAATATGTGATGCAGTTCGGGAGGCGGGGATCGTCGGAATGGGCGGGGCCGGATTTCCGACAAGGGTAAAGATTGAGCCGAATCCCCGGCTGCCCAAAGAGACGCTTATCATCAATGGATGCGAGTGCGAGCCATATATCACCTGCGATTACCGGATTATGCTCGAATGGACGCACCAGATTATTGCGGGTATTAAACTCGCCCGAAAGGCATCCGGCTGTTCAAAAATATTCATCGGTATCGAAGATAATAAGCCAAAGGCAATAGAGGCAATGAATGAAGCACTGGAACAAACCGGAGACAGCGACAGCATAAAGGTGGTTCCAGTTAAAACGAAATATCCGCAGGGCGGTGAAAGACAGCTTATCAAGGCGATACTCGGAAAGAATGTCCCTACGGGTGGGATACCGCCTATGATAGGCGTGGTCGTGCTCAACGTGGCTACAGCGGCGGCGATTGCAGAAGCAGTCGTTTGCAAATGGCCTTTGACGCATAGGGTCGTGTCAGTCAGCGGAGAAGCGATAGCCAGGCCGGGCAATTACTACGTCCCAATCGGGACATCAATTGAAGAGCTTATAGAGTTCTGCGGAGGTGTAACACAAAAAAGTGCGAAGGCTGTTCTCGGCGGGCCGATGATGGGAGTAGCTATTGCCGATTTGACAATGCCCATTACTAAAACCACAGGGGCTATAACGGTCCTGACAAAAAGGCAAATCGGCAAAGCAAAATACGAAAGGCGTCAAACCCCGTGCATACGCTGCGGCAGATGCCTGGAGGTATGCCCTGAACATTTGATGCCGACAAAAATCGCCCATGCCGTAAAAAATAATCTTTTAGATGTGGCCCAGAGTTATTACATCAATGCCTGCATCGAGTGCGGCTGCTGCAGCTATGTCTGCCCTGCCAATATAGAAGTTACGGGCTATATCAAAATCGGCAAGATAACCCTTGCAAAGCAAAAGAAAAAGATTCCTGAATAAAGTGAAAGTTTATAAATGCTCAGAGACCTGAGAGTATCCTGTTCACCGCATATAAGTGAAGACCGTTCAACGCGCGGCGTGATGCTGGACGTTATAATCAGTCTTGTTCCTGCGATGGCGGCGGCTGGGTATTATTTCAGGAGCTACGCGCTTATTCTCATCCCGACTTGTATTACTTCCGCCGTGGTGACCGAATGGCTTTGCAATGTGATAGGCAAAAAGGAAAATTCGCTCGGCGATTTCAGTGCCGTCGTTACCGGCGTCATACTTGCGTTATCTGTTCCGCCGAGTCTGCCTGTATGGGCGGCTATAATAGGAAGTGCATTTTCCATCGCCATCGGCAAAATGGTTTTCGGGGGTCTTGGCGCTAATATTTTCAATCCTGCTATGGCAGGCAGGGCGTTTTTGACGGTCTCCTTCGGCGCACTGATGACGACGTGGACTGTGCCGGCGACAATCGATGCAGATATGCCTGAAATATCACCTGCAAATAAAATCGATGCCCGGACCCAGGCAACACCGCTGGCGCTTAGTAAAGAGGCAATAAAAGGCAAAAGAGAAATTGAAATTGTCAACGAACAGTTGAAAGCAGCATACACCGGCGAGGTCGGCGGCTGTCTGGGCGAAACGAGCGCAATTGCGCTGCTGCTCGGCGGGCTGTATTTACTGGTTAGAAGAACAATAAATGTTCATATACCATTGGCGGTAATACTATCTGCAGTTGCGTTTGCAGGGGTCTTTTATCTTACTGATTCTGAGAAATATGCGCAGCCGATGTTTCATTTAACCAGCGGCGGGCTCTTGTTGGGTGCATTTTTCATTGCGACCGACCCTGTTACGGCTCCATTGACTCCAAAAGGGATGTGGATTTTCGGTATCGGTGTCGGGGCGATAACAATGCTGATAAGAATCGTCGGCGAATACCCGGAAGGCGTGATGTATTCAATCCTTTTGATGAATGCCATAACACCTCTGATTGACAGATTCTGCAAATGGGTCCCGGCCGGGGGTAAACCAAATGTTTAGACTGAAGAACTTCATACAACAAAGCTGGCTGTTGATTGTAGTTTCGTTCGTCTTCGGCCTGCTGATAGCGGTGGCAAACGCGGCCTGGCAGGACGAAATACTACAGAACGAAGAAGATAAATTCAACAACCTTGCCAAAGGAATGCTCACTGAAGCTGCAGGTTTTGAAACCGCCCTCGACGATGCCGAAATTAAATCGCTCAAAGGCAAAAAGATAAAGATAGATATTAAAAAAGCAATCTCGGCTGACGGCAAATGCGTTGGCTGGGCGTTTATTTGTGAAGGTTCCGGCTTTGCAGACAAGATAAAGCTTGTCCTTACGGTCGATGCCGGCTTTGACAAGCTGGCCGGCTTCGGAGTCCTTTCCAGCAATGAGACACCCGGATTCGGCGACCAGATAAAACTACCGTATTATCGAAATCAGTATGTCAATGCACCGGCAGCGGCACTTACGCTGTCCAAAACAGGAAATCCGAAAATCATAGATTCTGAAATTGTTGCGATTAGCGGAGCTACTGTGAGCAGTGAAGCGGTCATTAAAATAATAAATCATTATATTGAGCAGGTTAGAGAGCAACTGCAAAGCAAAGGTTTAATCGCTGATGGCAAATGACGCTGTAAAAGAAGGTGTTTACAAAGATATGCTTCTTCGCGGATTGTGGCGTGAAAATCCGGTACTTCGGCTGTTACTTGGGATGTGCCCGACTCTGGCGGTTACGGTGGCAGTCAAACCTGCCCTGACGATGGGACTCAGCGTTGTCTTCGTGCTCGTTTGCAGCAATATTGTGGTCAGCTTGATACGCAATCTTCTTAAGCCGCACCTGCGAATCCTGATGTTTACAGTGACAATAGCAACGTTTGTTACCATTGCGGATTTGTTTTTAAAGGCGTATTTACCGGATATGAGCGAACGGCTCGGGCCATACGTGCCGCTTATCATTGTCAATTGCATTATCATTTGCCGGGCTGAGGCCTGTGCCAGTAAAAATTCTCTTTTCATAAGCATCATTGATGCAATTGGAATGGGAATCGGTTTTACCCTTACTTTGTGCGTGTTGGCGGGCATCAGGGAAATTCTTGCCACCGGCGCAGTTTTCGAGATACAGATTCTCGCTTTGCAGAACCAAGGCGGCTGGTTTGTTCCCTGGGCGGCTATGAGCATGCCGGTGGGAGCTTTTATAACATTGGGCCTGATGTTGGCCCTTGTTAATGTAATAACAAAAAGAAAATCATAAAGGTTCACTTTTATGGATACGGTTAACACTCTAATTGTCGGCTTTATATCGATTGTTTTAATCAACAACCTCGTCTTTACCAAGTTTCTCGGCATCTGTCCGTATCTCGGCGTATCGGGCAGAGTCGATATGGCGTTCGGGATGGGGATGGCGGTGACATTTGTTGTTACACTAAGCGGGACACTGACCTGGCTCATTGACAACCTGATTTTGATACCAAGGGGACTGGAAGTTACAAGATATGTGTGCTTTATACTGGTTATCGCCGGCGCTGTTCAATTAGTCGAAATGTATGTGCGTAAGTTTTTCCCATCGCTATACGACAGCTTCGGGATATTTCTGCCTTTGATTACAACGAACTGCGCAATTTTGGGATTGTGTCTGTTTATAAATCTCTGGGGTATCGATAACCTGCTCGAAGCGGTGGTTTTGAGCTTCGGTGCAGGAATTGGTTTTACAATGGCTATTTGCATTATGGCGGGGATTCGAGAGAATCTAAAGCTGGCAGATGTGCCGGAATGCCTTCAAGGTGCACCGATTACGCTGATTACGGCGGGTTTGCTGTCACTTGCTTTTATGGGCTTTGCAGGAATGATAAGATGATTTTTAGCCACGAAGACACAAAGGCACAAAGAACAATGTATATTAGTAAGCCACGAAGGCACAAAGGCACAAAGAATAATATATATTAGTAAGCTACGAAGAGACGAAGACTCGAAGTTTTGTAAATGAAATTTGAAAAAACATCTGATAAAGAAGAGGCAGTAGCAACAAAGATAGTGGATGCCGCTTATGCAGTACATAAAGCATTGGGACCCGGCCTTTTAGAAAAGATATATGAAGTATGCTTCTGCCACGAACTAACAAAACGAGGCTTGTCTTATGAAAAACAAGTGGATATTCCTATCGAGTATGATGGACTTAAATTTGATGAAGGATTACGACTGGACGTGTTGGTTGAAGGAATGATTGTCTGTGAGATAAAAGCTGTGGATAAAGGAAATCCTGTTTGGGAGGCTCAGTTGCTGAGCTACTTAAAGTTAACAGGTAAACGTATTGGTTTTCTAATTAACTTTAATGTTCCTGTAGTGAAAAACGGTATTAAGGGAATTATCTTATAAATTTTGTGTCTTGGTGTCTTTGTGGCAGAGAGATAAACAATGGTTTTAGCTGATATACTTCAACTGTGGGATAGTGCTTGGCCGGCAGGGCTGACGATGTTAGGTCTGGGAAGCGGCTTTGCAGTTGTGCTTTTGATTGCCAGCGAAAAACTCAAGGTCAAGGTTGACCCTAAAGTCGAGCAGGTCCACCAGGTGCTGCCAAACCTTGATTGCGGAGCGTGCGGCTTCGCCGGCTGCGGGCAATATGCCAAAGCTGTTATTGAAAATCCCGGCGAACTGCTCGGCAAGTGCGCGCCGGGAGGGCCACAAACAGCAAATAAAATCGCAGGTATATTGAATTTGCAAATCAGCGAAACCGGTCCGCAGCATAGACCAGTTGTGCACTGCCGGGCGCACACCGCTGATAAAACCTACTACGCAACATATCAGGGCATACAAACCTGTCTGTCTGCGAATGCCTTAGCCAACGTGCAGGCGTGCAACTTCGGTTGTCTCGGCTTCGGGGACTGCTTAAGGGTGTGTAAATTCGATGCGCTGCACATCGTCGATGGACTTGCTGTAATCGATTACGAGAAGTGCACGGGCTGCGGCGCCTGCTCGAAGGCCTGTCCCAGAAACCTCATCGAAATGATACCGTTCTCGCAGGAAAATATGATGGTCGTGGCGTGCAATAGCAAAGAGACCGGCAAAAGCACTCGCACGATGTGCAAGGTCGGCTGTATCGGATGTGGTATCTGTGCAAAACAAAGCGAGATGTTTATAGTTAAAGATAATCTGGCTCACATAGATTATGGAAAATATGAGATAAATGACAAGGCCGAAGCAGCGATGCAAAAATGCCCGACCGGGGTCATAGTTTTTAGAGGTAAATCTGCCGTTGACGAAAAAAGAGGCGAAGATTAAGAAATCATATTTACTTTATGTATTTTCCTGCACCGGAAGTTTTGATTATTTTATTCTGCGATGTGATTAAAATTGCTTGGGTTTGAGGGATTGTTTTAATAAGAGCAAGGCCTTTGTCAGAGCCGAGGACGCTGACGGCTGTAGCCAGGGCATCGGTGTCGATGGCATTTTTAGAAATTATCGTTATACTTGCTAAGCCCTGTGCACTTTCTCCCGTCTGACGATTAATAATGTGGCTGAATCTCTTGCCATCAATCAAGGCGAATCTTCTGTAACCGCCGCTGGTAGCAACAGCATCATCAGTCAATTTCAAAACCAGTAAAGGCATACCTGTCCCGACAGGGAAATCGGAAATCGGAAATCGGAAATCGGAATTTTCATTAGGGTCTTGCAGGCCTATGAGCCAGAATTTTTTGCCTGATGGCCGCCCAAAACATCGAATATCACCTCCGATATCGACCATACCACCGATTGCACCGGTAGTTTGCATTGCTTCAATTGCCTTATCGATTGCATAGCCCTTTGCTATACCGCCTAAGTCTATTCTCATACCATCAACCGCAAATCGAGCGGTCATTTGGTTGGCATCGAGAATGAGTTTTTCGTAACCGACCTTCGAGCGGGCAACAGAAAGCTCATCTTCGGAAGGGACGGAGTTAGCTTCGGCTGCCAGACGCCAGATGTCAACCAACGGGCCTACTGTAACATCAAAGGCACCATCAGAAAGCTCGCTGAACTCAATAGATTTCTGCAGGACATCGAATGTTGATTGGCTGACTTCGACCGGCTGATGAAATGCCTCTTTATTTACCCTGCTTATCTCTGAATCATCCTTATAGTCGCTCATCAGGTCGTCAACTCTGTTAATTTTAATAAAGGCGGCCTCGATGGATTCCTGGGCGGTTTTTGAATTCTCCGCTACGACAACAACGCGGGCAAATGTGCCCATGACCGGTCTATAGCCGCTATCAAGCTGAACAGGACGGCATGGCCTAAAAAAGAAATATAAAAGCACAAACAAAATGACAGCAATAACTGCAATTGCAATATGTTTACTTTCCTTATTCATACCAATCCTTTCAACAAGTAAAACAATAATAAATAGAAAATGAGCGATAATCAAATTATAATGCTGGTATGAGCGAAAGAAAAATGACGATATTGGCTGAACGCGTTGAGCAGGAGTTTCTGCCCTTTGTCCGCAGGCCGGGCAGGTATATCGGCGGCGAGATAAATCAAATCAAAAAAGACCTTGCGCAATGCGGCCTGACGGTGGCGCTATGCTTTCCGGATGTTTACGAAGTTGCAATGAGCTATACGGGCCTGGCGATTATCTATGATATCCTCAATAAAATTGAAGACGTGGCGGCAGAGCGGGTCTTTGCACCGTGGATTGATGCCGAAAAAATCCTGCGGGACAAAAATATTTCTCTTTTCAGCTTGGAGTCCAGGGCGGCGCTGAAGGATTTCGATATAGTCGGCTTTAGCCTGACGAATGAGCTTTGCTATACGAATGTGCTTAATATGCTCGAGCTTGGCGGAATCAATATCCGAAGCGCCAATCGGGGTGAAGATGAGCCATTGGTCGTAGCGGGTGGTGGAATGGCAAATTGCTGCGAGCCGATGGCCGAGTTTATCGACCTGTTCGTCCTGGGTGAGTGCGAAGAGGCGATAGTCGAGCTGGTAAAGCTCGTTAAGGAAATGAGAAGAAAAGGGTCGAGGAAAAAAGATATACTGTCGAAGATTTCGCGGACATTTGACTGGGCATACGTGCC
>CAZBWE010000009.1:0-9093 GCA_964495465.1 uncultured Pirellulales bacterium
AAGGGTAAAACGGTTTTCAAGACCGTCGCCTTAAACCACTCGGCCACTGCTCCAAATCATCTCTTAAAAAATCAGTAAGATGCTAATAGAACGAATCCTGCAGATATAACCTTAACTACAAGCCAAATCCAAAAAAAACTCTATACATTCCCCCCTACTTTAAATCCAATCGGCTGATAATTCAAGAAAATTAGATGAAAGCTCTACCGCATCAGCAACATCATGCATAACACTACATTAGTTCCCGGCTGCCTGCTCACTGAATCGCTTCAAACCTTCCAGAATCGGCAACGGGGCCTTAAATACAGTTCCGTGACGATACCCTTCGGGAAAAGACACGCTGCTGGTGATATCCGTCCAGGTTTTGAAGTCCCGGGTCTTCACCGCTCCGAACCTGTCCTTTCTGTACATATCGAAATAAATGACCCACTCATCACCAAGCCGCAGCACGCTGGGACCCTCGGTAAATCTCTCGGTAAATGGCTCCGAAACATTTGTAAATGGGCCGAGCGCACTATCACCAAATGCAACACGGAGGTTTCGCAGGGGCCGGGTATTATCCTTGTGAACCAGAATATAACGGTCGTTAAACCTGACAATAACGCCGTCTATAACACTAAAACCCGGCTCGAAAAGCAGCTTCGTGTCCGTGAAAGTCTCAAAGTCCTTCGTTGTCGTATAATACAAGCGGTGATTATTGTCATGTGCTTCGAGGTAATCCGGATAACGGCCTGGAATTGTCGAGGCCCAGCAAATAATAAAACGCTCATTCTCCTCGTCGTAGAAAAGTTCCGGCGCCCAGACATTATAGGTGTCCGGCTCACTGGCCATTGCCTCGACGAATTTCTGCTGCGACCAGTGAATCAAATCCCTTGAGCAGGCGTATCCAAATCCCTTGTCATCTCTCCAGCCGGTCGTCCAGACCATATGAAATTTCCCGTCCGGCCCCCGAACAACCGAAGGGTCTCGCATAAACCGGTGCTTTCCCACTTCCGGTTTTAAGAATGAACAGCCCAGATCCGTCCAGTTATAGCCATCGAAGCTGTAGGCCAGGAGCAGCCCGTCTTCACCATTTTTGCGAAATGAGCTGAATAGATACACGGTACCCGCAGAGCTGCCGGTTTTTGCTCGCCCCTGCCGCGGTTCCGGCATTGCTATATCTTCGACTTCGCTGTCAGGCACTATGCCCGATGAGCTATTAGGTCCTGTTTCAGGATTAAAAGATTCGGCAGCGCCATCGAGCCACTTCTCTTTCCATCGGACGTAGCCCCTGGCAACACTTTCACCCCAACTACCATACCACGCGTAATGAATACGTCGCTCAGCTTCGATTTCAGCCATATCATATCGTTTAATTCCGTCACGACCGGCGAATATGGGGCGGTTGGTCCCAATTTCATAGAACCTCGCCCAAAGCGGCGGAGCGTTCGGATCTTTAACTATGACCCTGTCGCCGCTAATCCTAACCTGTCGAATACCGGTCAGTTTTGCCGACTCAAACCACTGTGCACCGGCTTCGATGGCGCGAATAACATCAGGACCCGGATTATCAATGCTCATAAGTAACCAGAGAATACCGGCGCTTTCGGCACCGCTCAAAGAGACAAGCTCATATACACGAGCCGGACACGGGCTATAATCCACTTCGTCATGTTGTGCGCACCAGACGGTCAGCTTACCATTGACGCTTATTTGGCATTTGAGAATACACTGAATGCCCCGGTCAAAAGCCGTCTGTGCCGCCCTGCGTCTGTCTGCATCGATAAATTGGTAGTCGGCTGACGTTGCGACTTCGCGCACAAACCACATCAAACGCACCATCGTTCCGTCATTGAATGTGATGTGTCGATGATACCCATCACCCGGCGGATAAGACTGTGGCCAGCCGCCGGTGGGATATTGCGCCTCGAAGATATGGTCGAGTCCTTTGAGAAATGCCTGCTTATAGTGGACATCTTGCATTGCGTTAAAGGCCCTGGCCAAAAACCGCATTTCTCCCACCGTTGCCCTGTTGTCAAATGTGCCTCTAATCTCATTCGCATCCGCCGTAAATGGCTCGACTGTGGTATCGCCGTTCTTGGGCCAACTGCCTTGCACCGATTGCCAGGAAAGGATGTTGTCGGCAATGCGCCGCCCTTCGGCGCTGCGATACCACTCGTCCGACTTCCGCAACAACCTTGGCCAATTAGGCCTCGCCGGAGCGGAAGACCATAATACTCCGACTAACACAAAAACCGTGATGATTTGAAATCGGCCAAACTCGATTATTTGAATCAGATACCTCATACACGCAAAACCTTATTGCAAAAAGCCGCAGTTAATAAGCAACTCATTTTTATCCGCCGAAAAAACTAAGAAACCAAATCCAAAAATGGCGACAACAGTATTATCTCATGATTTTGATGATTGTCTTTGCCAAACGACCATTACCTGTTTTTCATCCCCGCCTTCAGTGTTTCATTCAGCGTATTACGGTTATTTTCTGGCTTGTGATAGTCCACAAACTGTGTCGGGTCAGTGCCATTAAGCCATTCCTCAACATTTGTATAACCGTCTGCATCAGCATCTTTTGGGCCGTCAGATATATCATCCGGATTAAGCCCGAATTTTTCCTCCCACACATCCGGCATCCCGTCATTGTCGCTGTCAACAGGCGCGGGCAGGGATTTATATTCTGGCCAGTCGCCGACATCGCTCGGTGTGTCAATTATTCCGTTGCCGAAAGTCGGTTTGCCGGTGCGAACGGATTCGACGATGCGGGTATCCACCGAATCGCGCTTCGGAAAAGCAGCCCCTGCATAAGCCAGCACAAGCTCACAGGCCTGCTCGGCAGACTGCTGTATGATTGGCACAGCGGAAGCAGGTTCAATCGCACGAACCTTCTCGATGAGGGCTTTTAGCTGGTCATGTGTCTGCGCGTATTCCTTTTCGAACTGCACGCCGCCATCCCAGTTATCAGCAGTAACTCTGGAATTTCCAACCACAAAATTGTCCGCCACATACCATTTGCCGTTGCGCTGCGCCTCGCTCATCATATCAAGGTGCTGAGGCATACAGATACGATAACGAATTGCGCCTTCATTCACAGCTGGACCCGGCTTGAAGTAATTGGCTACGATGTTGACCATAGAGCTGGCATCACCGCCGTCAATTGTGCGGTGCCGCCAGTTAAAAAGGACATTATTGCGGAAGTCAAAGTGGTCGCCATAGCCGATGCTCGGATTGCGGCCCGTGTTGCACGCGAAGAGGTTATGGTGAAACGAGCAGTTTTTCCCGCCCCACGTTGCACCGAAGGCGTGGTTGTTCAGATTGAGCGCTTCGCTGGAAATGCACCACTGAATGGTCAGGCTTTCGACCGGTAGCTTTTTGATTTTGCCGTCGGGCATCGTCTGCGTATAGCGGTAGAGAGAGAGGTTCTCATCAAGCCCCCAGCTTGCCGAGCAATGGTCCACTATGATATTGCGCAGCGGCCTTCCACCCAGAGCATCGTCCCGGTCTTTGATATTACCCCGCCTGAAACGCAGATATCGCAGCACAACATCATGCGTATTGATTTCAGTGGTCTGGCCGCGAATGCAGATACCGTCGCCCGGCGCCGTCTGGCCGGCAATAGTAATGAATGGATTTGGAATCGAAAGCGGCTCCTTTAGTGTGATGATGCCGGATATACGAAAAACTACAATGCGAGGCCCGTCGGCTTCGACCGCGGCGCGCAGACTGCCGGGGCCGCTATCGTTTAGATTGATTACCTCAATGACCTTTCCGCCGCGCCCGCCCGGCGTAAAAGCCCCTGCGCCCTCGGCGCCGGGAAAGGCGGGGACATTCAAAGATATACACTCAGGCCGTATCGAAACCGAAGATTTTGCCGCAGCAGCGGCGTTATCGGCTTTCAGGTCGCTGTGCACGGCAAAAATCGCAAGAAATACAATAATGAAAGTACAATTTCTTAGCATTTTTGATTACCCCTACCTAAGGCAATCTTCCTTCGAGCACATACCAGCATTTACGCCGGCTGGCAGCCATTTTTTTATTGCATAACCCACCCTGATTACCTCTCTACGATAACAATTTTACTCGCTATTATCAAGAGCAATATGCTGACCTGCCCGCCGTCTAACAACGATACCTCCTCTGACAAAAACGAAATCCGGCAAATTAAAGCCGGACCCGCTCACATTATAACAGCACTATTTGCTTTGTTGAAATGTCCTGATGTCATTCTGAGTCCAGCAGGAGTAGTGCCGGACGAAGAATCCGTCTATTTTCGAGTGATAAAGAGATTCTTCACTTCGCTTTGCTCCGTCCAGAATGACAATTATCGCACATTTTCAACAGAGCTGTACTTTCCAAAAAGTAAAGCAACGCCTTGACCTTATCCCATCGGTCCCGATTATTAACAATATTCTGAAGTTTAATCCTTTTGCCGTACTTACGAGGTCGTCCACGCTTGCGTCCCTTAACCTGTTTAAGCAGGGCACGCAACGCTGCATCTTTTCGCAATCTGGTAATAACCACAACTCCCATTTTAATAACAGACTTGAGAAAGCTGGCTCTGGTAAAGCCGCCGTCAGTAACTATCCAAAGCTCCCTTCCGAGGTTTTTACAGCAGTTATAAGCCCATTTAGCCAATTCCACCGCCTGCTCAGTTTTACTCTTAAAGGACACGCCGATGGCTTTGACGTCTTTAGCTTTAACGTACATCCTTGCCAGCAAAGGCAAACCGATAGTTCCGAAGTTTTTATACCTCGCAATAGCCGACAGCGTTACCCACACATGGCCATAGATGAACTTCCTCCCGTCTGGCGTATTGGCTTTCCTTTCCTAATGTTTCTTTTGCCGAGAAAAATATCGCAAGGGTGAGCCATTTTTATTTACACTATCAGTTGTTAAAGAGCTAAACCAATGTCAATTTTGTTGGAAAGCACAGAATTAATGTAACATAATAAAAGAGACAACAAACACCGCAGGTCTATTCAAATCTGAACCAGTCGAAGTCTGCGAAACCTCGTTTTTGGCCGACGTGCCCGCCCAGCGTGAACAATCCCACCTTGGCACCGATCCATTTTCCTTCTCGCGCGGTAAACGGCTCACCCGTCGCCGTGAATTGGTTTCCATCGCTGCTGTAACTGAATTCACACACGGCTCCGCGGCTTACTTTGACTCTAAACAACAGCAAATCGCCTGTATAATCTACCCCGCCTTCTTCAATCTCTTTGCCGTTTGTGCTCGCATTTTTACAAGATACCTTAACAAGGCGGTAACCGGAGGACGTCCTTTCAACCGCCAGGTATGAATAGTCCATCCCCATAACAATCAGTCCCGCCTTTTCACCCAAAGCAATCTCATCGAATTGGAGCTTCGTTGTTACGGTAAACTCGGGCGCCGGCAGCTTTTGCAGAAGCAGATTCGGGACCGGCCACATATTGATAGCACTATCAGGAATCGGAACTGAGAATAATCTCAGCCAGCCGGGCCGCTCAACCAGCGACATCCATCCATCCTGCTGGTTTGCCTGCCACTGCCACTGCAGCCCAAGTTTGTTCGTATCGAACTCATCGTTTGTCTGCGGGACCGCTACGGGATATTTTGCGCCCACATTCGGCTTTTTGCAGACAAGCACCGGTTCGCCTGTGCCGTCACCATCTTTGTCTTCTCCAATCACCGGCCAGTCATCGACCCACTCAACCGGCTGAAGATGAATAACCCGGCCGTAAGCATCGCAATCCTGAAAGTGAACGAACCAGGATTCGCCGGATTCAAGCTCCACCCAGCCGCCTTGGTGCGGGCCGTTTATCTCGGTTTCGCCCCGGTGCAGGACAATTTTATCTTCGTAAGGCCCGAAGATATTCTTCGAGCGAAGGACCGTCTGCCAACCGTCATGCACCCCGCCGGCGGGAGCAAATATATAATAGTAGCCGTTGCGTTTATACAGCTTTGGGCCTTCAATTGTCGGATGTTCAGCGTGGCCGTCAAAGACCACCCTGCCTTCGTCGAGAATCCTTGTGCCGTCAGGGCTCATCCGGGCTATAGTTAGAACGCTGTTGAACCCCGCACGACTCTTCGCCCAGGCGTGCACGAGATACGCATTTCCATCATCATCCCAGAATGGGCAGGGGTCGATTCTGCCTTTTGCTTCTTTGACGCACACCAGCGGCTCCCAGGGCCCAGCCGGATTTTTTGTCTTTGACATAAAGATACCCAGGTCCGGGTCGCCATAGTAAACATAAAATTCATCATTATGCAGGCGAATGCTCAGCGCCCAGACGCCGTTGCCATGCTGGGGCGAATCGAATTGCTCAAAGGGAAGCTTTTGGCACACGTGTCCGATGAGCGTCCAGTTAACAAGGTCCTTCGAGCCAAGCACAGGCAATGCCGGCGCACAGTTGAAACTCGACGAGACCATATAGAAATCATCTCCTGCACGCACCACATCCGGGTCAGAGTAATCTGCAAAAATGACAGGATTTTTATACGTGCCGTCTCCGTTATCAGGCACCCATACAAGGTTACTGCTCACGCAAGGACTGATTGAGCACGACAGATTCTGCAAGATAGCAAATAACACCACCAACACAATCAACATGGTCGATTTCGTCTTTTTCATTTTGTTTGCCCTGATATTCTTTATGCTTTCACTGCAAACTGCATTTTACCATTAAAAAAACCTTCGGCATAGCTATTATACCGTCCCGCTTCGCAGCGAGGCGAGCCGGCTGCTATTGGGCATTTTTGCGTATGATTGGCTCGCCCTGTTCGACCTCAATATCCAGGCCGGAGAGGTCCACATCTTTTATATTCTCTAAAACAAAACCCTTTTTCGCCTTGACCTTACAGTTCTCGAAGACCACGTTTTCTATTGGACTGTCTTTGAGCCCGTGCATATCACCGACAGAACCAGCCGTGCCCGAGACGTTTATTATCCTGACGTTGCGAACTACCGGCAGCGGGTCCGACGGCGGCTTGACAGGCGGCCTCATCCGCCAAGCCATATTAAACTCGAACGCCTTGCGGACATCTTTCAACACGATATCACGGTAGGTAATATTTTCGACCACACCGCCCCGGCTCGGCTGCGATTTGAATCGAATGGGAGCCCAATTGTCCGCTTCCATAATACAATCGCGAATTTCAACGTTGCGAATACCGCCGGACATTTCGCTGCCCATAGACACCCCGCCGTGACCATATCGGAAGCGGCATTTTTCCACGATGATATCCTCGGCCGGGCGATTGACGCGGCGACCATCTTCGTCCTTGCCGGACTTGATGGCGATACAGTCGTCATTCACATCGATATCACAGCCCGTGATACGCACATTTCGGCTCGAATCCACATCTATGCCGTCGGAGCTGATGATGTTGTGCGCCGCACGAATCGTCAGGTTTTCCACCAGCACATCCTTCGAATATAAAATAAACAATCCCCAGCACGCCTGGTTCTTCAATGACAGCCCCGAAACCCTCACATTTTTGCAGGTCTGGATAGCAATTAAACGAGGCCGGCCTATGCTTAGTTCGCGGCTATCCCTGGGGTAACGCTCCATCCACTCGTCCCCGGAGCCGTCAATCACACCTTCACCGGTTAGGTTCACGTTGCTCATATCGAAGAAATTCAACAGGGCCGCCGTCCAGACCTTTTCCTCGCCCTCCCAGCGGGTATCGACCTGTGGATAGTCGTCCGGATCGACTGTGCCTTTAAGTACGCCGCCCTTTTCAACGTGCAGGTTAACCCCCTGCCTGAAAAAAACCGAGCCGGTCAGAAAAATTCCTTCGGGAACAATCAGCACGCCGCCCCCATCGGATTCACATTTATCGATAGCCGACTGGATGGCCTTTGTGTTTAAAGTTTTGCCATCTCCGACAGCCCCAAAGTCGGTAATAACGTAACGTTTCTCCGTTTTACCGACCGTTTCCGCCTGCCCTGCCGACCACAACCGCTCACAACCCACAATCACAAGAGCCATAATTGCAACGCTCAAAAGAAAAAACTTTTTTGCATTCATAGTCATACTCCTATTTTTTCTCATTTTGTATATCAACAGTTAATGTTTGTTCTGCAAAGGCACTTACTCCGATTAATTCTGCCGTCAAATTCCCTGTAACGCTTGGACGCTCCTGCACAAAGACCTTCTGCTCCTTCTTCCATGGTGAAATCACCAGGATAAATTCCGTACCCGGCTCAGCCAGCTCTTTTCTCCAGCGTTTTATTCCGACCTCCCAGCCGGGCTTGCACCAGAAGTTATCCGCCACAAGCAGACCATTGAGATACAACCGGGCGGTATCACCTATATATTCAAAACGCACAAGCACATCACTGATAGAGTCCCAGTCAATATCGCCGGTCGAAATACGCCAGGCCCTGGGTGGGGCAACGGAGGACCTGAACGGATAATCCTTATCCGCTGCAGGTATCTCTGCGTTTTGCTGTGCTGTAACAGTAATCTGGGGCAATGGATGAGCCGGCACGATAAACAAAGAAAATTCCCCTTCCTTCTGCAGATTGATTTTTTCGCCGTTACACATCAGAACTTTATCCGTGGCTGGATACACACGAAGCTGGAAAGGGCCTGATTGACGAGTGCGAAGTTTCAGGCAATCACCGCTTTGCCACAATTCAGTCGGACAAACGGCCAGGTGCCGACTGCCTGCTACCTGAATGTTCCAGGCATTAAGACTATCGACTTCGCTGAGCAAAATAACTTCGACCTTAGTCCCGTCCTTTGTTGTAAATTTTAATACATCTTCTCTCGGTATCACGAGCCATCCATTGTCCTGTTGTCTGACCCTGCCTATCCGCTTGACGGGCTTTCTGATACCTGCCAGGCAGAGCTGTGTTTCTATGCCGGACAACCGCACCATAATCAAACGAGTGACACCATCACTCTGCCATCGCATCAACGGCTGAGCCGACGCATATATCAAAGTCGCATCAGCTATCGGCATACTGACAGGAAATACACCCATCATCTTTGACGCAACGGTAACCGGTTTTTCGGGAAAAACAAATTCCTCATCTGCCATCGTTATTGCAAACTGCACGTTCTTCCTCGCGGGCATATCAAGATAACGCTGGTAGTTGTTGAAAAACAAAAA
>CAZBWE010000009.1:9193-10260 GCA_964495465.1 uncultured Pirellulales bacterium
TCACCGAGACGGCAAAGTGCCATCCCCTCGGTATCCTTCGGGTCAAGCACAGGTCGCCGGGGCCACTTGTGATGCATACCGCCACCCAGTTCTGCCGTCGCATAGGGGTAGCGGGACGGGTCATACCGCAATCTCTCTTGTTTGATGCGATTTGTCACCATATCGGCGGCTATATCTGTGTTGACTATTAAGCTGACGAAATCCGAAAAAAGCAATTCCTTAAATGGCGGCAACCGGCCGGTCCCCTTGGCCCAAAATGGGTCAACATACGAGCCCAGCACAGGCAGCACTTCATCCTCCGGCACGTATGCCCAGCCCCAGCCGGTCACGGAGTAATAAGGAACGTCCATACCCAACTGACGCGCAATTTCCTTGCACTTTAAAATATAGGGCTCGCCGCCCCTGCCTCCGACATGGCCGAATTCGTTATCAAATTGAATCCCTATAACAGGCCCGCCATCTTTATGATAAAGACCTCGAATCTGCTCAGCCACGGCTGAATACCACCGCTGAACCTGTTCAAAGTAGGCAGGGTCCATACTTCTGGGCTTACACACCTTGCCGAGCCAATCCGGAAATCCGCCGTTGCGGGCCTCGCCGTGACACCACGGGCCAATCCGCAGCCAGACCGGCATATTGTGCTTTTTACAAACTTCCAAAAATTCACGCAGGTTGCGGTCGCCCTGCCAGTCATATTGACCCTGAAGCTCTTCATGAAATATCCAAAACACATAAGTCGCGATAACATCAAGACCGCCGGCTTTCATAGCCAGCACCGATTCTTCCCAAAATTCGTGCGGCACGCGGGCATAATGAATTTCGCCCATAACCGGCAGCCAGGGTTGGCCGTTTCGCGTGAAATATAGTGAGTTGACACTATAATCCGTTCCATCGGGGCCGGTCGGTGTTCCCATTCGCAAGTGCCCCTGCAGGATACGAGGTCCGCTTGCCGCCGCCTTTAATCTCAGAATGTGAGATTCCGGTGCCACCACGGCGCCATTATAATCTCTGGGAAGGTCGGTTTCCGCAACCTGTCTCATACACCCGGGTTGCATTCCGAGAATGAT
>CAZBWE010000009.1:10360-14373 GCA_964495465.1 uncultured Pirellulales bacterium
TTTTCGATGGTTCGACTTTGCTCACCACAGGTTTGAGATTGGCAATCGGAACTCGTCCATCGAAAATCATTTGTCGGGCTGTTTCCGTAATTAGCTGCCTTCATCTTCATATTTCAATTATTCTGTATCGGCTCACCATAAAGGTCTGTCCGCTCGCGCACGACCCGGAAAGTGCTGCCAATATCCTCCATTTCATAGATTTTCGCCCTCGACAGGGGCATTCTGAAGGGCCGGTGAAGAATCAGCATCAATTTTCCATCGAACGTCTTGAATATCATACCGTGGCCGCTGTCATCTCCTACCAGCGGCTCAAGCTGTTCCCACGGACCTTCAAGCTCGCCCGACTTTGAACGTGCTATGGTCTGCACATAACCGTTCTTATTGTAGCTTGACCACAACATTACGAGCCGGTTTTCTTTCGTGCGATATAGCTGCGGGCCGTCGGTAACGTATTGCCGCTGATGAACGCTCGGAACAGATTCCGCATTAATCCACGGTGCATCAGACGCCTTGAACAAATGAATTGGCTCGCCAACCCGGCAGGGCTGCCGGGCGGACAAGTCGTCTTTGAGACGAACCGCCTCCATCGTCCCGTCTATCACCTGTATCCACTCATGACAATAAACCATCCATGGTTGATTTTGCTTATCGATATAGAGAGTCCCGTCCAGCGTCATAAAATTCTCAGGTGGATGCGGGCCGTCTTTTTTTAGAAGCTCGAATGGGCCTTCGAGTGAATCGCTAACTGCGATGACGGTGCCGCGCATATGATTAATCCGCCAGACATCCGGCGGCTCTGCAAAAACCTTGTCTCTATTGTGCAGCGTAACGAACAGATAATACCGGCCTTTGTATTCGTGGACCTCCGGAGCCCACGTGCCGTGCCTCGGATTGGCCCACACATCGTCCGGCACAAGAAAAACAATGTAAGGCCCGTCCCAATTTAAAAGGTCTTTGCTCTTATAAGTCATCACGCCGCAGCGGTCGAGGCCGGTCGCCCTTGGCGACGCGCTGGTATAAAGATAGTAGGTCCTGCTTTGTTTATGCGGGACGACAAACGGATCGTGAACAGGTATATCGGTCAGCTTCAGTCCTTTGCGGGGATTATTCACATCAGCAGGAGGCGGCTGCTTCTGCTCACCCCCAAAACCGGTAGCGATAAGTGCAAACAACAAAAAAACAAAAGCGACCAGATATATCGGCCATCGCAACGGTAACACCGACATCGTTTTAATGGTTTTTCGATTGATAGTTTTCATAATAAAACTTTCCTTGATTATGAGAAAACCTTAAAGACTCTACATCTCTTTTTTAGCGACCATAATATCTTTTAACCACCTGCATTTTTACTCTTTAGTCAATTCGTAATAAGAGTGAAATTCGTATTCGCCCGAACCGACCGTATAGACCATCCGGTTATTTTCTCGCTTAATATACTTTACGCCTTGGGCATCCTCAGCCGATACACTACCCTCAAATACCTTTGTTTGCGGTTCAGACGGCACGAAAATGGTAGCGGTTGTGTTCGGCGGCACAGCAATATGCCAATAGAAGTGGCCGTCCTCGATGCGCCATCGGCTCTCAATCCGGCCTCTGATACTGTCATAATATCCTGATGCAGACGTCAGGTCGCCAACAGGTTCCGGACGAAGCAGTATGTCTTTAAAACCAATGGAATCAGGCCCCTGCCGAATGCCAACAAGTGAATTCTGGAACCACTCCTGGATGTGGCCGAACATACAGTGGTTCATCGACGAGCCCGGCTTATCCCATCTCTCGGAAAGCGTTTTAAAACCGAGCTTGAGCATACGACCATAGCCGGGTGCATCGGTGCGATTAATCATTCGATAAATCACGTCGGAGCGCCCACCCTCCGCCAATACCTGCACCAGCATACGAAAGCAGACCTCGCCTGTGCTCTGGCGATATTGTGCCTTTTCAAGCTCCGCAACCAGATTGGCCAGCACTTCATCGCGGTCTTCTTCCGGTACCAGGCCGAAATGAAGCGCCGTGGCCAGAGATGCCTGGGAACCCGTTGAGACGGAGTGTTCGGCCGATTTATAATAGGCCTTGATGAAGTCTTTGCGTACCTGCCGGGCAAGTTTTTCAAACTTTTTAGCGTCCGACTTTTTACCCATTCCGCAGGCAACACGAGCAAGGATACGTGCATTATCATACAAAAACGCCGTTGCAGTCAGCCGAGTCGGGGTAAGCTGGGCGCCGCCGCGGTGGCCATTTTCCGGTGTCCAGTCGTACCAATCGCCGAGGCCCGGCTTGACCAGCCCATCTTCGTTGCGCGTCAAGGCCAGATAAAGTGTATATCGCTTCATAGTTTCATACTGCCGCCGTTCAGCTTCAAAATCACCATACCATTTATACAGCAGGTTCGGCAGCTGGACACAGGCACTGCCCCATTCGGGTGATTCAAAGAACGCCCCCTTAAAGCGCATATACTCCGGCGCAATATTGGGAACCAGCCCACTGTCCAATTGTGACTCTGTGGTATCCCGGCAAATCTTTCGGTAAAGATTATGGACATCACGATGATAGATTATCGAAGGCCCCATCAGGTGAGGCACTTCTAGCCATCCGAGTTTCTCGCGATGAGGGCAATCGGTTACAACGCTTTGCAGGTTGCTGCGCACCGAACGGTCAATCATAGCATTTATATCATTAAATAGTGCATTTGAGCATTCGAATCCGCCGGTATCTGCCGCCGAGCTTGTGAGAAATTCGCTTCCTGCCTCCAGCAGCCAGGCAGTCCCATCTTGCGTCCCGATATTATTTGCATCCTCCGGCCGGACAACGCCCGAAATATACAGGTACTGGAAGCTGAAATACGTAAAGCGGGGACGAAAGACCTCCTCGCCCTCGCCTTTAAGAGTATAAGTATAACTGTGGCCTCCGTTTTTAGTCCAGGGCTCGCCTCGCTTCTCGGCGCACATTATAGTAACCTGACTGCCGGCAGGCCCTTTGACCTTTACCACCGGCCGGGCAGACAGGTTGGTTCCACAATCGACCTCATACCGACCATCTTCGAGACGCTGGATTGTTACAGCCGGCAGATAGTCGGCCACCTTAATCGGCGGCGCGTATTGGGCCGCGAGTTTGCCGCCCGGGCCCTCGCACACCTCGGCTGCGGACCACATCTGGTCATCAAAATCCGGCTGGTCCCACCCGGGCAGCTCCCGTCGAGCATCGTAATCCTCACCGCCGAAAATACACGTGAAAACAATCGGCCCCAAAGTCCATTTCCAGCTCTCATCGGAAACAATTATCTGTGATGAACCATCAGTAAAAGTAACGCGCATTTGGCAAATAAGTTTCGGCGGGCCGAATGTGCCTCTGAACTTCGTATAACGTCCGCCGGGCACGTTATACATCCCGTTGCCGAGCATAACCCCCAGCACATTACCACCACGATGCAACATATCCGTCACCTCATACGTGCTGTAAAGGCACCTCTTGCGGTAGTTTGTCCAGCCCGGGTCCATTTCCCGGTCACCCACACGCCGCCCGTTTATCCTCAATTCATAATGACCCAAACCGCAGATATGAATTACCGCTCTTTGAACAGGTTTACCAAGTTCAACCGTCTTGCGAAAGATTGGTAAGGGATCTTCACCCCGCCCTTCCAAAGGGCGGGGTTTATTGATTCGCTTTGCAGTTATCCATTTCGCCTTCCAATCCTTTTCTCTCAGCAGCCCCATCGTCCACGAAGCCGGCTCGCTCCAGGGCGAGACATCCGGCACTTTTTTTGACGGATCGCCGTCCCAGACCCGCACCTTCCAGAACACCTGCTGTGAGGATTTTAACGAGCGGCCGCGGTAGGGAATATTGATTGTCTCGTTTGAAGCTACTTTTTTGCTGTTCCACAAATCGCCCTTTTCTTTATTCAGTGCCTCAAGAGAGGATGCAACAAGTATCTGGTAGGCCGTCTGGTGCTGGTCACGTGTTGGGCTTTGGAGCTTCCAGAAAAGCCGCGGTTTTGCTACATCCACGCCGAGCGGCTC
>CAZBWE010000009.1:14473-42712 GCA_964495465.1 uncultured Pirellulales bacterium
CGGCATTCAACCCGTCAGGTCTGCCGGGGTCAAAATCAACCTGGCGGTTTTAAGTTTTGAAGAACTGACTTTAACGATGATTTTGCCTGCCTCCTTTGTGGACTGAAGAATCGCCAAGCCCCGTCCTCGATAGGCCCTATGGACCAAATCTCTGCAATCGTCAATATCGTTAAGGTTACCATTGCCGATACCGATGATTTCAGCCGGGCCTTTCACCTCGAATTTCAATTCGTTGTCCGCATCCGGAACAAGAACCCCATTCGCATCAACGATACGAAATTCCAGATGACAGATGTCTTTGCCGTCGGGCCGAAGCTCTCGGACATCAGCCAGCAACTCAATACGTTCGGCAGCTCCCGCCGTCTTCAAATTATACTCACAAACCTTGTTTCCGTTCTCAAGACCTGTCGCCATGAAAACACCTGGCTCATAGTCGACCTCCCATCTCAACACACCCTCTTCGGCATCGGCAAGACGTTTGGTCCCGATAGGCTTGTCATCAAGCTCCAGCAAAACCTCAGGGCAATTCGTATAACAATAGACGGTCACCTTTGCATTTTGCGGCCAGTTCCAGTGCTCCTGGACTCTTCTAAAGCGCCTCCTCCCTGTTCCTGCCCTGCCCGGCCAAGACGGGCCGGAAACGCAGATATAAACCATCGGCTCATCGCTCCATAAACTCTGGCGGAACCAGGCGATGGGTTTTTTGAAACCACACAAGTCCAGCAGCCCGGAGCCGTTTGCCCGATTCGGCCAGCGGCGGGCCTCGCCGAGATAGTCAATACCCGTCCAGAGAAACTCTCCGGCCACGTAGTCATTATCGCGCACCACTCCCCAGTCGTTATAGTTGTGATGGTTCTCACTGCCGAAGATGAACCTGTCAGGATACTTACCATGGTCGCCGGGGTAACGTTCCTCCTGGTAATTATAACCGACAATATCAAGTAACTCTCCGAGCCCGACAGCATCCGACATTTCAACATTCGCCAGGGCGGCCGTTACAGGGCGGGAAGAATCCAGCTCCTTGACGGCCTTTACCAGCGGCTTTGCATACTTGATTAGGTTCTCAGCCGGTGGATTCTCCGGCAGGTACTCATCCCCCAGAACCGGATGGGAAAACGGGTCATTTGCATAATCAATCTCATTGCCGATGCTCCACATAATTACAGACGGGTGGTTTCTGTCCCTGCGAACCATATCCTGAATGTCGATGACCGACCATTTGGTGAACACCTCGCCATAGCCGTATCGGCTCGGCACACCATCATTCCAGCCGGTCAACCATTTGTTTTTGGGCGGCGTAAATTCATCAAAGGCCTCGTCCTTTACAAGCAAACCGAGCCGGTCGCAAAGAACCAACAACTCCGGTGCCGGCGGATTGTGGCTGGTCCGAATTGCATTTACCCCTAATTCTTTTAAAAGCCGCAGACGACGCAAAAGCACCTTCTCAGGCACAGCCGCGCCGAGGCAGCCAGCATCATGATGAAGACAAACGCCCTTGATTTTAACCTGCTTGCCGTTGAGAAAAAATCCTTTATCTGGGTCAAATCGAATAGTCCTAATCCCGAAGGGTGTCGATGTTTCGTCGACTACCCTTGAACCCGCACAAAGACGGCTTTTAAGCATGTATAGAACCGGCGACTCAATAGACCAAAATTCAGGATGCTCAATCTTAATCTGCTGGATAAAGCTGTGGTTTGCATTGGCCAGGCATTTCTGCCTGGTCTCCGATGTCGTCTGACTCCCTGCAACCCGTCCATCCGCGGTGATAATATCCGACTGAAGGGATAATTCCTTATCTGCATCGTAACCGTTCTCGATAACTGTCTCGATGCGGATGACAGCAGATGCTTCTTCGACCTGCGGTGTGGTAACGTAACTGCCCCAGTGAGCGATTCGCAGCTTGTCCGTTATGCGCAGACGCGTATGACGGTATATGCCTGAACCAGTATACCACCGGGAGTCTGCGAACTTCGAGTGGTCAACTCGAACAGCGATAACGTTCTCATCAGGGCCGAACTTCAAATGCGGCGTCAGATTGCACTCAAAACTCGAATAACCATAAGGCCGTCCGCCAACAAAGAAGCCGTTGACCCAGATTTCAGAGTTGTTGTATATCCCATCGAATTCAATGGCGATAATTTTGTCTTTGTAGGCCGGGTCAAGCCGAAAACGCTTGCGGTAAAAGCCGACTCCGCCTGGAGCATATCCGTTGCCGCTGCCATATTCTGCGCTGAACGGCCCTTCTATACTCCAGTCATGCAGAAGCTTCACGCAACGCCAGCCGGAGTCATCAAACTTGGGCATCATTGCGGTTGCGAAATCTCCCCGGCTGAATCGCCAGTCAGTATCAAAATCGATATAAGTCCGGCCCATCAGTTCCGTATTTTCACCTGTTCTACTGTTCAAATGCTCAACTGCTCTTTCGACCCGCAGGTTCTTCGATGTGGCCAGTGCGATTGCTCGGCCCTTGTCGCCCACAGCGCAGTAGAAGTGATACACAACGTCATCGTGTTTTAGAACCCAGGGCTTATGGGCGAAAGTAGCGTCCCAGGGCTCGGAGGGTCTGACGAGGTCGGGCCCGTTCCACTTTGTCCAGTGCACTAAGTCACGCGATGCTGCAAAAGTGTCGAAGGCACCGGGTTTCCAGAACGCCCCGAAGTAGAACATAACCCATAAGTCACCGAACTTCACAATCTGCGGGTCGCCGCTTATGACTGGCCGATTTGCCCGGCTCAGCGAGACGGGCTCGTTTTCCAGAACGTGCATAGCACCATAACGCCTCCAGCTCTTCATATCACTGGAAACAGCGATGCCGATACGTTCGCTTTCATTAGGCGCCCGGGCATTGTAGAACATCACAAACGGCGCACCGAGAGTTTCATCGGAATCACGAAAGATGTAACTTTTGAACAATGTTTCGCTCTCAAAGGCCCTCGCATCGGAATCGTCGGCCCGCAGTACAGGTGCCGGCAGCTTTTGCCACACTTCTGGTTTCGATGGGTCGTCTGTGGCAGCTATGCCGATAGAAAGCGGCGGCTTTTCATAGCCCGGCTTTGCTCCGCCCATATATGACATCCAGTATCGTCCGTCATAAGTTTGCAGGCAATTGCAACCTCCCCAGGTAGTATCAAAGAGCGCTACTCCCCCGCCGGCATTGAAACAGTCCCATGTTCCCTCGCCTCCTCGCTCCAGAATCGTCCCGAGCCCGGCAGTCCCGCCGGACCAGTGTAGCAAATCATCGCTCACGGCAAGCTGTGTCGTATAACCAGCCAGCTCAGTCTCAAGCTGAACATATACCATAAACCACTTGTCACCGTGGCGAAAGACATTCGGGCAGTCCACCTTTTTGCCCGGCGGCGGCTCTATAACCACGCCGTATTTGAACGGCGTCCTGACCTGCTCATAAATGGCCTGCATTTGCTGCGGCGATATCTCCGCCGGCGAGTTCTTGCCCGGCAATAGTCGGATATATGTTGGTTTATCACGGTCGCAGGTCAGCCAGCCATCCTTCAGTTGAAGTTCCACAACCTGGATGGAGCTGCGCCGCTGCTCATAGCCATCTTTATTGGCGTTCTCACCACGGCGTCCGGGGTGGGTGAAGTAGAACAGAAATGCACGGTCTCCGCTGACAACAACATCGGGATGACCGCCTTTCACCTGGTCGTCGGCTCCAAGGCCGGGTTCTCCGAGAAGGTTATCGCCCTGGCGTCTCCACGTAAGGGCATCGGCCGAGCGATATACAGCAAGGCCGCGCCAGACATCAGTTACCATCCAGTAAACATCCCGCCAGCGAAAAACCTTTGGCCCCTCGCCCGGCTGATCACCGACAGTCCTGCCGCGGTCAACCCATACTTTTAAATCGGGACTATCTGCAAAATATATTGATTTGTGGTCTCTTTCGTTGTTATACCACATTCGCCACGTGTCATCCGGCAGCCGAAGCATACAGGCATCAATCACGCGGTCCGTGGCAAGTTTAAGCGGCACGGGATTGCCCCAATGGCGAAGGTCGGTGCTTGTAAGGTGAACGATTGTGCGCAGGTGTTTCCAGTCGCTGAAAATCCCCGGCACAACGGTAAGAAACATATGGTATGTGCCGTCCTGGCCGGCAATTACCTCAGGCGCCCAGTGCGTCGCATCGGATATGCCTGAACCATCGTCTATCTCTGCCGTGCCGACATACGTCCACGTGGCGCCCTCATCAGCCGACTCAGCGATGCCGATGCGCGTGCCGTGCACCCAGGTAACACCGGACAAGTCCGGGACATTTGCACGACGATTGGTATAGAACATCCACCAGCGCTGCACATAAGGATTCCAGATAACAGCCGGGTCGGCTGCTCCATCATAGACCGGATCACGAAAGAGCGGCTTGGAGGCAACTTTACCCTGCTCGCCCCGCCCATCAGAGGGGCTGGGCTCTTCGTGCTGCGCAGACACAGCGGGCTGAGCCGAAATAATCCCTGTGAGCATCCCCACAACAATTATGCAAACAGACATCTTCGCCCGCCTATTTTGGCCAAGATGACTCACCGTAGCGCCCAATGTCACTTACTCTATATAAGATTACGGTTCCTAAAAACTATCCTATCGCCCACAGTCGCCAGAAGGTGTGCTGCTTTGAATGGTAACGCTCGCCGAAGCCAGCCCGTCGCTCTCAGCAGTCACGCTTATCTGGCCGCCCTGACCCCGGCAGTCCTGCCGGGCCGCCCGCAGAATCAGCATCGCCTTGCCGTTGAATAGCTTGTGATTGTCTGCCTGAAACGGTTCGAGCGAAAGCGGATTGCCGTTGCCGATGCCTGCTATTTCAGCCGGGCCGTCTATTCTAAAGCGAATCAGATTGTCCGCCAAAGGACAAAGCACACCCTTCTCATCGAGCGCTTCAACTAAGATATAGCAAAGGTCTTCCCCATCAGCGGATAATTCCTTCCTGTCGGGTGTCAGGCGAATCGCTGCGGGCTTATCCGCCGTGCGCATAACCGCCTGGCCTATTTCACTGCCGTCCTTGTATGCGACCGCTTTCAACTCGCCCGGCTCATACAAGACATTATTCCAGCGCAGACGATATTTGTAAGTTACTGCATAATACGGTGACTCAACCCTTTCAGGATAAACACCGAAATCCCAAATGCTGGCCCATACCCCTTCCTCAAGCTCGGTGAATACAATCCTCACATATCTCGCCTGTGCATCTACTTCATGGGTCATCTCTCTCGTGCCGCCATCCCACTTATCTTTGGTCACGATGGTCTGCCAATTCGATTCGTCCGTCGAAACCTGTATGGTATATAAATAATTATACGCCTCCTGTTCGAAATCAATCACCAGCTCACGAATCGGCTGAACCCCGCCCAGATCAACCTGCCACCACTGGTCGGCAAAGCCGCCCGAAGCACACCAGCGGGTTTCATGATTATCATCATTGGCGTGGTCAATCATATTGCCCTTATTCGATTCTTCGGAACTTGCCTTTGCGGATTTGCCTTTCGCAAGGTTGACCGGCTCTTCGACACGTTCGGCTTTTGTCTGCCGGCCCAGCGATTTTCCGTTGAGGAAAAGCTCCGCCGAATCCCCGTTCGTATAAACAAAAACGGGAACATTCTTGCCGATTCGGTCGGGCCAGTTCCAGTGAGGAAGGATATGCACGGTAGTAGTATCCGGCCGCCAGTAGCTGCGGTATAAATAAAACCGGTCTTTGGGGATGCCGCAGAGGTCAACGATGCCGAAGTATGAGCTTCGCGCCTGCCTCGAAAAAGGCGTCGGCTCGCCCAGATAATCAAATCCGGTCCATACGAATTCACCGGCCACAAAGCTGTCATCCTCCATCAGCTGAAACTCGGCATCTGCAATGTCCGACCATCGTGCTGAATTAAGGTCGTAGGAATCCACCTGGAATTTATCAGAATACTGCGTCTTGCCGTTCGGCAGCGGCAGCTCATAAAATCCTCGCGTGCTCAGGGCCGAGGCCGACTCGCTGTATATGATGGGCTTATCGGGATAGCGCTCTCTGTATATGCTATACCTCCGCGAGTAATTCCAGCCGGCAAGGTCCAGCGCATCAAGAATCGGCTGGTAGGCGGTTTGAGGGATATGGCAGGCCATTCCTACAGGCCGAGTCGAATCATATTTGCGAACAAAATCACTCATAAATTTCACGCGTTCGGGAGACTTGCCTTCCCTGTTACGCGGCTGATTCAATATCTCATTGCCGATTGACCAAACCACAACGCAGGGATGATTGCGGTCGCGCATTACGAAGTTGCGAAGCTGCTTTTCGCCATACTCTTCCAATGGCGGCTCACCTTTTACCCTGTCTGCCTTGTCATCCCATTTATCGAAACACTCGTCCCAAACGACAAATCCCATCCTGTCGCACAAATTAAGCAGCTCAGGCGCCGGTGGATTATGGCTGGTCCGAATGGCATTGACGCCCATATCTCGCATTATTTCGAGCTGCCGCTCCATAGCACGGGTATTAAACGCCCCTCCGAGAGGACCCTGGTCGTGATGCAGGTTCACACCATAGAGCTGCACACGCCGACCATTGAGATGAAATCCATCGTCAGCCGTAAATTTGAATGTGCGGATGCCGAAGCCGGCGACGTCCGTATCAACAACCTTATCGTCCATACGCACAACAACCTCGGCCTTATATAATCTCGGACTGGTAATGTCCCACCGCTGAGGATTTTCAACCTTAAACGTCCAGGCCAATTCATTTGAGCCGCTTGCCTGTATATCACCAATGACATCGGGCGAAGTTATCGACCCGCCGTCAGGGTCAATCAGGACGGCCTTAACATTGACCTTTGATTCCTTGTTGCGGTGGTTTTCTATAGTAGCTCGGACATTAACCGTGGTCGAGTCGTCGGAAACCTGAGGAGTAGTTACAATCATACCCCAGTGTGCCACGTGCACCGGCTCGCAGACGGTCATCGTTACCTTGCGATAAATGCCCGCGCCGGGATACCACCTCGTGCCGTGTCGGGTCGTATCAACCCGAACGGCTATCACGTTGACCTTGCCGAACTTCACATAATCTGTGGCATCGACTCGAAAAGACATATAGCCGTAATCCCACTCACCGGCCAGTTTGCCGTTGATATAGACCTTCGGGAACGCCATTACTCCATCGAAATCAAAATAAACACGGCGGCCTTTGTCCTGCTTATCGAGGGTGAACGTCTTGCGATACCAGCCAACGCCGCGCCAAGGAAGTTTTCCGGCGTAACCATCTTCACCTGGATTAAACGGCCCCGAAATCGCCCAGTCGTGTGGCAGACGAACAGCCCGCCATTGCGAATCGTCAAATTTCGGCTTCTCGGCCCCTTCGCGGCCGCCCCTGACAAACTTCCAGTCGCGATTGAAATCTACAACCTGCCGCCCGGCCGCTACTTCGATTTTGGGTTGTGTCGAGGGCGAACCGTATGTCTCCTCACAGCCAATGATGACAGTCGCTCCAAGACAAACTGCTATCATAGCGATAAAATTGACGTTCCATTTCCGTTTGTTACTCATAATGCCTTCCTTTCAAACAAGCCAACTTACTTCTTACCTTATTTTCAATGTTAATTTATCCAGGATACCCCCTGGCCGAGCAAACGTCAAGGGTATTGCCATTCAAACAATTTGCCTAAATGGTCTTGAAATCGCCCATAGTCATACTCAACCACCTGCTCTCACACGACCTGATAAAAACCATTTGGCTACGGAGGGATTATACAGCCCCGGTCTTTTACGCCAAAAATCGGTGTTTTTTCGAACTTCCAAAAAAAAACTGTCTTTACGGGGCTTTTTACTTGACATTTTACCAGTAGTCGATGTATGATAAACATTTGTAAGGAAGCGTGGTGAGAAGACTTTTTTGATTTCTCCTCAAGTTTTCCCCCCACTCAATAAGCTTAAGGATATAAAAAATATATGATTGCTGTCTTCCTTGACGCGTTTATTGCATAAGAACGTAATTATTTTCGGAGAAATGAAAAATGAATAAGCTGAGCTTGATACTAATAACAGGTTTGTTACTGGTATGTACTTCTGCAGGAAGGGGTGAATTGGTAGGTTACTGGAGTTTTGACGACCAGACCAATCCAGGCAAAGATGACTCAGGCAAAGGAAATGATGGCACACTTTACGGACCAACATGGACACCACTCGGCAAAATTAACGCTGCACTGAGCTTTGATGGGGACGACTATGTAGGGATTGCCAACAGTCCTACGTTGAACATTACGGAAGGCACCTGGGAAGCATTTATAAAGTTTGATTGTTTACCATCAGTTGCTGGACTTATGAATCCTCTGGCAAAGCAAGAACAGTACTGGATACACGCATCTAATGACGATTCCATTCAGGTAAAAGTTAGTGTTGGAGGAACAAGATATATTGCATCAACAAGTCCCAACTTTATTACACTGGATACGTGGTATCATGTCGTAGGGATTTATGATGGTGAAGAATTAAAACTGTACGTAAATGGAAATTTAGAAAACACCAACACAGCTCCCAGTGGAAACATCGACACGGGCAGTGCAAAATTGGCGATTGGAACATGGTCAAGCCTAATTGATTATTTCCAAGGCACAATAGATGAAGTCCGCATCTACGACCACGCCATTCCCGAGCCGGCGACACTTCTACTGCTCGGCTTAGGCGGACTGCTTTTGAGAAAAAGAAAATAACAAGTTTTCGAAAGAGAAGTGATGAAAATGAACAAGTTGAGCTTAATAGTAATGACAGGATTGATACTGGTATGCACCTCTGCAGGATGGGGTGAATTAGTGGGATACTGGAGTTTTGACAACCAGGCAGATCCAGGCAATGACGACTCAGGCAAAGGAAATGACGGCACTCTTTATGGACCAACTTGGACCCCACTCGGCAAAATTAACGCTGCACTGAGCTTCGATGGAATAAATGACTATGTCTCGGTGGACGACAATACTACTCTAGACATCACTAATGAACTAACTATTGAGGCCTGGGTGCGTACAAACATCGATATGGATACAAATCCACAAATGCAGATAGTTGATAAAGGAGAACATCTCGGCACGGGTGAAGGCTACATGCTGATGGTTTATAACGGCGATCTATACGCGCGAGTTAACAAAGATAACGGAACGGCATGTATCTACGAATACCCGGACGACAAGAAGTGGCATCATGTCGTTTACACATTCGAGAGCGGGGAGCAGAACCTATATATAGATGGAATTCTCGTAGTCTCAAAGACGCAGATTACTACCATAGGCACGAACGACCAGGACCTGCTTATAGGTAACGGTGTCAACCGCAGCTATTATTGGAATGGAGAAATCGACGAAGTCCGCATCTACAACCACGCCATTCCAGAACCGACGGCACTTTTACTGCTCGGCTTAGGCGGACTGCTTTTGAGAAAAAGAAAATAACAAGTTTTCGAAAGAGAAGTGATGAAAATGAATAAGCTAATCGTGATAGTAATTACAGGATTAATTTTAATATGCGGAACTTCTGTCCGAGGCGAAATGGTGGCCTATTGGAGTTTTGACAACCAGTCCAACCCAGGCAATGACGACTCAGGCAAAGGAAATGATGGCACGCTTTATGGACCAACATGGACGCCGCTCGGCAAAATTAACGCTGCATTGAGCTTCGATGGTACCGACGATTATGTTGAAATTCCGAATTCATCGACTCTGAATCCTTCAGACCAAATCTCTGTAGAGGCCTGGTACCAACCTGTTTCTTTCAAAGGTAACGGAAATAATGCTATTGTGGATAAGGGATATACCTCTCATTCCTCACCCTATTACCAGTATCATCTGGGCGTAACCGGAGACCAGTATTCCAGCAACCAAGCAGGTTTTGGCTTTGATATAACCATCGGAGGAACCCGCTATGTTGTCAGGACCGGAGCAAACTTCTGGGAACCCGGCAATTGGTACCACATCATCGGAACTTATAATGGTTCAAGTGTGAACCTGTATGTAAATGATGTTTTGGTTGACTCTGTGCCGGCAAGCGGGACAATGACAGACTATGGTGAAAATGTCCGCATCGGAGGCTTTACGAATCTAAATAGAACCGGCATTGACTATCTGCCGGGCATCATCGATGAAGTCCGCATCTACAGCCATGCCATTCCCGAACCGGCAACTCTTCTGCTGCTCGGTTTAGGCGGCTTATTCTTGAGAAGGAAAAGGTAAGCTAATAAACTAAGCGATCCAATCCCCGTTCACGTCCGAGAATTTCAGCACAGTTGCTTCGCCAGACTTAAAAAGACAAGCTATCCAGACATGGCCATATTTCCCCAGCCTTTTTTGCCCTAACCTTAACAAAATCCTTGACTTAAGAAGCTCAAAATGATACAATAATCCAAATTAAACGGGGTGTTATTGAAAAGGGTGATTTCGGCTTTTGTGCCATTTTGAGGGTGACTCGCGGCATCAGGCCACACCGTATTTCACAAGGTTTTCTGGAGAAGGGTGATATCAATGTTAAAAAAAAGCCAAATCAATATTTGGCTCAAGACTATCACAACTTCAGTCTTTCTACTTGCAGCCGGGTGCTCGGTCCAGCCCGTTCAAATGGTGGTGGTCGAAAACAGCAATCCAAACGCAAAGAAAGATACAGCCGCAATAGAGCAATTTCAGGAGTTGGATAAAGATATAAAATACGGCAATCTTTGCCGTGTTAAATATCATCCATCCCACACCAAAAACCATCCGGTTGTAATTGAAGGCACATTAGGTAAGGGGAAGAAATATCCGGTCATCATCGATACGGGGGCATCGGTAGGACTCTTTGTGAACGATATTCACATCAAGGAAAATAATCTCGTGACTCAGGCCTTCAAGTATAACAACTCAGGCGCCTGGGGGACCTCTAACATTCCCGAGCTGAACATAGGAGAAACAACGCTTCTCAACTGGCCCTGCTTTTATAAACGCCAGCATGCGGAACTGCAGATGTTCGGATTGCCGCTGAGCAAAGACAAATCCGTCATAGTGGGACTTCCCACCCTGCTGGAATTTAAGTATGTTGCGTTCGATAATTTAAAAAAAGAAGTGGAGTTCTCACCCAAAAAAATGTTTGAACCCGAAGAGCCGGCCTCGTGGTCAAAATATTCACTTATGGTTGAAGAATTCTTAGGCGGTAACACATATCTTTTTGTGAAGATTCCCATCGCCGGCGAGGAGGCCGAACTTCAGCTTGACACCGGCAGCGGAAAGGGATTATCAACCCATAAAGAAATCTGGCAGCAGATACAACAAAAAATCCACAACATCAAACTCAAGAAAGGCCGGGAGCTATACCCATATATCGGCTGGCTTGACTGCGAACAAGGGACGGTTGCAAGACTTGACGTCGGGGACAGAACAATTAAAAACGCGAAAGTTTCAATCTACCCGGACGACAGCCCCCTTTTAGAGAACTGCAAAGGGCTGCTGGGAATGCAGTATTTCCAGGATACCATAATAGTCCTTGATTTCGAGCGGAATTTAATGTGGGTGAAGCATCCTAAAAGTTAGCAGCAACCACTCTGTTGCAGTTCTCAAAACCCGGTCAGGCAAAATGAAATTGAATATGCATTCCCCCCCTGCAACAAAAATTAATCAGTTCATCGCCAATCACTCATTTCAACTTAAGAGGAATGCCCTTATCGCGAGCTTCGGCTATGAACGACTTTAACTCTTCCAGTAACATTTGTATCTGCTGCGTATTTTCGAGCAGACTCTCATATAATCGGCCATCGTTTACAAATCTGGCAGCGCTACCGTCTCCGTTATTCACCTTCTCCAAGATTAACCGCAACTGCGATGTCGCCTTACTTAGCTCCTCACTTGTACCGACTATAGATGTAAAAGTTTCGGTGCCGGCGGCAGCAAATTGGCGAAACTCTTCCACCGTTTTCGCAGCATCTTGTGACGCCTCAGCCAGATTAGCTAAAGTCTGCTTAAGATTCCCTTTATTATTCGGGTCACCAATGATGCAATTGACGTTGTTTATGAGAGCTTTCAGACCCTCGGCCAGCTCATCCAGTTTTTCCTGGCTCTCCGCCGGGAAAAACTCACTAACCACACCGGTCAAGCCCTGCAACTGGGTACCCTGCACCAGAAACCTTGTCTCCGGCCGATTCGGGTCAAGCGGCGGCGCAGGCAAATTGGCGAGGTCAACTGTAAGCTCGATATAACTACTGCCTAAACCACGCGTCATCAGCTTCGCTTCAACATTGGAAGGAATATCAACATATCTTTTTTTTATGCTGATAACTACTACTGTCTGGTGATACTGCAGGCCGGTATTCTTATCAAGCCGAACCTCAGGAGACATAACCTTTGTAACTCTTCCAATTTGATAGCCGCAAAAACGCACAGGGGTATCCCTTTGCACACCCGGCGCGGTCGGGAACTGAACAAAAACCTGAAATGAACGATGTCTGGTAACGAACCACGGCAAATCGCCAAACTTATATATCAGCCCAGCGAGCGCACACATAGCTACTACTACAAAAATGCCCACGGTAATATTACGCCGCCTCTGCATGGTTTCATAGTCACTCACTATTCGCCTCCTTTCAAATCAGTTCGGCCCTGGAGAAACAACTCCCTTATGGCACGCAAAGGATAGCCGCTGTCATTAATCTTTTTTATCAGCTTAATCCGCTCGATGCCCTTCTCGTCAAACAGCCGTCTGCCGGTCGGTGTAACTTCTGCGGGCTCGAGCAAACCAACCATAAGATAGTATTGCAGAGATTGGCGGGAAATTCCAGCCCTTTTTGCCGCTGCACCTATCGGCACCAATTTGCTCTTGTTATCCAAAGCTTATCCCGAAAAAAATCGATTAGTAACACGACCATCTTGGCCGTGTCTTATTTTTCTCACTTATTACTGCTTTTCTTCAGCCGTTTCTGAGCAGCGCTTATCAGAGCTAAAAATGAAGCCCTCACCTGCTCAAAACTCACAAGCATAATATCATCTTTATCCTGCTTCGACCACTGCGGCGACATCATAAGCAAATAATCAAAACCAGCCGGTATCAGGTCCTGGTTCTGCCTGAAAACTTCCCGCAATAATCGCTTCAGCCGATTACGAACGACCGCACCTCCGCAAGATTTACTTACAGATACACCCAGTCGCGCATAACCACAATCGTTTTCAGCCGTATATAATATAAGCAAATCATTACTGACTCGCAATTTCCGAGCCAGAACGGCCTTGAATTGCCTGTTACTAACGAGCCGCTTCTTTTTCGGGAAAGAAAACTGCTTCAAGATTTCACCATAAATTATCAACCTACCGTGGGCCTATATCCGGCGTTCTAACCCGTCGTTATAGCCGCTCCGTCTGCCGTCTTGCGTCTGCGCAAAACTTCAGCACTTATCCTGCGAAGCACCTTGTGATAGTTTAAAACACCAATAAGCTCATCATTATCGACACTTGCTACTATGGGTATACTCTCCAGGTCATAATGCCTCATATACTCTATCGCCTCTTCAAGCGGTTTTTGAGGAGTCGTTTTGTCCCGAACCGGCTCAGCAACATCACAGGCCAGCAGCCAGCCGGCAACATCCCTGTTAGCGAACATCTCCTTGATGTCCGGGATTGTAATTATACCTGTTAGCTTTGATTGACTATCAACCACCGGGTAATATACACTGTCAGTCGTGCTGAATATTTCAAGAATCTGCTGTAATGGCAAATCCTGCGTAATGCTTATCGGCTCAGCATCCATAACATCAACAACCTTATATGTCTTTATCAGGTCTTCCTCCGTGACATTCATCCCGACTTCTCCTGCTTTTTTCACTCCTACTTTAACCATCATCGGCCCAAGTATTTCCATCAGAAACACAGATGTCATAACCACCATTATAACCATATGTCCAAGCTCAGACTCAAACTGCCGGCTGGCCAGGATAGCAAGGCCGATAGCCACCCCTGCCTGGGGCAGAAGACAGATTCCGAGATATTTACGAACAACAGCCGGCGCTGCCGAATGCCTGGCGCCGAACCAGGAACCTGCCATCTTACCTGCAGCTCTCAAAAGAGTATATACTACTATCATAATAACCATCCACAAACCCAGTTTGCCGAACTGCATGTGCGCCCCGGCCAGCACAAAAAAAGAAATGTAAATCGGCGGAGAAAATTTCTCGACAAGCTTGAACATTCCCTGGCTCTGACGAGGCATCAGGTTGGCTATCGTTATGCCCAGCACCATAGCAGGCAAAATCGGGTCTATTTCCGGTATCATAGAAACACCGACAACAAGCAAAAGCAACGCCAGCGCAAACTCCAGAATTTTGTCTTCGGCCCTTACAAATTTTAATAAAAAATATAGTAATACTCCCGCTAAAAAACCTAATATTATTGCGCCGACAATCTCCCCCAAAAGCACCCCCACAGCGGTTACAACGGAATTATGGCCTGTGCCCATAAGCGCTTTTGCTCCGGTAGCGGCGCCTCGATACAGCAACAACGCCAGAGCATCATCCAGGGCAACAATGGCAAGTATCGTAGCGGTGAGAGGGCCTCTTGTTTTATACTCCCATAAGACATTTACCGTCGCCGCAGGTGCTGTTGCCGAGGCAATAGCTCCAAGCACAAGTCCCATCGCAATCGACACAAAGACATTGCCCAATATCAGCCACGCTATGAACGAAGTGCCGACGGCAACTAACAAAAAAGCTCCCAGGCCCTGTGAGAAAAGAATAAAGAAAAATTGCTTACCATATTTTTTAAAAACATCAGCACGAAGCTCCGCCCCTATCATAAATCCGATGATGCCTAATGCGAGCATTGTAAAGGGCTTGAGAGACTCGATAGTCTCCTGCGTTATTAAACGAAAAACATCACCCAAAAGTATTCCAATAACGATACAGCCGACAACCTGAGGAATGTGGAACTTCTGAAAAAGACGTGCACCAAAAGCCCCGAATAAGATGACCAGCCCGAACAACAAGGCCAAATTCAAATGGCCGGTAACTCCACCGGTCGCGATAACAAGCGGATAAATCACGATAGCTCTGTCTCCGAAATGTTACTTAAATCAAGCACATCAGCCACCTGCTGCACCATCGGCCTTTTGCTGTCGAGACAGCACCTCCGCAGAAAGCTGCCTGTGAACCGCCCGGCAATCCAAAACGCCGACATAGTTATTATCTTCATCGCCGGCCACAACCGGCAGATGACCTAAATCAAGCCGAGCGGCTTTGTCGAACGCCTCGGACAATGCTAAATCCGGATTCACCCTAACAATAATCGGCTCGGCGATATCAAGTGCTACCAGCCAGTCGTTCAGCTCCTGGGTCGCAAAAGTATTTCTGATACCGTCCAATGTAATAGCACCAATCAGTTTCTTATCATTATCAACAACAGGATAAAAAAAACGGTCTGTATTGCTAACCTTCTCAATCACCTGGTTTAAAGACTCGCCTGTATAAATTACAGGGACCTTCGTATCCATAACATCCGCAACACGATGTGTCTGGATAAGGTCTTCTTCTGTAACATTGAGTCCAATCTCACCGGCCTTTTTAACGCCGAGCTTCACACAGGGCGGACCTATTATCTGAACTAAAAATGTCGTTGACGTTATAATAAGTATAATGGCCTGGCCAAACTCAGACCCAAATCTCTCGCTTGCAATAATCGACAATCCTATGGCAACACCCGCCTGGCTAAACAAACACAGGCCAAGATATTTTCGTATCACATCCGGAGAACGTGAAATATACGCCCCTAACCAGCTTCCGCTCATTTTGCCTATTGTTCTACCTAATACGTACACTACAGCAAGCACAATTACCCAGAAAGGTATCCCAAAAAACTGAAGTCTTGCACCCACGAGGACAAAAAACAGAACATAGACAGGAGATGAAAATTTCTCAACAAGCTTAAATGCCGCCTGACTTCTTCTGGGCTCGAGATTGGCTATCGTTGCGCCAAAGACCATCGCCGACAGGATTGATTCCACCTTAAGTGTCATCGATAAACCCATCACTGCCAGTATCATTGCTATACTCAACAACAGAATCCTGCTCGGCTCAACGATGTATTTGAATAAAAACAGCATTATCAGCCCGGCTGCAAAACCCATAGCAACCCCGCCGAAAATCTCCCACAGCGGGTAAATTATGCTTTGCAGAAGATTACATTCACTGCTGCCCAGCAGAGCCCCTGCGATACTGGCTGCAAAACCATAAAGCAGCAGCGCCAGTCCGTCATCAAGTGCAACTATAGCCAAAACTGTCCGAGAAAGAATGCCCCTGGTTTTATATTCCCAGAGAACATCTACGGTTGCAGCCGGTGCCGTCGCAGACGAAATTGCCCCCAGGACGAGTCCCAGTGCGAGCGAAGCGTACCAGTTGCCTGTAAAAAATGCTCCCGCAAGAAATGTTAATACGGTAACGATAAAAAAAGCAAAAAGTCCTTCTGCAAGAAGGATTGTAATAAATTGTTTGCCGTATTTTTTGAAAATGTCATACTTAAGCTCCCCTCCTATCATAAAGCCGATTATTCCAAGAGCAAACAGATTAAACGGCAGCAGTGACCTGATTAATTCGGCGCTTACGAGGTTGAATACCGAACCGCCTATTAAGATACCGGCAATAATATAACCAACCACCTGAGGAATATGCAGTTTCTGAGAAATACGCCCGCTGATTGTGCCTGCGAATATGGCCGCTCCCAAAACAAACAAGATGTCCAGGTAATCAGGTAAATTTATCGCCAGGATTATCGGTTTACCACACATCACATTGCCAGCATAAAAAAACATAAAACTTATCAGGCTACCTCCGGCCTTCGACCATACATACTGTCAGCTTCACGCTGTCTTGACAGAACTTCTGCACTGAGCTGACGGCGCATAGCTCGCAAATCCAGAACTCCCGCATACTCTTTGTCCTGTTTTGACGCGACAACCGGCATATGCTCTATCCTGTCCCGCCCCATCAGCTCTATGGCTTCGGGCAGCGAGGTATCCGGTGTCACAACATCAACGACAGGCTCAGCGATATCTAGCGCCACTAACCAGTCATTAATCTCCTGAGTAGCAAACGTATTCCTTACACCGTCAAGCGTAATAGCTCCCGTAACTTTTTTGTCGGTATCCACCACGCAGTAATATAGATGCTCCGTACTGCTGACTGTCTTGAGAAGCTCGTTAAGAGATGTCCCTCCATTGATAACGGGCACATCGGTTTCCATTACGTCACTTACTTTACACTTACTGATAAGGTCCTGCTCGGTAATGTTAAGCCCTATCTCACCTGCTTTTTTAGCCCCGATTTTAACTCCTTCAGGACCAATAATTTGAAGTATAAAGGCGCCGATAATCACAACCAGCAGCATAATCGCACTTATATTGCTTTCGAATCTGCTGCTGGCGATTATTAACAACCCGATTGCTATACCTCCCTGCGGATACAGGCACAAGCCCAGGTAATTCCGAACATTTCTAACCGCTCCGGAATATAATCCGCCAAGATATGCGCCGCATGTCTTGCCGACAATACTTCCAAACACATAAGCCGCCACAAGAAAACCTATCATTGTATTGAAATGTGAGAAACTCAGCCTTGCTCCCACAAGAACGAAAAACAGCACATATATCGGCGCCGCTGCGTATTTATGAAGCGCCTCAAAGCTGGCTGCGGCTCTTCTCGATTTTACATTTATCATCACCACCCCGGCAGCCATACACGAAAGAATCACATCCAGATGCAAATAAATAGCTGCCCCGATACACAATAATAATGTTCCCAGGGTAAAGACCAGTGTTTTCTCGCGGTCGTCTTCTATAACATTCAAGATGAAGGTCAAAGCCGCTGCAAATGCAACACCAAGAACCAATGAGCCGCCCAATTCGTACAGGGTATGCAGCAGAGACATCCCTATACCAAGTTCCTGATGGCCGGTCAGCACACCCGCCACACCAACACTTATTGCATACAGCGTTAATGCCAACGCGTCATCAAGAGTAACTATTGCCGTCACCATAGATGTCACTGGGCCACGGCATTTGTATTCCCATAGAACAGCTATTGTCGATGCCGGGTCCGTCGCGGAGCAAATGGCACCAAAAACAACAGATACCGCCAGTGCCACCTGCCAGTCAGAAAAATGCCACATTACAAGAAAAGTAAGAACGCCTACCAGCAGAAATGCCAGCACACCTTCAAACAGTAAAATAACAGGAACCTGCTTTCCAAATCGCACAAAGATATCTCGCTTGAGCTCACCACCAACCAAAAAACCAATAACCCCAAGAGCGAAAAGATTAAAAGGCTCAAGAAATTGTACGTCCCGCGGAGAAATAATCTTCAACAACGGCCCCAGGACCATTCCAATGACAACGTAACCTATGATCTGAGGTATGTGCAGTCTCTGGAACAGCTTGCCTCCTACGGCCCCGCCGAAAACCGCTGCTCCTATTAACAGAAGAACGGGCAAGCCCGTTACGCCCTCAGCCGAATTCACAGCTAACAACTCAGTCATTGTAACATACCAGCCAAAAACCTCTTAAAGAAAAGCCATCACAGAGAATCTTAACAGCAGATATACATGGTCTGCGAGATAAAATAAAAGAATTAATACTAACCAAAAATCTGATTTTGTCAAAGGACTACCTGCAAGACCGAGATGCACAGGTTAAATAGCTCAAGATGCATATTTCCTCTACAGCTAAAATATAACGCATTTCACTAAAAAGCCCAGACCGCTCCCGGCACCGGTCACCAAGAAAGAATCCTTGTTAAATGCCGCTTAAAATCCCAAATTTACGAACTTTCCTTTTATTCCTTGATATAAATAATATACATTGTAAATATAAAACTATAATCTTTTCAGGAGAAAGAGAAGATGTCCGGACAAAATAAAAAAACAATCACTCAATCGGCAGCTTTTGCCGTAGTAATTATACTTGCTGCAATAGTAATATTGGCGGGGTGTAAAAAACAACCTGACGAACAAATTCAATCAGAGCAATACCCCGGTAAATACACAACATCAGAATCAACTGCTGAAAGACCCAACGAAGCCGCGGAATCATCAACCAATATCACTACCGGCTCAGAGAAAACACTAAATGATATCATCAGGGCCGCCAGAACCTGGGGACCTGCCTATAAATCCTGGCACGGCAAACACGCTCCCGACTTTACTTTATCCGACATTAACGGCAGACAGCATAGATTGAGCGATTACCGCGGTAAAAACGTTATGCTCATCTTCTGGGCCACCTGGTGCGGCCCTTGCCTGATGGAGACACCAGGCCTGATAGAACTGCGCAAAACCATCAGTGAAAACGAACTGGCGATGCTTGCCATAACGAACGAAAGGCCGGAAACAGTGAAAATTTTCGTTGCAAAAAATAGTATGAACTATACGGTTTTGCTCAATAAAGGCAATCTGCCGAGGCCTTACAGTAATGTAAACGCCATTCCATCCAGTTTCTTTATTAACCCCGACGGCAGGATAAAACTCGCTACCGTAGGCCTGATTCCACTAAACGACATAAAGGCCATACTACAGGCCAATCCGCTAACAGGCGAGACCTCGCCAAGGGCGGGATGGGAACCTTGATTCTCCTTTGCCAAAGCGCTTTTAAGCCCATAACAAACGAAAAATAAGCTTGACATACGCCGGGATGTGCAGTATAATTAATATGTAAAATCGCATAAATGTAGTACTGCGTATAACATACGATAAATTCCAGTTGAATAAAACAAATAGTGCCGGAATAATGAAAACAAAGGCCTTTACTCTTATCGAGCTGCTCGTAGTGATAGCAATAATAGCGCTTCTGATGGCCATTCTTATACCAGCACTGGCCAGGGCCAGAGAGCAGGGCAAACGCCTGGTTTGCCTCAACAACCTCAGGCAGTTAGTCCTTGCCTGGAACCTCTACACCGATGATAACAACGGCAGACTCGTATGTGGAAATACACATGAAAAACTGGAAGATGGTACCGACAACGATTACGCCTGGGCATACTGGGAGGATGATTACACCACAAAAGAAGAAGAAGAAGGGATTGAAGGGGGGCTTCTATTTCCATATTGTAAGACCTTGAAACTCTACAAATGCCCTGCAGGTGAACGTGGGGAGGTATTAACATACGCTATAGTTGATAATATGAACGGCCATTGGGAAATAGAGGGTGATACCCTTAAACCACGGGAAAACAGGGCGGATGTTAAAAATTCAACCTCACAGATCGTTTTTCTTGATATGGGTGAGCCATCTCCATCGAGCTGGACTGTTTACTATTACAAGGAATTGTGGTGGGACAAGCCCTCTTGCAGGCACGGTGACGGGGCAACCTTTGGTTTTGCTGATGGGCATGCTGAACACTGGAAGTGGAGAGACCCACGCACTATTGAGCTTGGCCGATATCTCATGATCGAGATAATAGAAAAAGGGATTGTTGTCAAAGACCCAAAGTGGTCGCTGGGCAATCCGGATTTGTACCGGGTGCAAAGGGGTGCGTGGGGAAAATTAGGTTATGTGCCATAACCCGTTTATGGGGGCAATCCGGCAGTCAGCCGGAATTAAACCAAGCGGAGTTCTACGGCTTTTAGGCTCTTAACCGTAATAGCAATTCTAAATAAGGCAAAATACCCCGGATTAAATAGCCATAAAATCCCTTAAAAATTTCTGGACAAAATTGCAGATGTGGATTATAATATCCCGAAATATAAGATTTGTGATTTTTGGTGATAATAAGGGTATCTGACTATGGCACATAAAAAAGGACAGGGCTCTTCAAGAAACGGCAGAGACAGCAATCCTCAATATAGGGGCGTCAAGTTGTTCGGCGGCCAGGATGTTACCGCCGGCTCAATCATTGTCCGCCAGTGCGGAACAAAATTCTTCCCCGGCAGCAACGTCGGCATGGGCAGAGACTATACGCTGTTCGCCACCGCAGATGGACAAGTGCGTTTCCATGGCCGAAAAGTCCACGTCGTCTGATAAACAATAAAACTACTAAATGAATGAAAAAGGATGGTATAATAACTGCCATCCTTTTTTTATATATAAGACGCAATACGATATACTCAATACGCAATACGAGCACTATGTTTATTGACCAGGCAAAAATATGGGTAAAGGCGGGTAACGGCGGCAACGGCTGTGTCAGCTTCCGCAGGGAAAAATACGTCCCTAAGGGCGGCCCCGATGGCGGCGACGGAGGAAAGGGAGGCGATGTCCATTTCCAAACGGTCGAAAACCTCGATACCCTGCTGGATTTCGCAGGCAGGCATCACTGGCAGGCACAAAATGGCCGGCCCGGCTCAGGCAGCAACAAGCACGGAGCAGACGGCGAGGATTTAATCATCAAAGTCCCGCCCGGCACGCTTATATATGATACCGATTTGGGTCTGCTCCTGAAAGACCTCAACGAAATTGGTATGAAGGTATGCGTATGTCGCAGCGGAAAAGGCGGAAGAGGCAATAAGGCCTTCGCTACGCCAACCAATCAGACGCCAAGATACGCCGAAACCGGCCAAAAAGGACAGGAAAGAAATATCCGGCTCGAATTAAAGCTCATCGCCGATGTCGGCTTGGTCGGTATGCCCAACGCCGGCAAAAGCACCCTGATTTCCCGCTGCTCTGCTGCAAGGCCAAAAATCGCCGATTACCCATTCACCACGCTTGAGCCGGTGCTCGGCATCGTCGAACTAAGCGGCTTCCGCCGGTTCGTTATGGCTGACATACCAGGCCTGATTGAAGGAGCTCACGACGGGGCCGGCCTCGGATTCGAGTTCCTGAAACACATAGAAAGAACTCGAATTATTGTCCATATTCTTGATATAATGCCTCTAAACGGCTCCGACCCGGCGGAGAATTACAAAGCCATACGCCGGGAGCTCGGCTTGTATAGCGAAGTGCTGGCTCAAAAAGAAGAAGTTATCGTCGTCAATAAGATGGACCTTAATCCCGATGGAAAGGCGGTTGCAGATTTGAGAAAAAAGCTGAATAGAGAGATTCATCCAATATCAGCCGTAACCGGAGAAGGAGTAAAAGAGCTGACTGAACTATTATGGCAAAAGGTTAAAGCGGCAAAAAATAGATAACTTATTTATTCCGATGTTCAACACCCCGCAGTTACGGCAGCTTATCAATATCTGCTAAATCCTGATGTCTTCCAGCGGCCTTTTTGTTAGCTTTCAGGTGCCTCAAACTAATTAAATTAACTTTTACTCCATCAAGCTCATCCACCTTTCGCTCAGCGTAACATTCGCTGAAATCGACACCTGAAACCGTCGTTGCCAGCTCTATCCTGACAGGGGGTACACCTAAGCGAATGATTTGCCATTCTTTAAGGAATAATTCCGGTGATAGTTCGGGTGGATTGAAACCAAACTCTTTCAAAACAGTTACTATCCTCTCCGAATTAGTCTTATTCATAGCAACCCAGATATCCATATCAGCGGTAGCCCGCGGATAACCATAGTAACCTACTGCATATCCGCCGATGAGCAGATACTCAACTTTATGTGCGCTGAGCAACTTCAAAAATTCTTTGAAGTCGGATGGTAAATGGGTCATAGCCATAAATAATCTGCCGCATCAATTCAACTGCTTCCAGACGCTCGTAAGCGGTCCTGGAAAGCCAATATGTTTTCTCGTCTGACTGGTCAAAAAGCGATGCCACTGTGAAGGCATCCCTCTTTACCTTTAGAAAATCGAACCGTTCCATATAACCACTATAACGGAAAATGACAGTCGTGTAAACAACTATTGGCAGTATAAATTGACATCAGCAAAACAATAAGGTACAAAGAATACTGATAAATACATCCTATAAGGTATAAAATATGAACATAATCGCGGTAGATATCGGCAATACGAATATCAACATAGGGCTTTTCCTCGACGGCAAAGAACAGTTAATAGAATCCATCCCTGGCGGTTCTCGTATAAAACTGACAAGTTGCCTGAAAAATGCATGGGACAAAATCCCCGTTGCCAAAAGCTCCAAAGAAAAAAAACGCGATGGCGTAATCATCATAAGCAGCGTCAATCCCGCCTGGGCAGAGCTGATTGCCGATATAGCAAAAGAAGCCCTCGATGAGAGGATATATATCATCGGCAAAGACATACCGCTGCCGATGACCTGCTGGGTAGATGAGCCGGAAAAAGTCGGCACCGATAGAGTCGTCGCAGCAGCAGCGGCTTATGATGTAGTCGGAGATGCGGTGGTAGTCGCTGATTTCGGAACGGCTGTCACCATCGACCTGGTTGACCAAAACGGCATTTTCCAGGGAGGTGTAATCTGCCCGGGCTTTGAGATAAGCGCTCAGGCCTTGAAGGATAACACCGCACAACTGCCGAACATAAAAGTCACAAAACCAAAAACGCCCTACGGCAAAAACACCGCCGATGCCATAAATTGCGGCCTGTATTATTCCATCATCGGTGCGCTCGAAGAGGTCGTCAGGCGCTACGCCGAGCAAATCGGCAAATGGCCGCAAACGATAATCACCGGCTCCGGAGCCAAAACCATAAAGGATGACTGCGAATTCATAGACAACTACGTGCCCAACCTCGTTGTAAAGGGCATCGTTCTGGCATACCAAAAATATATCGAGAAAAAAACAGGTACATAGCCACTAAGGCACAAAGGCACAAAGATTAATTTTGAGTTATGCACCACAAGTTAAAAACGAGCCACGAGCCACGAGTCACGAGCAACGTATTTGCTGCGGTAATGACAAGCAAAGGAACCGGTGCAATAGCAACGGTCCAGCTCTTCGGCGACTCTGCCGAAACAATTATCAAAGAGATATTCAAGCCGGTAATAACAAAATCTCCAACATTTAAAACCGGCGAAATCCTGCTTGGAAAAATTATGGACGGCTCCGAGACCATCGACCAGGTTACAATCGGCTGCGAAGGCCCTGACAATTTTGCGATAAACTGTCACGGCAACCCGCTCATCGTCGAGATGATAATGAAACTACTGGCCCAAAAAGGTGTCAAACCTGTTACCGCAGAACAGCTTCTGGCTAAAATACTCTCTGCACAAAAAAATCTCAACACAATCGCCATCGAAGCAAAACTAATCCAGCCAAAGGCAAAAACCATACAGGGCACAAAAATAATCACAAATCAAGTAGAAACCGGTTTAACCAAAAAGCTCGAACAGTGGCAACAAAACATAAACAAAATTTCTCTTAAACAGATTTCAGCCGAAGCTGGTGAGATCCTCAAAAACACACAGCCCGCAAAACTGATTATCTTCGGCTGCAGGGCCGCCATAGTCGGCCCGCCGAATACCGGAAAAAGCACACTGCTTAATATGCTCGCCGGCCGACAAAAGGCAATCGTAACCGACATCGAAGGCACTACCCGCGACTGGGTCAGCACACAATGCCTGATAGACCCGCTGTTCGTAGAGTTAATCGACACCGCAGGCTTAGACGAAAAACTCGCTGAAACTCCTGATAATATTATCGAAAAAGCTTCTCAGCAAAGAAGCGCTGAGATTTTACAACAGGCCGATATTGTTTTGCTCATTCTGGATAACAGTCAAACTATAAAGCAGCTTGATGAGCATCTAATTGAAAAAATTAGTAGCACGGGCTTCCAGCCCGTGAAGACACGTGTCCTGACGGTCTTGAATAAATCTGATTTACCCGTCGGGCTTGACGCTGATAAACTACCTCAAAGTTTAAGTAACACCGTGCAAATAAGTGCTAAATTCGGTATCGGAATTGAAAATCTCTGTGAGAAAATCCGGCACCTCTGCAATGCCGCCGATTTCGATTTACGCACTCCTGTCTGTTTCACTCTCCGACAGGAAAAACTACTCGAACAGCTCAAAAAAGCCGAATCCAAAAACCACGCCGCTCAAATCACATCAGAGTTGTTAAACGGCCGGCTTCGTGTATAATTGGCGCTATGGCCGAGATAAGTGAAAAACTAACGCCTGCGATGAAGCAGTTCCACCAGTTCAAGCAGAAATACCCCGACTGCATCTTATTTTTCCGTATGGGCGATTTCTACGAAACCTTCTATGAGGACGCCAAGACCTGCTCTAAGGTCTGCGGACTGGCGCTAACCAGCAGAAGCAAAGGCGATAATCCCATCCCGCTTGCCGGCGTTCCTTATCACGCAGTCGAAGGATACCTGAAAAAAATGCTACAGGCAGGTTTCAAAGTTGCCGTCTGCGAGCAGGTCGAAGACCCGAAGACCGCCAAAGGCGTCGTCAAGCGTGACATTGTTCGAATCGTAACACCCGGCACGCTCACCGACGATATCCTTCTCGATGCAAAAGAAGACAACTTCCTCTGTGCGGTCAATCTCGGCAATAAAGACACCGCTGCTATTAGCTGGGTCGATATTTCAACCGGCCATTTCTTCGTTCAGAAGCTGCCTGAGAACAAGCTGCTCGATGAGCTGCTTCGATTGTCACCTGCCGAGTGCCTTCTGCCCGACAGACGCGGCGAGCTGTTCGAGGCCGAGACAAGAAAACTCGCAAAAGATATATCTCAGCTTACAAACGCTATCATAACCGAACGTCCCGCCTGGTATTTCGACCCATACCAGGCAAGGCAGCGCCTGCTCAAGCATTTTGGAACAGCCACCCTCGAGGGCTTCGGCATCGGTGATGACGACGATGGGATTATCCCGCCTGCCGGTGCCGTTATCGAATATCTCAACGAAACACAAAGGACCACGCTCGGCCATATACAGAATTTGAAACAGGTCGAACGACAAAAATACCTTCAAATCGACACGACATCTCTTCGCAGTCTTGAAATCCTGCGAACAACCCGAACCGAGAGCAAGGTCGGCTCACTGCTGGACTGCCTCGATGAGACAATAACCGCTATGGGCGGAAGGATGCTGAGGGCCTGGCTGTGTATGCCGCTGTGCGACCTGGGTGCTATCGAGCTTCGGCAGGATGCCGTTGCGGAATTAAAGGAATCAGATAAAGAGTCAGCCGAAATTCGCAAGCTGCTTTCAGAAATAGCCGACACCGAGCGAATTGCTGCCCGCATCAGCACTTTCCGCGCAGCTCCGAGGGACTTGCTCTCACTGGCAAACACTCTCCGGCAGATACCGAAGCTGCGGGAAATACTCCAGAGACTTTCTGCCGACCTTCTCGTTCAGCTTTCCGGCCGATGCGACAGTATGGACGAATTGGCAGACCTGCTCGAATCCGCAATCAGGCCGGATTGCCCCTCGCATCTTCGCGATGGCGGCGTGATTAAAGCCGGCTTCTCCGAAGAGCTTGACCGCCTGCGCTCGATTTCCAGAGACGGCCAAAGCTGGCTGCGAAATTATCAAAAGCAGCAGTCCGAGCGGACCGGCATCGGCAATCTGAAAATCGGCTACAATCAGGTCTTCGGCTATTATATCGAAGTAAACCGCTCATCGGCTGATAAGGTCCCCGCCGACTACGTCCGCAAGCAGACAATCAAAAATGCAGAACGCTACATAACCGACCAGTTGAAAGAATACGAAACGCAGGCCCTGAGCGCTGATGAAAAAGCGCTCGAATTAGAGCAAAAACTCTTCGAGGACGTTCGCCAGCAAGCAAGCCGGTATGTAAGCCGCCTGCAGCACCTCGCCGATACTATAGCCCAGTGCGATTGCCTGGCTGCACTTGCTTATTTAGCAAAAAGGCGAAACTATACTCGCCCAAAAATGACTAACGGCACGGAGCTTATTATCAACGAGGGTAAACACCCTGTCCTTGCTGAAGCGCTCGGCCCGGAATTTGTTCCCAACGATATCGAGCTTGGCAATCATACAGGCGACATTTTGCTTGTAACTGGGCCGAATATGAGCGGAAAGAGCACCTATATAAGGCAGGTTGCCCTTCTGGTCTTAATGGCCCAGGCCGGCTCATTTATTCCTGCTAAGGATGCCGTGCTCGGCATTGTCGATAGAATCTTCACCCGCGTCGGCGCTTCCGATGAATTGGTTAGAGGCCAGTCAACATTTATGGTCGAGATGACCGAGACCGCAAATATCTTAAATAATGCAACCGATAAATCGCTTGTTATTCTCGATGAGGTCGGCAGAGGCACAAGCACCTACGACGGTCTTGCCCTTGCCTGGGCGATTGCCGAGCACATCGCAAACAAGCTCAGGTGCAGAACGCTCTTCGCCACCCACTATCACGAGCTGACGGAATTAGCGGAACTATTTACGAACGTCAAAAATTGCAACGTCGCCGTTCGCGAATGGATGGACGAAGTAGTATTTTTGCACAAGATTCTGCCCGGCGGAACGGACAAATCTTACGGCATCCACGTAGCGAAACTGGCCGGCGTCCCGAAACCTGTCCTCGAACGCTCTAAGGAAATCTTAGATGAGCTGGAATCAACCTTCCAAAAAGAAGCCACCGGCTCGCTCTCGAAACACAAAACAAAGGAATCCGACAAAGACTCGCTCTTCGTCCAAAAACATAAAAGCATTCTCGAAAAACTATCCTCGACCGATATAGACAATTTGACGCCGCTCGAAGCGATAAATTTGCTTAATCAAATAAAAAACGAAATCGATGAAAAATAAAAAAGAAAGGGGCATATTATGAAACCGTCCCTGAAATTATGGCTGATTATTTTGTGTGGTTCTTTACTGTCGCTTTCTTCCTGCTCGCAGGTTGAAATCACCGGCAGAAAACAATTCAATCTCGTTCCCGACTCAATTATGAATTCGATGAGCTTCCAGTCCTACGGCGAATTTATCTCGCAAAGCAAATTAAGCACCGATGTCCAGCAGACCCAGATGGTCAAACGCGTCGGCGGCAGGATACAAAAAGCTGTAGAGCAATATTGCGCAAAAAACTGCACGCAAGACCGATTGAAAGGATACCAATGGGAATTCAATCTCATCGAAGACCCTAATGTAAATGCCTGGGCAATGCCGGGAGGAAAAGTAGTCGTCTATACGGGCCTGCTGCCGGTGACCCGGACGGAAGAAGGGCTGGCTGTGGTGATGGGACACGAAATCGCACACGCCTTCGCAAGGCACGGCTCCGAAAGAATGACACAGGGTCTTATTGTGGAGATGGGAGGTATGGCACTATCGAAGGCCCTCGAAAGCAGCCCGGCACAAACACAGGACCTCTTTATGCGCTCCTACGGCATAGGAACGCAGGTCGGAGTCCTGCTGCCATACAGCAGAAAGCAAGAGAGCGAAGCCGACCATCTCGGCCTGATATTTATGGCAATGGCCGGCTACAATCCCAACGAAGCAATAATTTTCTGGCAGAGAATGGCCGCT
>CAZBWE010000010.1:0-41747 GCA_964495465.1 uncultured Pirellulales bacterium
GGGCCGGCGGGGTTCGGGGCAGCACTTTATACCGCGCGAGACAGATTTAAGACTCTGCTCTTGGAAAAATTTATGCCCGGCGGACAACGAAGAAATATAATTGTCCCAAATTCTGTGGTTGGTCATTTTTGGCACAAAATTTTGTGTTTTCCAGGGCTTAAAAACCACAATAAGTTGGACGCTGAAAAAATTCCCCACAATCTTGGGGCAGTTGCAAGAAATAAAGTGATTGACAAAATGGTGAATAGTCATTAATAAGTAAATTCCTGCTTCCGCAGGAATGACACATTTAATGCTAACAACTAAATACAAGGGGTACGAAAATGGGACAAGGCAAGCCAATTAATGTAAGTGATGCAGATTTTGAAAGCGAAGTTCTAAAATCCGATGTTCCTGTGTTGGTAGATTTCTGGGCTGAATGGTGTGGGCCCTGCCGTATAGCTGGGCCGGTGCTTGAGAAAATAGCTCAAGAATACCAGGGAAGGTTAAAGGTATGCAAGTTGAATGTTGACGAGGGACGGCAGACAGCTATTGAGCATAGAATTATGAGTATACCCACATTGAATGTTTTCAAAGATGGCCAGGTAATAGACCAAATTATTGGCGTTACGCCAAGCTATGAGTCTGATATTAAGAAAAAGATAGAACCATACTTAGGTTAAAGCACGGGGTATTCTTAAAATGGATGATGCTATACAGGATGTCATTATCGTAGGAGGAGGTGCTGCCGGCCTGACTGCGGGGATTTATACCTCAAGAGAAGGGCTTGACACTGTTTTAGTGGAAAAATGGCTGTGCGGCGGTTTAGCTGCAGAAACTACATTGGTGGAGAATTATCCGGGTTTCCCAGAAGGTGTAAATGGCAGAGACTTAATAGAAAAATTTAAAGAACAGGCCCAGAAGTTCGGCACACGGATTATTGAGTACACTGAAGTAGCTAAAGTAGAACCGCTTGAGAAAAAAGTGAGAATCAAAACAAATAATGGAGAATATTACACCCGTTGTCTAATAATTGCTTCGGGCAGTGTCCCCAAAAAAATAAATATTCCCGGTGAAGATGAGTTTTACGGTAAAGGTGTTTCCTACTGTGCAACATGCGACGGGCCCCTTTATAAAGGCAGAGATGTTGCGGTCATAGGCTGTGGGAATTCCGGGTTGCAAGAGGGGGAATCTCTTCTTAGGTATGTGAAAAGTGCAACTTTTATAGAGTTTTTGCCCTATATGAACGCTGAAAAAATATTGCAAGAAAGAATACAAGAAAACGAAAAAACAGAGTTTTTGCTAAATCATATGCTAACCTCAATAAATGGTGACGACCGCGTCAGGTCTGTCACAGTGAAGAATCGGCAAACCAACGAAGAAAAGGTGTTGGAGGTCGAAGGTGTCTTCATATACATAGGATTTTTGCCTAATTCGAAATTCCTGGAAGACGCTGTTGAATTAGATACTTCAGGATACGTCATTACTGATGAAAATATGCGGACATCCTTACCTGGCATATATGCAGTAGGTGATGTGCGTTCCAAGAGGGTGCGTCAGATAGATGTGGCTTGTGGAGAAAGTACCGTCGCAGCTTTATCGGTATTAGATTACATAAAAGCGCTTAAGTGAATATGATGATTAGAAAACTTCAGCGATGCTAATACGGGAAGCTCCCGGTTGGAAGGATAAAGAAATGGCCGGCAACCTAATTGAGCTGACAGATTCTGCTTTCGATGAGACTGTTCACAATTCAGATGTTCCGGTGCTGGTTGATTTCTGGGCGCCGTGGTGCGGGCCTTGTCTAATGATGGCCCCCATTTTACAAGAAATCGCGAACGAATATGCCAACAAGGCCAAAATTTGCAAGCTCAATACCGATGACGCCCGTGATAGTGCGATAGAATTCGGCATAAATGCGATACCAACCACTATTTTATTTAAAGACGGCCAAGTGCAAAAAAAGTGGATCGGCTTAGCCGGGAAAAAAAACATTACCGCCGCTATCGATGAGTTACTCTAATTCCCAGATTCAAAACCCCACGCGAAACGTGGGGCTAAATATTTATCTAATTAAAACCCAACTTAATATTCAGCCCGCCGTTTTACGGCAGGGTTGTATCCTCATATTGATAAAATGATTTACGAAGACCTCAAGGACAAGAAGGTCCTGGTTACCGGCGCCAGCAGCGGAATCGGCTCTGCAACGGCGATTCTATTCAGCCGGCAGGGCTGTCTTGTCGGAGTTCATTATTTCAAAACAAAAATCGGTGCAGAAAAAACCCTCAAGCAGGTAAAGAAAAACAGCGAAGGCCTTATGCTCCGCGCCGATGTCCGCAGCGAAAAACAGGTCAAAAAAATGGTCGAGCAGTTCGCAAAAGAGGCCGGCGGCATCGACATACTTGTCAACAATGCCGGCTCGCTCATCGACCGCCAACCCTTCGAGACCGCAAGCGTAGCTTATCACGACGACGTGTATGCCACCAACGTCCTCAGCACCTTTTTGGCAACCAGGGCCGCCTTGCCGTATCTGAAAAAAAGCAAAGGAAATATCGTCAACATCGGCTCGGTTGCCGGCCATCACGGCGGAGGCGAGGGCTCGGGAATCTACGCAGGCGCAAAGGCGGCGGTAGCCACCGAGACAATCGCTATGGCGAAAGAGTTTGGCCCTTACGGCATCCGCGTCAACAGTGTGCTGCCCGGCTTTATCGAAACACGATTCCATAAGCGGTTCAGCCCACGAAACCGATGGAAAAAAATCGCAGAGCAAACTCCGCTCGGCAGAAACGGAACAGCCGACGATATAGCAAAAGCGGTGCTGTTTTTGGCAAGCGATGCCGCCGGCTTTATTACCGGCGAATACATAGCCGTCAACGGCGGCCTGTATATGAGAGCATAAAAAACAATATCCACAGTTCTTGAATGACTGAGACTTTTTACGAACCAATGGATAGAAGGGATTTCCTTAAAAAAAGTCTGGCAACAATTGGGACGATAGCGGGCAGCTCAGCTTTCGGATTCGACCGGTTTAAAGACGGCGGGGAGGTTAATAACTGGGCATTTTTAGCCGATACGCATATCTCGCAGGATACCAACGATAATTATCGCGGCTTTTACCCTTGTCGGAATTTACAGAAGGTCCTGCCTGAGATTGTTTCTTGTTCGCCGGATGGCATTATCATTGCCGGCGACCTGGCCCGGCTGGAGGGCAATACGGGCGACTATGAAAATCTTAAAAAATTACTGGAGCCGATTCCCGCGAAAATCCCCGTTTATATGGCGCTCGGTAATCACGATAACCGCCTGAACTTCCCCCGGGTCTTTGATAAAATTCCCGGAGAACAACAACCTGTTACAAATAAACTCGTGTCAGTTGCCAACAAACCGCTGGTCCGCCTGATTATTTTGGATTCCCTTCTTTATGTTAACAAAGCGCCGGGCCTGCTGGGCAAAACGCAGAGGCAATGGCTGGAAAGTTATTTGAAAAAGTGCGATAATACACCGACAATCCTTTGCCTTCACCATACACTGGGTGATGACGATATCGATTTGTTAGACACACCGGGTCTGTTTCGCATTATCGAATCGGACCGGAAAATCAAAGCCGTCATTTATGGCCACTCGCATATATATCGATTTGATACGTTTAAGGGGATTCATCTAATCAATATCCCTGCGGTAGGTTATAATTTCACCGATGCCGAGCCGGTCGGCTGGGTCCGGGCCCGGCTGACTGCGAAAGGTGGCGATTTTACTCTTCACGCTATAGCAGGAAACAAACAGGCCGATGGAAGCGTAAAAAAGCTCACCTGGCGATAATGAGTTTTGAACGGACAATTCTTGTGGTTCGCAGGCCTCTTTGGGTATATAATACTTTGCTGATGCTGTAATCAACAGGATAAAGAAAAGGACAAATTCCAATGCCGCTTTCGACACGGATGCATGGGGCCGACAAACGCAGCAAAAGCCGGCTGGGAACCCTTGAGAAACAATGGGTAATCTCCCCGCCTGACAGCCGCTGCGAGCAGCTCGCAAGGAAACTTTCGGTCTCGCCACTTTTGGCGCAGCTTCTGATTAACCGTGGAATAACAGATGCACAGACCGGCGGCGTTTTCCTCAGGCCGAAACTATCACAGCTCATCGACCCGCAGCAACTGCCGGGAATCGATGCAGCAGTCAGCAGACTAAAACAGGCGATTAAAAACAAGGAAAAAATCACCATTTACGGCGACTATGACGTGGACGGCATTACAGGCGTCGCAATCCTCTGGCAGATTCTGAGATTACTCGACGCCGACGTCGATTACTATATTCCACATCGAATTGACGAGGGTTATGGCCTCAATGCCGATGCCGTCCGCTCGCTGGCGGAATCCGGAACAAAACTTCTGATAACCGTTGATTGCGGCATCACAGCGGTTGGCTCGGCCGAACTCGCCGAGCAATTATCTCTTGAGCTGATAATAACCGACCACCACCAGCCGGAATCCGGGCTGCCGAAGGCCGCCGCAATTGTCCATCCCAGCCTGGAAAAATCATACCCCAATCAGGATTCATCCGGCTCGATGGTTGCATTTAAGCTCGGCTGGGCAATTGCCAACGAATTCAAGGCCGGCGCAAAACTTGAGCCGAAACTACGCGAATTTATGCTAAACGCAACAAGTCTGGCTGCGATGGGCACTATTGCCGACGTTGTGGATTTGCGGGGCGAGAACAGAATTTTAACAAGCTACGGCCTTAACACGCTGCCGCACTGCAAACTCTCCGGCATACAGGCCCTGATTGAATCTGCCGGCCTGGCCGACAAACAGCTCGACAGCTTCCACATCGGCTTTAGACTTGCCCCGATGCTCAACGCAGCAGGGCGAATGGGGCACGCGCGGCTCGCCGTGGAACTCCTGACAAGCGACAGCCCTGTTCGCTCGATGCAGATAGCAGAATATCTAAAAGAGCAAAACAGCAAGCGGCAGCAGTGCGAGAGAAAGGTCTTCAAACAGGCCTGCGAGATGATAATGGAATACGGCCTGAACCATCCCGACAACAAAAGCATCGTTCTGGCTGACGAAAACTGGCACGGCGGCGTGATAGGTATTGTGGCTTCGAGAATAGTAGAAAAATTCTGTCGCCCAACGATTCTGATTAACGCCGAGACCGCCGAAGACGGCGTCGCCCAGGGTTCAGGCCGGTCGATACCCGGCTTTTGTCTGCTAAGCGCAATCAAGGCCTGCTCGAAACATTTAGTCAGGTATGGAGGCCATAAAATGGCTGCAGGCATAAAAATTGAACCGCAAAAAATCGGCGAGTTCGCCGCCGATTTCGAGACCTACACAAGGCAGAACCTTAACGAAGACGATTTAATCGCCAAGCTACATATCGATGCTCTTGCCTGTCTAAGTGATTTCACCAGAGAAACTGTCAGCGAGCTTAAAATGCTCGGCCCATTCGGGCAGGGCAATCCCGAACCGATTTTCGCAACAAAAGGCGTCCGTCTTGCTTCTGCTCCCAGAAAGGTCGGCTCAGGCGGCGAGCATCTGCAGCTTACGATTACCGATAATGCAACCGCAGTCCGCTGTATCGGTTTCAGGTTCGGAAAATTGGAAAAGAAGATTCTCGAGCACGATTTCTTTAACGTTGCATACCAGCCGCAGATTAATAACTATAACGGCAGCAGCAACGTCGAATTTATCATCTCCGACATCCAGTTCGAATAACACGACCTGAATTCCGGTGTCTTTAGTCTTTATTTATTGTCACATTGTCGATTTTGAATCGGCCTATAGTGCCGACTATGTTGAAGAACCCCTCAGGGTCGCCGTTGCCGACAGCCAGAGCGATATGGCCGGCATCATAACCACCCAACCCAGCTCTCTTGAAAGCTGCATCCAAATCGATCCATTTATCACCGACATACGCCCGCACCCAGGCATGCCCGCCGAATCCCTGAAATCCTGCCCAGTCATCAACATACGCAATGCCGGTAACCACCTGGGCCGGAATCCCGACAGCCCTGCACAAAGCCGCCGTCAACACCGCAAACTCCGAGCAGTCGCCTTGCTTACTGGCCGCAACCTCTGCCGCCGATGCATAGCCAACCGACAAACTCCTGTTCTCCACATACCGAGCGACAAATGCCTCTATCTTTTGAACTGCCCCAGCCACATCTTTTGTGTCGCCAACCGCTTGACGGGCAAGGTCGATTATCTCCTTGCGGTCGCTCTGCACATATCTCGTGGGCTTCATCGCCTCCAGTATCGCTGAGTCGCTGCCCTGATAGGGAAATTGTGCCCCCGCCGGCGCCATAACCGGCCCAACCGTCACAATTACCTTGCCGTCTTCGAGCTGCTGCACTTTTTGGCTGTCTCCAGCCGGTATCTTCAAACTATCCGTCCCCGGTGTCGGACTTATATGATAGACAATCGATTTGGCCAACCCAACATTATCCAAGGGCACAGGACTTTTTAAAAACATCTTATCAATCACTTCGAAAACGTCGTTCTCCCCGAGTGCAAACTCCTTTGCGCAGGTGAGCAGCTCAACCTGCATACCCCCCATAGGCATAACGACCTTTTGATTGCGAAGTTTTTCGTCAACATAGCTGGTGGTGATAACCTCGCCGGTGCCGGGTATATTATATGTGGTTGTAACCTTCGTCAATTCTACCACTCGCCCCAACAGGTCAACATTTTGTTTGGGCCCGACGCGAATTTGGACGTCAATGGCGCCTATGAATACCGCGCTGAATACCTTGGCAGTGTATTGCGTGCCTTCCTCAAGGCCTTTTTTTAACGTCAGCAGGCGCAAACCCTCAGACATTATTGCGCCAACAGGCCATTCTAAAGTGCTTTTTTGTTCTTGTCCCATTACCGTGGTGGTGATGCTCACAATCCCCTGTTTATCAACCGTGCCGGTTACCTTCATTGTCATCATACTCAACCGCTGCTCGGCCTCGAAGCCCAACGGCTCACCAGCGGTTGTCTCGATACTGGTTTCGACCGCATCCATAGTTACCGGGACATCGCCACGGCTTATCGTCATGCTGACATCTTCTGAGGTGGTTACTTTCCCTTCAGATACGACCCGACTTTGTATTGCGTGACCCACCTTTTTTCCCTCCATAAAAGCAGCAAAATAGTCCACTTCATTGGATTCAGATACCTGTGCCTGTGCTATTACAGGTGCAGATAGTGTCAGGCAGGCCAGCAATAAAACCAAGTAAATATAGAAAACATTCCCGGCTTTCATAATTAATCCCTTTCGTTAAGTCTCAAAAGCGGGTCCTTTTTTACCCTGTTAAACCTTGTCATCGCAAATGCACAGCGCATACAATTAACCAATTATAAGGGCACAGCCATGATTTTTCATCGCAATTTCCATCCTTTCAGCTAAAATAGGCAAAAAACCTTATCCGTGAAAGCGCAAAATGACTTTTAATGAACTACTAAATCTTGTCTCATCAGACAAAATGCTTTGGATTCGACTCGACTCACGCCTTGTCAGGGCCGGCGATATCTTTGTGGCCGTTAAGGGCACTATTTATGACGGCCACGATTTCATCGACCAGGCCATTTACAACGGCGCTAAATACATCGTTTGCGAAAAGCCCGTTAATCGCGAAGATTCGCAGGTAATAACCGTCGATGATTCGGCACAGGCAGCAGCAATCCTGGCTCAGGCAGGAAACGGTAATCCGTCTTCAAAATTGATTAATCTGGCTGTTACCGGCACAAATGGCAAAACGACCGTTGCATATCTTGTTCGCTCGATAATTCAAGCCGCCGGTGAAAAATGCGGCCTTATCGGCACAATCATTTACGATACCGGCCTGACCCGTTCGCAGGCAACCCTCACAACGCCTGATTGCCTGGATATAGCTGATGCCCAGGCGCAAATGGTCGAGGCCGGCGCAAAGTATATGGTCATCGAAGCCAGCAGCCACGCACTTTCTCAAAACCGCCTTGCTGCTGTCAGCTTCACAGCCGCTGCGTTTACAAACCTCGGCGGCGACCACCTGGACTATCACAGAACATCGGATGATTATCTCGCTGCAAAATCAAAACTCTTTACTGCTCTCTCGGCTGATACAACAGCAGTATTAAACAAGCAATCACCTGAGTCCAAACACATTGCTAAAAAAACAAAGGCCAAAATCCTGTGGTATGCCGTCGATGAACCGGCTGATATAATTGCTCACATTGAATCAATGGATATAAACGGAACCGTATTTACTTTGGAATACTCAGATCAATCGTCCATTGTCAAGACCACCTTGCCGGGCCGATACAACGTCAGTAACTGTCTCGCAGCGACCGGCCTGTGCCTTGCAGCCGGTTTTGATTTGCAGACGATAGCAGCCGGACTATCGGCTCTGCAGATAATACCTGGCCGATTGGAGAAAGTAGATTTCGATGGTGATTGGACGGTTCTTATTGATTTCGCTCACACCGATGATGCCTTGAAAAATGTCCTTTCGACATTAAAGCCATTGTGCAGGGGCAAGTTAATTGTTGTCTTCGGCTGTGGCGGAAACAGAGACAGAACCAAACGCCCTCGTATGGCCGGAGTCGCCGAGAAGTTAGCTGATTTTGTAATCGTTACCAGTGATAACCCGCGAACCGAAAGACCCGAAGATATAATTAACGAAATAGTTGCCGGCTTCGAAAATCCAAACTCGCAAACAATAAAAATCGAACCTGATAGAAGAAAGGCCGTTGAATTAGCCATAAAAACCGCAGCAACAAACGACATTGTCCTCATCGCCGGAAAAGGACACGAAAACTACCAAATTATCGGAACGAAAAAAAACAATTTCAGCGACAAAAAAATAGCTCTGGAGTATCTTCAAAACAAATGAAACAATTTCTGATATCGGATTTGGCCAAAATAACAAAAGCACACAAGCCACAGGGCACGCCTACCATAAGCACAATCGAAGGAGGCGACGAGCAACGTTTTTTTACTGGCGTAAGCATTGACTCGCGAACCACCAAAGCCGGCGACTGTTTCTTTGCCATTTGTGGCGAAAATTTCGATGGCCACGATTACGTATCCGACGCCTTTGCCAAAGGTGCTGTTTGCGCTGTTGTCAGCAAAGATATCGCAACCGACAAACTTGCCAGCAAAACAATACTCGAAGTTGACGGCACGATAAAAGCATTCGGCGACTTTGCACGGGATTATCGCCGCCGGTGCGGCTTTAAGGTGGTCGCAATAACCGGCTCAGCCGGAAAGACGACCGTAAGACAAATTGTCTATCACGTATTAAGTCAGAAATACAATGTTTTTCAGGCGCCGAAAAATTTTAATAACAATATCGGCCTGCCTTTGACTCTGCTCGGCGCCGACCCGGAGCACCAAATCGTTATCGCCGAGCTTGGCACCAGCCACCCCGGCGAGATTGCTTACTTAACTCGTATCGCCCAGCCGGATATTGCAGTTATAACCAATGTTCACCCCGCCCACCTTGAGGGCTTTGGTTCCCTGCAGGCGATTACAAAGGAAAAACTCTCCATTGCTCAGGGACTCTCAGATGATGGCATTTTAATAATCAATGCCGATTTGGTTAAATGGTTAAATGGTAGCCAGCTAAATTACCAATTACCAATTACCAATAACCAGGTCATAACTTTCGGAAAATCAGGCGACTCTAACTTTCAGGCGCAGGATGTAACACGGGCTTCCAGCCCGTGTTACCACGGCCAGGATGGCCGTGGTACATTTGGATTCGGCAGCCGCTTTACTATCGACGACACTGAAATCTATTTGCCGCTGCCGGGCCCCGGCAATATTGAAAACGCTCTCGCCGCCTGGGCCGTTTGCAAACAGTTTGGCCTGACTATTCACGACTTTGCTCAAGGCCTAAAAACTCTACCTTCAATTTCTATGAGAGCCGAAGTGCTGCAAATAGGAACTCTCACCGTAATAAACGACTGTTACAATGCAAACCCCGCCTCGATGAAAAATGCGCTGAACATACTAACCAGTCTCGGTTTAAAAGAAGGTCGTCGTCTCGTTTTTATCTGTGGCGAAATGGCTGAGCTCGGCAATCAAAGCGAGCAACTGCACACCGAACTGGGCGCTGATATCGCCGGGGCAAGAGTGCAGCTTCTGATAGCTGTCGGAACACTCGCAGAAATCGCCGCCGCAGCCGCACAGAAAACAGCCGATTATAACCTGCAGGTAAAATGTTTTGACAACACACTTTCGGCTTGTAATAACCTGCAGGAATTTATAAAAGATAACGATATAGTATTAATAAAAGGTTCACGAATAGCCAAGCTGGAAATGGTCGTTGAGAAACTAAAGGACTCTAACAAAAAGGAGTTTAGCCACAGAGCAAATTTATCTCTTTTTTAGCTACAGAGGACACAGAGAAATGAATTATAAACAGTGTAAATCCGTGTTAATCCGTGTCTTTTTCATTATGTTAGATGCTTTAAAGGACTTGCCGATTTGCGCTCGCCGATTTCCGTCCGGCGACGCAAATCGAAAAACGAAAGTCAAAAATCGAAAATGATTTACCACCTGTTATGGTATTTACACGCCGGTGAGCGGTTCGGCTTTTACGCCTATCAATACGTGATTTTTCGCTCCATAGCAGCCGTTTTAACAAGCGCGCTGATTGCTCTTTTGATAGGCCCAAAAATTATTCGCTGGCTGATGCGAAAAAAAATCGGCGACCGCCCGGAATTTTACCACGCCGCCCTTAACGAATTGACAAAGGAAAAGGCCAATACACCCACGATGGGAGGCCTTATTATCATCCTCGCTACACTTCTTACCGCCATTTTATGGGCGAAATTAGGCAACCCCTTTGTCAGAAAAGCACTCTTTTTAATCGTCTGGTTCGCCACACTGGGAGCAATAGACGACTGGCTGAAGCTCACCAGTTCCATTCGACATCGAAGCAGAAGCGGTCTTTTCGCCTGGGAAAAACTCATCTTCCAAATCGGCGGTGCTGTTCTAATCGCCTCATTTCTGTTTGCAGACTTTGTCAACATCCCGGATGCCAAGTTGTTCTGGCTGCCGTTTTACAAACACGGCCTATCGCTGGCCAACTGGACGTTTATCTTAATAGCGATTTTCTACATCTCTGCTACCAGCAATGCCGTTAACCTGGCCGACGGTATGGACGGATTAGCCGCCGGTTGTGTCGGAATAGTCTCTTTTGTCCTGGTAGTGCTTTGCTATGTTGCTTCTGAAACGATGACACGTACAACCACCGTCACCTGGTCGAGCTATCTCCTGCTGCCACATATCCCCCAGGCCGGCGAGTTGTGCATATTTTTCTCAGCTATCCTGGGGGCTGTCCTGGGTTTTCTATGGTACAACTGCCACCCTGCGCAAACTTTTATGGGCGATGTCGGCTCACTGCCTTTAGGCGCTGCTATGGGCTACGGCGCTCTGGTTACGAGAAATGAGATTCTTCTTTTCATCATCGGCGGCGTATTCGTCATAGAATTAGCCAGCGTTGTCCTGCAGGTCGGCTATTTCAGATACACCGGCGGAAAACGCCTGTTTAGATGTGCACCCATCCATCATCATTTTCATCTGATTGGCTGGTCCGAGCCGCAGGTAGTTGTGCGTTTCTGGCTCCTGGCCGTCGCCTTCGCCGCACTGGCCCTTGCCACACTAAAAATACGATAAAATGCTCCCCAGGATGAAACCACCAACACCACGTCTTTCAGAACAGGGCCTAAAGAAAAAATTGTCATCTTAACCTAAAGTCTCTACTGGCTCAGGCCGAATAATACCAAGTTAAATTATCGTCAAAAGTTAGGTATCTACAGATAAAAATCCAAACAAGACGAAGTTCTATCGGGGGCTTCGCCTTTTTTATTGTCTAAGTTCGTTAAAGAGGCAGCAGCTATGCTCAGAGCAAAAGACATTATGAAGAAAGAAGTAATCAGCGTAAGAAAAGAAACCCCTATATTCGAAGCAACGGAGATTTTGGTAAGAAACGGCTTCTCAGGCCTGCCTGTAGTCGAAGACGATATGACCGTCTCCGGAATTATTTCGGAAAAGGATGCGATATTATTGTCCTACGAAGGCCAAAAGGTGGAAAATAAAACAGTTCGCGATTTTATGACGTCTCCCGCTGTTACCTTCGAAGAATATGAAAGTGTGTTGAGCGTTTGCGACTTTTTGGTGAAAAATATCTTCGGGAGGGTCCCCGTTACGTCAAAAGGAAAACTTGTTGGTATTATAAGCATACAGGATGTCATTGAGAGCATTTTGCAGCACCGACAACAGGCGTTAGCAGTTAATTGAGAAGCCGCTTCTTCTGCACAATCCAGCCCAAATCATAAATCGTAGTATTCTTCGCCGTGGATTTATCCGCCATTCGTATGGTGGATTTGGACGTTTTTCCTGTAACCATCAGAATCATCACGCATCATTTTGTCTAATCTTCTCTTGGCCAAAAAGATTTTGACGGCGGTAATCGCAAGACCCAGCCCAACGAAGAAAAATACTGCGGCAGCAAGAAACGCAAAAATCTCCGGCAGCGCCAAGATAACAACGCCGAAACCAATCAGCACCAACCCAACGGTGAATATTCCCGCCGCAACTTTCCTTGATGCCTGAGATACTGCATTTGTGTAAAATCGAAAATTCATAAGTAAAGTGAACTAAAGTGTCTAAAGTGAGCTAAAATGAATCAAAGTCTCAAAAGGTCTTCCATTCTAATTTTAGTCACTTTAGGCACTCCAAACTATAGGCACTCCGTTTAATACATTCCGCCTCCGGACGGCATCGCAGGCATCTTTTCCTTCTTTTCAGGTATCTCGCTGACTATAGCGTCAGTCGTCAACAGCAGCGAGGCGATTGAAGCGCCATTTTGCAGTGCAATCCTCTCGACCTTTGTCGGCACAATCACGCCGAACTCCACCATATCGCCGTATTCTTTCCGCAAAGCATCGTAGCCGAAGTTCTTCTTGTTGCTCTCCATAACCTTCTGGGCAACGATTGAGCCGTCCAGACCCGCGTTCTCAGCGATTTGCTTTATCGGCGCCACTACCGCCCTTCGCACTATATCAACGCCTATCTGCTCATCGCCGACAGCCCTGACCTTATCCAGCGCCGGCAGTGCCCTGAGCATCGCTACGCCGCCTCCAGGCAGAATCCCTTCCTCAACCGCCGCCCGACAGGCATGCAGCGCATCCTCAACACGCGCCTTTTTCTCTTTCACCTCCGTCTCGGTTGCAGCCCCGACATTAATCTGAGCAACGCCGCCGGCTAATTTTGCCAGCCGCTCCTGCAGCTTTTCAATGTCGTAGTCGCTGGTGGATTTATCAATCTCTGCCTTTATCTGGTCGATTCTGCCTTTGATAGCTTCCGTGCTGCCGCCGCCTTCGATAATCGTGGTAGTGTCCTTGTCGATAGTAACTCGTTTGGCTCTTCCAAGCTGAATCAACTCGATATTTTCAAGCTGAAGCCCCAGGTCCTCGAAGATGGCCTCGCCACCGGTCAGGATTGCAATGTCACTGAGCATAGCTTTTCGCCTATCGCCGAAACCGGGGGCCTTGACTGCCACACACTGCAACACCCCGCGAAGCTTGTTCACGACCAGCGTTGCCAACGCCTCGCCTTCGATATCCTCAGCTATAATCAACAGTGGTTTCCCCTGCTTGGCAACCTTCTCTAATAATGGAACAAGCGATTTCACAGAGCTTATCTTCTTCTCATGCACAAGAATATATGGCTTCTCTAACACTACTGTCATATTCTCCAGGTTGTTTATAAAGTGTGGACTAAGATAACCCTTGTCAAACTGCATGCCCTCGACCAGCTCGACAGTCGTCTCCAGCGATTGGCCCTCTTCGACGGTAATAACACCGTCCTTGCCGACCTTATCCATTGCCTCTGCCAGCTTTTTGCCGATTTCCACATCCTGGTTGGCTGAACAGGTCGCTACCTGTTCGATTTGTTTGCTGGAATCGACAGATGTGCTCATCTTTTGCAGTTCTTCAACTATTTTCTCCACCGCTTTTTCGATGCCGCGTTTTACCTGCATTGGACTAGCACCGGCCGTGATATTTTTCAGGCCCTCGTCAAATATACTCTCGCCCAGAATTGTTGCGGTCGTTGTTCCATCTCCGGCCACCGTTGATGTCTTTGAGGCCACTTCCTTGACCATCTGAGCACCCATATTCTCGTAGGCATCTTCTAGCTCAATCTCTTTGGCCACCGTTACACCGTCCTTTGTTACGGTCGGCGAACCATACGATTTTTCCAATACCACATTCCTGCCGCACGGCCCAAGTGTAATTTTTACCGCCTTTGCGAGTTTCTTTACGCCTTCTCGAATAGCAGACCGTGCCTCGGAACCAAAAGCAATCTTTTTAGCTGCCATATCTATATCTCCTTTGATTGGTTATTGGTTATTGGTAATTGGTAATTGGTAATTGGTTAAATTACCGGTTACCATTTAACCAGTTACCATTTCATTCAATTATCGCCATAATATCCGACTCGCTCATAATCATATACTCCTTGCCGTCTATCTTTACTTCTGTTCCGGCATAGCTCGTAAAAAGCACCATATCCCCCTTTTTCACCTGCACTTTTCTCAGCGTCCCGTCGTCGAGCACCTTGCCCTCTCCCACGCTCACAACTTTGCCTCTTTGCGGTTTCTCTTTAGCGCTGTCCGGCAGGACTATCCCACCCGCCGTTTTCGTCTCCGCTTCAAGACGCTGAACAAGCACCTTATCTGCCAATGGTCGAATCTTCATTTGTCCTTACTCCTTTCAAAAAACTTCTTACCTTATTTCCTGCTTTTTCTTCCAATTTATCCGCCGCAGGCGGATTACTCCGAAAAAATATCACTGTTGTATCTCTTTTTAAATAACCTGTTCAACTGCCCCAGCAGAATACCCATTTCTACCGGCTTATCAATAACACTAAAGACCTCAAGCTGCAGTGCCTGGCTTAGTATTGTCTCGTCCCTTGCGCTCGAGAGTAAAATACACGGTATCAACGGATAGCGTATCCGTATAATCTTTACAGTCGCCAGGGCATTTGATTTTTCCGGGTCCATATCAACAATTGTTGTATGGATTCGCCTTCGCTCGATAATGTTAACAAACTCGCTTGTGCTGTCAGCAACCAAAAGATTTACGCCTCTTGGGCGAAAAATACAGCGCAGCGCCTCCGGCCAGGCCCAGCTTGCACCGCTGGCCAGAATATTGATTTCTTCCGATTGTGACAGGTTCGAAACCATAACTTAATCTATATGTGCAAAAATCGTGCCAAATACCTTGCTGGATAAATTTACTTATATAAGTGCCTGTATTAAATGGGCTTACATAGTAGAGATTGGTGCCGCTGCAATCTGGCAAAATTGCAGCTACTCACGGCCTTCCTGCCACCCTGGCAGGCCTTTTACACTATACCCAACGGGTTCTGTGGGGGGATCTTCGCTTCCTTACCGCTGCGTCAGATGCTCATTCCACACAACCAAAAGACCAATTCCAAATATCATTTCTCCTCGACTCCATTTATCTGCAGAAAACCATGCCTTGCAGGAATCCAAGTCCGCGGTTAAATTATGTTTATGAAGTCCTACTTTAAATATTCAAAACTTACTGTTCTCTTCCTTGCCGCTCGTCCGAAGTTTTTGGTTGCAAGCGCTGCTCCCATTTTGGTCGGCTCATCGCTCGGCTACGCAGCTACCGGCGATTTCTCGCCCGTTCTTTTTATCCTCGCTCTCTTGGCAATAATGGCCTTGCACTGCGGCGCCAATGTAGCCAACGACTACTTCGACCATATCTCCGGAAACGACTGGGTCAACAAAAATCCGACCCCATTTTCAGGAGGAAGGCGATACATTCAGGAAGCTATTCTATCGCCCAAAGCAACTTTGCTGATTTGTTTTCTCTGGCTCACTATCGGTTCAATAATAGGAGCTATAATTTTTTTACTGACGCAGAGCATTTTTATTTTGGTTCTTGGCATTACCGGATTGCTCGGCGGCTTTTTCTATACCGCTCCGCCTGTTCAGTTCGGCTATCGATGTGCCGGCGAGCTTGTCATTGCGCTGCTATTCGGCCTGTTTCCTGTTTACGGCTCATACTACCTGCAGACAAACACTATCGATTTAATACCGCTTCTGCCCGCCTCTATTGTCAGCATCCTGATATTCCTGGTGATTTTAATAAACGAATTTCCGGATTTGCAGGCCGATGCCATAGTTAACAAAAGAACACTCGTAGTTCTCTTTGGCGTCCGATTCTCTATCCGGCTCTACCTGATTGCTCTGGCTGCCAGCTATGTCATTGCAGCTGCTATGTTGATTTTTCAACCAATGTTCTACGCAGGACTTTTTTATCTTTTTACATTGCCGGCAGCGATTGTTGCAATTAGATTTGTAAATAAAGAAGACTTAACCAAACCAGGCCAATATCGCGCCAGCCAAATCACCGTCCTTGTGCACTCACTTGGTGCATTGGCCTTAACCGCCGGCTTTATAATCTCCGGCTTATCGTTATAACAGCAAGGATGTCATTCCCGCCCCTGCTTGCGCAGGAGTGACAATATGTTTGTTCCATTACTTATTTAAACGCCAATTTCCGATTGACTCACCTGCCTGCGACGCTTACCTTATCAGCTTTATAATCTCATCGAGGTCGTTCGGGGCCTCTATGGGCGGATTGCTGAACTTGCCAAGTTTTTCCTTGTGATAGTTGACCGTTATATTCGGGTCCTTTAGCGGATGGCCTGTCAATACGCAGGCCACTCGCTCGTCAGCACTGATAACACCTTCGGCTCTGAGGTGCCTTAAACCTGCTATTGTTGCCGCCGAGGCCGGCTCACAGCCAAGACCATATTTCCCTATAACCGCCTTTGCATCGAGAATCTCTTCGTCAGTCACCGCGCGGACAACTCCGTTGCATATATCAATTGCCCGCAGGCACTTCTTCAAATTCACAGGCCGTGAAATTTCTATCGCTGAAGCACAAGTATGAGGCGAAAAGTTACGGGCAGTCAAATCCGCATAATAGTCGTCAATGATTGCCTGACCGACCCTGCCGGCATTCCAGGCAAGCTTTTTATTGTTGACCAAGTCGGCCAAGGTATCGGCTCCCGTTGCATTTATGATTGCCATTCGCGGTATCCGTTTAATCAGGCCAAGCTGTTTTAATTCATAAAAGGCCTTGCCAAAGGCGCTCGAGTTGCCCAGATTTCCGCCGGGCACTACAATCCAGTCCGGCAGCTCCCAGCCCAGACCTTCGATGATTCGATACATTATGGTCTTTTGGCCTTCAAGTCGAAACGGATTGAGTGAATTGAGCAGGTACAAACCCAGCTTTGTGCAAACATCCTGAACCTGGCGCATACAGTCATCAAAGTCGCCGACTATCTGAATGGTTTGCGCACCATAATCCATTCCCTGGCTGAGCTTACCAAAAGCGACTCGGCCCGAGCCGATAAAAACCGTTGCTTTCAATCCGCAACTATGTGCATATAAAGCCACTGATGCTGATGTATTGCCAGTCGATGCACAGGCGCTCGAAGTTGCGCCGACTAATTTCGCATGGCTAAATGCCGCAGCCATACCGTTGTCTTTGAATGAGCCGGACGGATTCAGCCCTTCATACTGCAAATACAAACAACCCGGTTTCATATCAGCATATTTGGCCACAGCATCATTTTGCTGCAAAATTGTCTGGCCTTCCCCTATGGTTACCTTGTATTTATCATCGCAGAAGTCGAGCAGCTCACGAAACCGCCATACGCCGGAAAAATCCAGCCGATTGTCTCTATCTGCCCAGCGCCTACCAAAGTCACTCAATTTGCCGGGAACTTCAACCCTGTCCCAGTCATATTGCGCATCCAAAAGCTCACCGCAGGAAGGGCACTTAAACAGCACCTGCCCGCAGTCGAACCGCGCCCCGCAATCCGGATTAATACATTTCTGATATGCCGCATCAATACCCATATACAAGATTCCTTATCGACTTTCCGGCACAAAAAGATTATTATAACTACGCAGGGACGTGGTCAATATAAAAAAATTATCCCCAATACTCACAAACGAAACCAGGAATTTCTAGCTTATTAAAGGATAACCTGCCTAGCTACCTGCTCCGGAACCTTCTCATAACTCAGCGGCTCCATAGTAAAGCTTCCACGCCCGGCTGTTGCACTCCTTATTTCGCTGGAATAACCAAACATCTCAACCAGTGGCACACGGGCATCAATTACTCGCATATTTCCATGTAACCGACAATCCGTGATTATACCTCTTTTTGCGAGCAAACTGCACTGCACTGCACCGAAAGAAGATTCCGGAATTATTGCCTGAAGCATCATTATCGGCTCAAGCAAAATCGGGTCGGCGTCCCTCACCGCTTTTTCTATCGCGATAGCAGCGGCCTGCTCAAAGGCCAGAGATGAAGAATCCACCGAATGAAATGACCCGTCTATCAGTGTAGCTCTGACTCCCATAACGGGAAAACCTGCCAGCGGACCACAGCTCAAAGTGTCCCTGATACCGGCCTCCACAGCAGGAACATATTCTCTCGGAATAACATCACCGCCGACCTTACTGCCAAATTCGATATCGCGGCTCCAGTGACCATCCTCGGTAAACAACGGCTCTACCTTCAAAACAACATGGCCATACTGGCCGTGACCTCCTGTTTGCCGCACGAACCTACCCTCCGCCTGGACCGATTTTGTTATAGCTTCCTTGTAGGCGACCTTTGGCTTGCTAACCCTGACATCAACTCCTTTTTCTCTTATCAGCTTGTGTTGGAGGATTTCCAAGTGCAATTCGCCCATTCCGCTGATAATTGTCTGTCCTGTCTCGCTGTCTATTTTACTTTCAAAGGTCGGATCTTCGCGCCTTAAGCCGGCCAGGGCATCTGCCAGCTTTGCCTTCTCTGCCGATGTTCTGGGTTCTATCGACATACTCACAACAGTTTGTGGGAATGTAATACTCGGCAGACAAACCGGGTTCCTCGTATCACAAATCGTATCGCCCGTAAGAGTTTCTTTCAGCCCAACCACTGCAACAATATCACCGGCAGCTACCGAGTCAAGAATTTTTCGCTCCTTGGCGTGCATCTCAAATATCCTGGTGACATTTTCCTTCTTGTCTCGATTTGCGTTTAACACTCTTTTGCCGGACTTAAGCGTGCCCTGATAAATCCTCAGAAATGTTAAATCACCGTGCGCATCCGTGGTAATCTTAAATGCCAGAGCAACAAGACTCGCCGTCTTGTCGCTCTTAATCATTATTTTCTTGCTTTTATCGGTCGGCTTATATCCAACAAGGTCCGGCTTATCCAATGGCGAGGGCAGATACGTCACAATACCATCAAGTAACCGCTGCACTCCAATATATTTCAACGCTGAACCGACAAACACCGGATGAAGATTGTTGGCCAAAGTCGCTTTTCTAATCGCTCTGTCAACAACCTCATCGCCTATCGGCTTGTCGTGGATATACAAATCCATCATCTGTTCATCGTGTTCTGCTGCAAGCTCTATCATATTATGCCTGTGCTCATTTGCAGCAGATTGTAATTTGGCCGGGATTTCAACCTCTTCAAAAGTCGCTCCAAGCTTTTCTGTTTTATAAAATACCGCCTTGAATTTAATCAAATCTATTATCCCTGCAAAAGAGTCACCGGCCCCGATTGGTATCTGCAACACAACAGGATTGGCAAGGAGCTTATCGCGAATACTCTCAACGCTCATCTCGAAATCGGCTCCGACCTTGTCCATCTTGTTCACAAAGCATAGGCAGGGCAGGCCGTATTTTTGTCCCTGTCTCCATACCGTCTCACTCTGGGCCTGAACACCTTCTGAGCCGTCAAATACCGCAACAGCTCCATCCAGAACACGCAGAGACCGCTCAACCTCTGCGGTAAAATCGATGTGCCCCGGAGTATCAATGAGGTTTATTTCAAAACCCTTCCAAGGACATTTTGTCGCCGCGCTGGTTATGGTAATGCCTCTTTCCTGCTCCTCCTGAAGATAGTCCATAACCGCTGTGCCATCGTGGACCTCCCCCATTTTGTACGTCTTGCCGGTGTAGTAAAGAACGCGCTCGGTGATTGTTGTCTTGCCAGCGTCAATATGAGCCATAATCCCGATATTACGTAAGTTTTTCATAAGAAATGCAAAAATTAAAGATTAAAATCAAAATTGTGGAATTTATGAGGGATGAATTCCTCAACTTTACATCCTATATTTTGATACTTGTTCTTTACTCAAACTGACCTTTTGTCCATAACTATAAACGCAACTCACCTTTTGACAAGGTATTATATACCATTAAAACAATTATAAAATCAGCCATCCGCCCTCGCGACTTCCTGTCGGAAGACGGGGGCGGGGGTGGATTCGACAATTTTGCATTTCACACTTTGATTTTTGCGTTTCCAAACTGACCTTCGGTCAGTTTGAATTATTTAATATCTTTTTCCGGTAGATACTAAAATAGCGGATAAGAAAAACAACTTCCTACCCGCCACACTTTACAAGCTTACCACGCAAAATGGGCAAATGCCTTATTGGCTTCAGCCATTTTGTGGATATTTTCCCGTGTAGTCATTGCACCGCCATGCTCATTATAAGCATCTACCAATTCAGCAGCCAGACGTTCACAAAACGGCTTGCCTTTCTTGGCCCTGGCCGACTGAATTATCCACCTAAAAGCAAGCGACTGCTGACGTTTCGAGCTCACCTGCATCGGAACCTGATAACTCGCTCCCCCGATACGCTTGCTGCGAACTTCTATCATTGGTTTAACGTTATTTACTGCTTTCTCAAATACCTCAAGCGGGTCGGCATCCTTTATCCTCCCGGCTATAATATCCATAGCATCTTTGAAAACGCGTTGTGCAACACTTTTCTTCCCTCCCCACATCAAATTGTTTACAAACTTCGAAACCAGCTTATTTTTATACTTTGGGTCGGGCTTTAACTGCTCACTTGAAGCTGTCCATCTTTTCATTTTCGGTTTCCGTCTTTTATTTCGCGATTGACAATCGCAAATCGGCTATTTATTTTGCCCTTTTCGCACCATATTTGCTTCTACCCTGCTTGCGATTAGCCACACCTGCACAATCAAGAACACCTCGCACAATATGATATCGAACACCCGGCAGGTCCCTGACTCGGCCGCCGCGAATGATAACCGTACTGTGCTCCTGAAGATTGTGGTCAATGCCCGGTATGTAAGCTGTAACCTCTTTGCCGTCGGTCAACCTGACGCGGGCAACCTTTCGCAGGGCGGAGTTCGGCTTCTTGGGAGTTTGTGTCCTTACTATAAGACAAACGCCGCGTTTTTGCGGCGAGCCGCTAATATCAGACACACGTTTCCGGCCTTTTGACTTCGCCCTCGGACGCCTGACTAACTGGTTTATTGTAGGCATAATATACTTCCAACATCAATCTATGATTATCATTTAATTCCAAGCGCTTCTTTCATAGCAGCGTCTGCCTTTGCCTCTGTATCTTCTGTTTCCTTGACCTCTGCGAATTCTTTTGGCAGCGGCGCTTCTGCAAGGTGCTTGACCTTCATATCCAGATACGGCTTGAAAGCCGTACCGGCCGGTATCAAATGGCCAAGTATCACGTTTTCCTTCAAACCGTACAACTGGTCCACTTTACTGGCTAAAGAGGCCTCTGTCAAGACCTTTGTTGTCTCCTGGAAGCTGGCTGCTGCTATAAAGCTCTCCGACCATAATGAGGCCTTCGTTATACCTAAAAGCAGAGTCTTGGCTGTTGCCGGCTTCGGTTTTCGCCACTTTGCGGCCTCACCACCAATCATCTCAAGTTTTTCATTAATAGTTGCAAGTTCCTTCTTGTCTATAATCTGACCTTCCTCCAAATCAGAGGCATCGCCAACACTTAAAATCTTGACGCTGTTAGTCAGCCGTTCGTTCTCCTTTCTAAATAAAAACTTATCCACTACCTCTCCAGGCAAAAATGAACTGTCGCCAACAGATTCTATCTCGACTTTTCGCAGCATCTGCGAACATATAATTTCTATGTGCTTGTCATTGATATTGACGTTCTGGCTGCGATAGACATTTTGAATTTCCGCAATCAGGTACCTCTGCAGCGCCTCTTCGCCCTTGATTCGCAGGATATCGTGGGGGACCAATGGGCCGTCGGTCAGAGTATCGCCAGCGAGGACCTCATCGCCGGCATGAACATTGAGATGTCTGTCGCGGGGCACATGATGTTCTTTTTCCATCCCTGATTCGGAGCGAATTATAATCGTCATTTTACCCTTGCGTTTATCGCTTCGAAGCTCTATCCGCCCACTAATCTCGGCCATTGCAGCCGGGTCTTTGGGTTTTCGTGCTTCAAATACTTCGGTAACTCTGGGAAGGCCGCCCGTAATATCCTGTGTACCGCCGGTCGCCCTGGGTTGATGAGCCAGCAACTGACCAGCCTGAACGCTCTGGCCCTGGCCAACCTCGATTCTGGCCCCCGCAGGCAAATAATGAACATCGAGTATCTTTCCGTTAGCATCTTCTATGATAATCTGTGGGTGCTTATCCCCTTTGTGCTCGATTACCACCGGTTTGCCAATCTGCCCTCTTCGTTCTTCTTCAACTCCAATAGTCTCCCCAACAATGATATCAACAAATCGTATAAGCCCTGGCACCTCAGCCAGAATGGGCGTTCTGTGTGGGTCCCAGATGAACAGAGAGTCACCTTCTTTAACCTTCTGCCCATCATCGATTAAAACAGTAGCCCCATATGGCACTTTGAGCCTGTCGAGTTCTCTACCCTTTTCATCGTGAATGGTCATTTCACCATTTCTTTTTAGAGCAATTATCCTGATATTCCCGTCATCGTCTTTTAAGACAACGGGATTTATATCCCGATATTGGATATTTCCGGAGTTCGTAGCATTCTGTTGTCGTTCAAGAATAGCTCTAGAAGCAACCCCCCCTGTATGGAATGTTCTTAGAGTCAGTTGAGTTCCTGGCTCACCGATAGATTGAGCAGCAATAATACCAACGGCTGTTCCTTGTTCGACGAGTTGCGTGTTGCTCATATCCCAGCCATAGCATTTAGCACAAACCCCAAAAGGGCTGTCACAAGTCAGAGGGCTCCGTACTCTGATCGCATCAAGCCCCAGAGATTCGATTTTGGCCGCTGCGAGTGGCGTTATCGCCTCATTTTCACGTACAATCATTTCATCGTTAATGGGGTTTCTAATATTGTCTCTTGCCGTTCGTCCAATTATCAACTGTCTAAGAGGAATCTCTCCCTCATCTGCACTACCGACACCTGTTTTAGTAATACCCTGCAAAGTCTGGCAATCATGCTCAATGACGATAACATTCTGCGAAACATCAATAAGTTTTCTCGTAAGATACCCTGAATTAGCAGTTTTGAGAGCCGTATCAGCAAGTCCTTTTCTAGCCCCATGTGTCGAGCTAAAGTACTCAAGAACACTCAAACCCTCCCTGAAGTTAGCTTTTATAGGTGTTTCGATAATTTCCCCGCTGGGCTTAGCCATAAGTGCCCTCATTCCAGCCAACTGTTGTATTTGGTCCACAGACCCCCTTGCGCCTGAATCTGACATAAGGAAGATAGGATTGAGATACGGTGTTCCATCTTCATTCGTATCATTTTTAAGTCCCTGAATCATCTCGTTCGTAACAGCAACCCTTGCATTAGTCCAAGCATCGATTATCTGATTATATCGCTCACCCTCTGTTAGCACTCCATCGTTGTAGTTCTTCTGTATATGAGAGACTTTCTTCTCGGTCTCTTCAATAATATCAGGTTTACGAAGTGGAATTTTCAAATCCGTAAGACCAAAACTCATACCTGATAATGTTGCATACCTAAATCCAAGGTCCTTGATATCATCGAGAAGCTCTACAGTAGCGGCCGAGCCTGTAAATTCGTAACAATCACTAATTACACGGCTTAATTGCTTTTGAGACATCGTCATATTGTAAAACGGCATACCTGACGGAAGGATGTCATTGAAAATGCAGCGACCAACTGTCGTCTCAATCGTTATTTTGCTGGTTTCGGTTTGCATCTTCCGCCTTTCAACGGACTGTTGCAAATCCTCTATCACAAATTTGTTAATTCTAACGTAAATCCTTGTGTGCAGGTCGATTTTTCCCATGTCGTAGGCCATAATGGCCTCAAAAGCATCCCTGAATATCCTTGTGACTTCATAGGTTTCTCGTTTTTCTACGTGGGTTAAATAATAGTTGCCCATGACCATATCCTGCGACGGCCCAACCATAGGTGAACCATTTGCCGGCGAAAAAATATTCGATGTAGTCATCATTAAACAATGTGTTTCTGCCTGGGCTTCAATACTCAGAGGCAGATGCACAGCCATTTGGTCGCCGTCAAAATCTGCATTGAATCCCTTACACGCCAATGGGTGGAGCATAATCGCATTGCCTTCCACAAGTACCGGCTCAAAGGCCTGAACGCCCATCCGATGCAACGTAGGCGCACGGTTGAGCAGGACAGGATGCTCATAAATAACCTCCTCCAAAATATCCCAGACCTGCTCGTCACGCCGCTCAATCATTCTTTTGGCGCTTTTAATGGTATCAGCAAGTCCGTGTTGCTTAAGTTTTCGAATAATGAAGGGCTGATACAGCTCCAGAGCTATTTTCTTTGGCAAACCGCACTGATAAAGCTTTAAATTCGGCCCAACTACGATTACCGAACGAGCCGAGTAATCCACACGCTTGCCAAGCAGATTTTCCCGGAATCGGCCCTGCTTTCCCTTTATCATATCCGTCAGAGACTTAAGGGGTCTATTATTACTACCCAATACCGGCCTGCGGCAGCGGTTGTTATCCAGCAGTGAGTCAACCGCCTGCTGGAGCATCCGCTTCTCATTTCTGATAATGACCTCTGGTGCATTCAGGTCCATAAGTTTCTTTAACCTGTTATTTCGATTGATAATTCTCCTGTATAGGTCATTCAAATCACTTGTAGCGAAGTTATCACGTTCCAGCATAACAAGAGGCCTCAAATCAGGAGGTATAACGGGAATAACTTCGAGCACCATCCACTGTGGTTTGTTTTTGCTGCTTTGGATTTGATTAATTATTTTTAGTCTCTTGGTGTGTTCTTTTATCTTCTGCTTACTGGATGTTTTTGAAATCGCCATTCGAAGCTTTACGCTTTCTTTGTTCAGGTCAAGATTTTCGAGCAGTTGTCTGATAGCATCAGCACCCATAGCCGCCTTAAACTGATTTGGGTACTTGTTCATCACCTCTCTGTACTCGTCTTCGCTTAGCAATTGCCCGGCTTTCAAGGGGCTTTGTCCCGGGTCGGTAACTACATAATCCTGGAAGTAGATGACTTTTTCGATGTCTGTGGTCTTCATACTCAGAATACTTCCAAGCCGATTTGGTATTGCCTTAAAGAACCAGATATGCACGACAGGTGCTGCAAGATTGATATGTCCCATCCGTTTTCTTCTGACCCGGGAATGAGTCACCTTGACGCCACATCTGTCGCATATAATACCTTTGAACTTTGTCCCCTTATACTTACCACAGGCACACTCCCAGTCTCTTTCCGGCCCAAAGATTCTTTCGCAGAATAAGCCGTCCTTCTCAGGCCTGTATGTTCTATAGTTAATAGTCTCGGGTTTACGGACTTCGCCAAACGACCAGCTTCGAATATCATTGGGACTGGCCAGTGAAATTTTGACCGAGCCATAATCATTAATGCGATCGTAAATATTCCCTAACATTTAAGGCCCCTTAAAATTGAAAATTGGAAATTCAATAATCAATATTCTATAAAACGGCGCTTCCAAGCCTTTTCTTTTCGAGCTGTATATTTAGTCCCAGCCCTCTTATTTCATTGCACAATACATCAAAGGAAAGGGGTGTTCCTGCTTCAAGGACATTTTGCCCCTTAACCATTGATTCATAGATTTTTGTTCGGCCCTCCACATCATCGCTTTTGACCGTCAGCATTTCCTGCAGCGCATAAGCCGCTCCGTAACCTTCTAGTGCCCAGACCTCCATCTCACCGAACCTTTGCCCGCCGGTTCTGGCCTTGCCGCCTAACGGCTGCTGTGTAATCAAACTATAAGGCCCGGTTGCCCTGGCGTGAATCTTATCATCAACAAGGTGGTGCAGTTTCATCATATAGATGTACCCAATAGTCGCCTTCTGGTCAAATGGCTCGCCTGTTCTTCCGTCATACAACTGAGTTTTAAGAGTCGGCAGAACATTGACAAAAAATTCGTCATCTGGGGGTGCTTGTCTTTTCCCTTCTATTTTCTTAGTCAGGATACCCATAACTTTTTTACGCAAATTATCATTTGGCATGTTCTTGTTGTAATGACTACCTTTTATCCTGCCTTTAAGTCCTTCCCCCTTCCTCTCACCAGCAATTCCAACATAAATGATTTCATTCGTTTTCCTTTCTCGAATGAGATACACGCCAGGAAGTTTGAAATCGTCCTTCAGGTCTTCCTGAGCATCTTCACATTTATTATACCACTTACCTTTTTTCACCACCCGAAGGCACTCATCGAAAATAGACCTAATCTCAGACGGAACTTCCTTTTCCCAATCATGCAGTATTGATTCCTTGGATCTTTTTGGCATTTTATCATTGAGACGAGGCTTAGGCTTAAACTGATCATCAATTATGAGCCTATCCTCGATATGGTGCAAAATACCCTCCAAATCAGTATCATCACTGTGCCGCCACCCCCTCCCCAAACACTTTTCTAATTTTGCCCAGAGATCACCTGCTCTGGCATCGGATATGGACACGGAAGTACAAGCAAACTCCCAATTTTTTAACATATAGCATGAGACATCGTCTTGCGAAACCCCCTCATATCTTTCCGCTCGTTGTTTCATAATATCGTTTGCCTCGGTAGTCAATTGCTTGATATCATCTTCGGTAGCGCCATCGAATACAGGGCTAATCGCCTGAAATCCCAGCACCTTTGCCACCCAGCCGAGGTGCGTTTCAAAAATCTGTCCGACATTCATCCGGCTCGGCACACCAAGAGGATTCAGCAATATGTCCAGTGGCGTCCCATCTTCGAGAAATGGCATATTCTCTACAGGCATAATCTTTGCGATAACACCCTTATTACCGTGCCTCCCGGCCATTTTATCACCTATCGCCAACGTTCTTTTTACCGCCACGTAAACTTTTACCATTTGCAACACGCCGCTGGGCAGCTCATCGCCATGCTTCATACTCTCAGCTTTTTGTCTCTTTTCTTGCTGAATCTCATTAATCTTTATCCAGAATTTGTCCATTATTTTCTGTGCATCGTCACGTAGTGATACGGGCTTGACCCACTTAATGTCAAAGTTCTCTACCTGCTCATAGACTACCTCATCATCCGTGCTGATACCGACTTTCTGTCGAGTGGACGGGTCAACGATATTAACATCATGCTTTTTACTGATTTGCTCTATCATTTGTCTAAATATCTCGCACTCCTTTGCCCTCATTTTCTTTTGATATTCCTTTATATTCTCCGCCAGTTGTTTCTTCTCAACCTCACTTCCTGCACCTCGTCTTGTAAATCTCTCCGTTTTTATTACGACCCCTTCATATCCGCTTGGCAGCTCAAGTGAGTCATTTTTAACATCTTCTCCCGCTCTGCCGAATATGGCGTGCAGTAGTTTTTCTTCAGGCGTCAGTTCTGTCTTGCTTTTAGGCGTCACTTTTCCTACAAGAATATCACCCGGACAAACTCTGGTTCCTTCCCGAACAACTCCGTGTTCATCAAGTTTTCGCAGCGTCCTTTCCCCAACATTAGGTATATCCCCTGTAAATTCTTCCTTTCCAAGCCGGGTCTCACGAACCTCGGCCGTAAATTCATCAATATGAATGCTGGTGAAGCTATCTTCCTTGCAGAGCTTTTCACTGACGATAATCGCATCTTCGAAATTAAAACCGTCAAAAGAGACAAATCCCACAAGAATGTTTTTGCCCAGAGCCAATACGCCATCAGCAGTACCGCCGCCATCTGCTATAATCTGGCCGGCCTTCACTCTGTCACCCAGTTTAACTGTGGGCCGCTGATTAAGGCAGGTTCTTTCATTCAATCCTTCAAACTTCTTAAGTATATACTCGTCGGTATGGTTCAGGACTATCTTAGTTGAGTCCACCGCGGTAACAACACCGCTGGTTTCCGCACGAACGACCATGCTCGAATATTGGCCAACCACCTTTTCCATACCCGTGCCGACCAAAGGCGGTTCTGTCTCTAGCAGCGGAACCGCCTGTCGCTGCATATTCGAACCCATTAAAGCCCTGTTCGCATCATCGTGTTCCAGAAACGGAATCAGCGAAGCCGAAACGCCAACTATCTGCTTAGATGAAATATCAACATAGTCAACCTCATCACTGTTAACGTGGGCCAACTCACCGCTTTTTCTGGCGAGGACCAAACCCTGCTTGATTCTTCTGCTTTTCGTCTCGACTTCACTTGGCGGTGCAAATACTGCCTTCATCTCCTCATCTGCCCGTAAATAGCTCACCTCTTCGGTGACCTTACTGTTCTTGACTTTGCGATATGGTGTAAGTAGAAATCCGTACTCGTCAACCGTTGCAAATATCGCTAACGATGCAATCAATCCAATATTTGTCCCCTCAGGCGTTTCAATTGGACATACCCTGCCGTAATGGCTTATATGCACATCGCGAACCTCAAATCCAGCCCGCCTCCTGTTTAATCCTCCAGGCCCAAGTGCTGACAATCGCCTTTCGTGTGTCAGCTGACTTAACGCATTGGTCTGGTCAACAACCTGGCTCAACTCGCCCCGACCAAAGAAATAACTAATACTGCTTGCCACGCTCTTTGAGTTAACAAGGTCGGCAACCTTAACCGGTTCATCGGTACTTGGCTTTAAGCTCATTCGTTCCTGAACGGTTTTTCTAAGCTTTAACAGTCCTTTTCTGATTTCGTCGGCAGCCAACTCATCGATTGTTCGCAATCTCCTGTTGCCGAGGTGGTCAATATCGTCCACCTCTCCCTCATTATTACGCAAAGCCATTATGTATTTCATCGTGTTGAGGAAATCTTCCGGACGAAGTGTCATCTCATTTTCGTCTACTACCTGCTCGAACTTGCGATTCAACCTGAATCTGCCGACCTTACCAAGTCGATAACGGTTGGAATCAAAAAACTTCTCTTTAAAGAAGCCCTTTGCCTTCTCCTGGTTGGGCGGATTTCCCGGCCTCAACCTCATATAAAATTTTAATAATGCCTGTTCATGACTTGGGCAATCATCCTCCGCGAGCGTATTTAAGATAATAGTATCTCGTACATTCTCAATGACTTCAATGCTGCCAACACTGCTACGTTTCTTTTCACGCCCACCCTCACTTGGAATACCATACTCTACCAACTCCGTCAGTGCCCATGTCTTCAGAAGATTATCACCACAGTCCTCAGGCTTAGCTGCCTTAAACGGCGCGGAGAAGTGCTTACCAAGTCTATCCTTTAGCGAAGTTGCCAAGCCCAAATAACCATCGCTAACTCTTTTTGTTTTTAGACTCCGAAAGAAATAAATCCCTTGCTTATCCGGCAATCCTTTTTTACACTCTTTCAGGTCCTTAATCTCAACCCAACCCGTATTACTTTTTATGGCGTCTTTACATTCTTGGTAGAAGGTTTCAAGGTACGGATTCTCAGCCAACAAATCTTTAACCTTCTTTTCAGACTTCCCAGAATCCTTGTTGAATCGTGGCTGTTCAGTTTCAATTAACTTTGTTTCGACCGCCTCAAGTTGAGATTTAGTCAAGGTATTCTTCGATTCGACATACTTAAATGCGAACCCTCCGGTGCGTTGTCCTCCCTTGACCATATATTTCTCTCGAAGATTATTTTGGTTCTCTTCGAGCCATATACGGCCTTTTTTCCTCTTATTAAGCCACTCTTTGGCTTCCTTTGGGGTCCGTTTCACTAAGGGAGACGAGCCCGAAGAAATGGTAGCGTTCCGTATTAAAGAGACTTTATCGCCGATTTGCCCTCCTGGCTTAACTATAACCTCACCGGTTTCCTGGTCAACAATCGGCTCCACCGCCCACATCGTAGGTGTAAGCTTTGCAGCCGGAACTGTTTTTGTCGGATAAAACAATCGCAAGATTTCCGCTGTAGTGCTGTAGGCTGGGTTCAGCGCTCTTAGAAAAATAGTCGATGGTATCTTGCTTGACTGGTCTATTCGAACTACTAATATATCTTTGTGCGTAACACCAATCTCAATCCAGCTCCCTCTTTCCGGTATTATTCTGCCGCCATGTAAGACCCTATCGCCTTCTTTGCTCTCGATAAGAAAATCAACACCCGGACTCCTATGCAACTGGCTGACAATCACTCGAATCGCTCCATTTATGATAAACTCACCTCCACCAATCATTACGGGCATCTCACCAAGATATATTGCCTGCTGCTGCAGGTCCTCGCCCTCACTTGTCCGAAGACTGCAATGGATTTTCAACGGATAGCCGTAAGTCAGACGTAATTGCCGGCACTGAGTAGGAGTATAGTGCGGCTTTTCAAGCTCGTAAAAGAGATATTCCAGCACCATTTTTTTGTCATAGCTCTCGATAGGAAATATCTCTCTGAATAGCTCTTCTAGGCCCATGCACTTTCTCCTGGTTGACGCAGCATCTTTTTGCAGTAAACGCTCATAGCTCGCTTTCTGTATAGCTATCAAGTCCGGAACTTCAACATCATCGTAAATTTTGCCGAAGTAACGAACAGCTTGCTCGGTATCAACTCCAACCATTGTCTATCTCCCATTCACAATATCTTATGGACTCTGCCGGCACCGGAAACCGATGTCAGAGCACCTGATACTCCCGGAGTCGGAGATTAGCGCTTAATTTTTTCTCACCCTTTATCGCCTCTTCATCGAAAACTAACTTCCTCACGCCAATTCCACTGTTGCGCCGGCTTCCTCAAGTTTCTTTCTGGCATCCTCGGCTTCCTCCTTACTTATGCCTTCCTTTACCGTCTTTGGAACATTGTCAACAAGGTCCTTGGCTTCTTTCAGCCCCAGCCCCGTCAAAGCTCTTACCTCCTTAATTACCTGAATCTTTTTATCACCGAACCCTTTAAGAATTACATTAAAGATTGTTTTTTCCTCTGCCTGTTCCGCCGATGCGCCTTGGCCTGCCATTGCCGGCCCCGCCATCATAACAGCACCGCCAGCCGCCGGCTCAATGCCATATTCATCCTTGAGATAATCACCAAGCTCTTTGGCCTGCATCAGCGTCAGACCTATTATCTCGTCGCCGAGCTTTTTAATCTCGCTGCTCCACTTCTTTGCTTCTTTCGGCTTTTCTGCCTGCTTTTTTTTCTCCTCTTTTACTTCTTCTTTTGTCTCGCTCTTCGCTTGCTCTTTTTCTTCTGTTTTAGCCATTTCTACTCAACTCCTGTCAACCAGTGCCTGCTGGTAGCCGAAACTACGCCGTTTCGTTTAACCCATTAAAGGGGCAGCCACACAAGCAACAATATCCTGTGTTATTTGTTCATAGTTCATCGAAGAACAATGAACAATGAACAACGAACAATGAACTTATTTAAGCTGCCTGTTTCTCATCTTTTTCCGCAATAGTTTTTATACACCCCGCGATTACCCCTGCAGGTGAGCCAAAGACACCGGCCAACCTTCTTGCCGGCGACAGCGACGAGGCAACAATCCTGCCCAGCAGCTCGGCTCGCGTCGGCATCTTTGAGAGACCATCCGCTGCCCTGGCATCCAGAGCCAAACCATCCAGAAAAGCGCCCTTAATCTCTATAACCGGCACCTTCTTCATCCACTCAATAATCTCCTTGGCTACATCGACAATACTGTCGCCGCCATAAGCTAAAACACAGGGGCCGCTAAACAATTCCGCCGCATCTCCCATCTTCCGGCCGTGTAACGCCTTTTTGAAAAGTGAATTCTTGACTACCGATAATCTGATATTTTTCCTCTTAAGCTCGCCACGCATAAGGTTATTGTCAACCCCGCCAACACCTTTGATACTGACCACCAAAAAATCCTTGATGCCTTCGTCAACAATCCTCTTTTCCAGCTCCGCCTGTACCAACTCTTTTACAAATTTGCTCATCTTTTTACCCAATCAACTAAAATAACTACTCCACAATAAAAGAATTTATGACTGATGCACTTCGACACTACACACTAACTGCGATGCCGGGACTCATCGTCGCTGATATACTCATTTTCTTGATGTATGTGCCTTTTGCTGACGATGGCTTTATCTTCCTAATATGCGATAAAAACGCCTCGATATTTTCTACCAGCTTCTCTTTCTCGAAGCTCTGCTTTCCAACTACTACGTGAACATTGCTGCCGGCATCGTTTTTGAACTCAACTTTACCCGCAGCAAATTCAGCCACTGCGGCAGCTAAGTCGGCTGTTACGGTCCCATTCTTAGGCGAAGGCATTTTGCCCTGTGGTCCGAGAATTCGACCGAGCTTTCCCACCTTCCCCATTACCTTCGGCGAGGCAATTGCTACATCGAAATCCATCCAGCCATCCGAAATCTTCTTTATCAGCTCGTCGCAACCGGCTTCAATGGCGCCGGCTCCTCGGGAAGCTTCTATATCAAAATCATCACAAAAAGCGATGACCTTCTTCTTTTTGCCAATCCCATGAGGCAGAGAAACCGAGCCGCGAACAATCTGGTCCGCCTGCTTGGGGTCTATTCCCAGGTGCAGCACACACTCTATGCTCTGATCAAATTTGACGGACTTAAAGGCCTTAATCCTTTCCACCGCTTCACTCATCGGAATCGGCTCCTTACCCACCTGCTCAGATTCCCTTTTATATCTTTTGCTTCTAAATCCCATATTCCTGTCTGTTATCAAAATACATTATTCGACTTCTATACCCATACTCCGCGCGGTGCCTCTGATTATCTTTTCAGCAGCGTCCAAATCATGCGCATTCAAATCCTTGAATTTAGTTTCTGTGATTTTACGAAGCTGCTCAGTTGTGATTCTCCCCACCTTTTCCTTATTAGGAACTCCGCTGCCTTTTGCCACTTCAGCTGCCTGTTTCAACATCACCGCGGCAGGGGGGCTTTTGACCTCGAAGGTGAAACTTTTGTCCTTGAAGACCGTAATCACCACCGGCACAGTTGTCCCATTAAGCTCTTTTGTCCGCTCATTAAACTGCGAAACAAACTGCCCGATATTTACACCATTTTGACCCAAAGCAGGCCCTATCGGCGGAGCAGGGGTCGCCTGACCGCCAGGCGCCTGCAATTTAATCTTTACTAATATTTCTTTAGCCATAATTCTCTATCACACAGCTTATCATTCAGGGCACAGATTCCAAGACCCTAAAGACAAGCCATAAATTACACTTTCTCAATCTGCCAATACTCTATATCCAGCGGGGTACTCCGACCGAATATCGTAACAATCACCTTCACTATGCCACGCTCGGCGTCAATATCATCAACCACACCTTCAAAATTCTCGAAAGCACCTTCCCGAATCTTTATCATGTCGCCTTTCTTGAACTCCACTTTGATGCTCGGTGTCTCATCCGGCTTTTCCGACTCTAAAAGCATCTTTGCCACATCCGTGTCTCTCATCGGAGTAGGAATTCCTTCTGTGCCGATAAAGTCTCCGACGCCCGAGGTCCCTTTAATCATAAACCATGCCTTCTCCGAAATCCTGCCGTCATCGGTCGGCTCCATCTCCATAAAAACATAGCCCGGATACAGCTTACGCTTATGTATAGTTTGCTTGTTGCCGCGGATTCGTTTAATCCGCTCCAAAGGAACCTCTATTCTGCCAATAATATCAGTCAACTCCTCCTGTTCAACTTTCTTGATAAGCGTATCTCTGACCTGCAATTCTTTATTTGCCGCAACTCTTAACACATACCACTTCATACTCTATCTTATCCGACATCTTTCAAATAGTTTGTCCGTTTCACTACTTAAGTATCCACGAAAAACCTGCTCTGAAAGCAAGGTCAGTAAAACCAAGAACAATGGACATAATGATAACAACAGCGATAACAATAAAAGTGGAGACAAAAATCTCGCTTTTTTTCGCCCATGTAACCTTTTTTACCTCCCCTTCGGCAGCAATCATAAAATCGGCAATTGAAGGTTTATTCACCAGGTATAATATCAATATGGCCAAGACCAGAAATAGCCCGGCCGGCACGATAGTTTCTACCCACAGACCAAGTTCGTTTTGCTGCAATTTTTTGTAAATCTGCATACATCCCAAGCCAATAATTATCAGTGCTGCGAAAGTACTGCACAGTCTCGTATATTTCCCCTGCCCCTTCTTGTAAATATCAAAAATCATTATCTTATTATCCCTTCTATCTTGTGGCTAATCTGAAGAACCGGCCACGAGATGAAACACATCAAACACATACTTTTGGGGGTTGCGAACATGGATATTATGTAAGCAGGCCAGGAGGGAATCGAACCCCCAACCTTCGGTTTTGGAGACCGACGCTCTGCCAATTGAGCTACTGGCCTATCAACCCCACTGCACCCAAAATAGACCCTCAACATTAAACCTCCATCTACATTTCTGAAATTATTGAGCCGGCACAATCCACGCCTTTTTGCCGATTACCAGTCATCGATGATAACTACTTACGTCGTATCTTATGAGCTGTATGCTTACGTTCGGTTTTACAGAATTTTTTAAGCTCCATCTTCGGCGTACCTTCCGCCACACTAATCTCTGTGCGATAGTTTCTCTGGCGGCACTGGGTACACTCGAGCCAGACATACTCTCTTTTACTTTTCTTCTTAGCCATAAAATTAGCAAACCACAAAGGGCTTCCGAGAAACAAACTTCTCCTTAGCCCGTCGATACCCCCGAAGATACACCTGACCGGCGCATACTCTTTTGTTTCTGGCCCGTTCCTTGCAAGCAGGAGTCCCAACTAGGCATACATAGAAAACTCAGGCAATGACCTTTGTTACCACGCCGGCCCCGACCGTCCGTCCACCTTCGCGAATAGCAAAACGAAGACCTTCCTCCATAGCAATTGGTGAAATAATCTCCACCTCCATTGCTATATTATCGCCGGGCATACACATCTCCGCGCTTTTCCCTTCCCTGCTCATTAAAGCACCTACTGAACCAGTGACATCGGTCGTTCTGAAATAAAACTGCGGCTTATAGCCGGCAAAGAACGGCGTATGTCGCCCACCTTCCTCCTTGGTCAGAACATAGACTTCCGAATGGAACTTGGTATGCGGGGTAATACTGCCTGGTGCCGCAACAACCTGACCTCTCTCCAGGTCTTTCTTTTCCACGCCACGCAAAAGTATGCCTATGTTATCACCGGCCTGGCCTTCATCGAGTGTTTTATTAAACATCTCTACGCCGGTCACTACGGTCTTTCGTGTCTCTTTTGCAAGCCCAATAATTTCAACTTCTTCGCCAACCCTAACTTTTCCGCGCTCAACCCGGCCCGTGCCAACCGTGCCGCGGCCTTTTATACTGAAAACATCCTCAACCGGCATTAAAAATGGCTTATCGACATCTCGAACCGGAATCGGAATATACTCATCCATAACCTTGAGCAGCTCTATTATCGGCTGGCACTCAGGGTCATCTATGCTCTCGGCCTTCATTGCCTTAATCGCAGAACCACGGATTATTGGTGTATCGTCTCCGGGGAACTCGTATTTATTCAGCAACTCTCTTATCTCCAGCTCAACTAAATCAGCTAATTCAGGGTCGTCAACAAGGTCTATCTTGTTCATAAAGACCACAATTTTCGGCACATTGACCTGACGGGCGAGAATAATATGCTCGCGAGTTTGAGGCATAGGACCGTCGGCCGCACTGACGACAAGAATCGTTCCATCCATCTGTGCTGCTCCTGTTATCATATTTTTGACGTAGTCGGCGTGCCCGGGGCAATCGATATGTGCGTAATGCCGATTCTCTGTTACATACTCAACGTGTGCCGTGGATATAGTTAGAATCTTTGTTTCGTCACGTCGCCCCTGGGATTCAGACGCTTTGGCAATATCATCGTAGGACTTGAACTTTGACAGTCCTTTGAACTCCATCACCTTTGTCATCGCTGCCGTCAATGTCGTTTTCCCATGGTCCACATGACCGATAGTGCCAACATTTACATGTGGTTTTGTTCGCTCAAATACTGCTTTAGCCATCTTAATATAAACCTCCAATGTGCCGGGTTAGCATTTATATTCTTACATTCTTCTGTCCGAAAACAATTCGCGAATATTTATTAAGCTCGAAGTCAAGACCAACGATATAAAATATCTGCTGTTGGCGCCGGATAAAACTCCTTGCTTGCGAGTTAAACCTTTTGACCTGGCCTGCCTTCATTTAGCTGCTGATGGGATTTGAACCCATGACCTCGTCCTTACCAAGGAAGCGCTCTACCGGCTGAGCTACAGCAGCAGTATAAAATCCACAATCTCAAGTGCTCGTAATAGCTTTGATTTAACCAAAAATTTTCCCAGAAAAGACCTGGAAAAACAAACCCCTATCTCCCTTCCTGCCCCTATCAAGATATAAAACAGGCGCAGGGATTAATTATATACACTGCTTTTTAATATAAATTTAGAATGATACAGCAATAATCCTTAAATTGCAAGTATAAAAAATAAAAGAATTTCCGAAAAAAATCAAAAAAATTACATTTTCAGTATATCTTATCATTCGTTAAGCATTTCTTATATATAATGTGCTTATTTCCCACATTCTTCCAACCCCTGATATGAAATGCAACCGCTGGCATTCTCATCCCCCGGCTCCCCCCGGCCTCGTTTCTTTACCTACCCGCTCAATCCACTTATTCTTCTGCTCCTCCCACATTGGCCGGTTCTCATTGACCTTCACTTGGCCCAGAAGGCCCGATAATACCACATTAGGGTCAACTCCGGCCTGCGGATGACTCAGACTATTCTCGATTGAGCTTATAATAAAACTTTCGGGCTCCAAATCCTTTTCCAGCAAATAATTTTCAACCAATTTTGCAGCAAGTTCGACCTTTGGCCATCTCAGATACACGTTCAGCAAATCAGACAAAATCGCTTCCTTCTGTTCATGTGTCTGGGCGGCTTCATTCAACCTTCCCAGGTAATCTGCTGCCCGTTCGAACTGGTTGAGCCCAACATAAAGTCTGGCTAATCTTTGCCGAACATCTTTGAGCACCTTCGGCCTGTTTTCACCAACTGCCTTTCGCTCTGCTATTTCAAGAAAAGAGATTTTCTGCTCATCAGATAATCTGGTTTTGCTGCTTTGCGTAATTAATTTATCTATCCATACACTCAGGACATCGGTATCAGCGCCGTTGAATATTTTGAGCATCGCCTGCCAAGCAAGCTCGCTTTCAGCACTTGAACCTAACTTTTCCGCCAGCCAGACTAAATCTTCTTTTCCGCCCACCTTGCCGGCCAGGTCTATAAGTTTCTTTCTTACTATGTCACTGGGGTCATTGACAAAATCCTTTCTCAACCTCTTCAGAGCTTCTGTTTTGTCAATATAAATAAGCCCTTCCACTGCCGCTTCACGCACTAAATTGTTTGTGTCAACCAGAGCATCCTCAAATAAAGACTTAAACTGCTTCTGCGATTGAGCATTGTAAACGCTTTGAGGAGCGCACAGACCTGCCATCGTGCCAAGTAACTCCCCACGCAGCTCTTCTCCGGTATTGTCCCTTTTATACCTTTCCACAAGCAAACCAAGATACCTGTCAACATCAGCAGGGGATAATCCATCCTGCTCAAGCAGTTTTTTCATAACCTCGGCGCCTTTTTGGGTCTTTTCAGGGTCTTTATTAGTAAGATATCGAGTCGTCCATTCAAGGGCTTGTTTTCTTGCCTCATCGGGAATCTTTACCTTCGGATTCGGAACAAAAGCATAGCCCAGCGCCTCAAACAACGCCATTTTAACCTCTTCGTCCTGCTCGACTTCAAGCTGAGCGAGCAAATGTTCAGCCGAATTCAATTCTCCCATTAAAAACAACAACTTGGCCGTCCTTAGGCGGACATCTTTGTTCTTGTCCGAAATTAAATCGACCAAGATGGCGCCTATTTCGTCTTGCAGCTTTGGGTTTGGTCTTGTCCCAACGCGGTCCTGACGAACCTTCTCCAGAGACCACAACCTGATTACTGCTTCCGGGCTGCTCAAATGTTCCTTTAAAAACTGGGTTTTGGCTGTATCATCTGATTTGGCGTCATATATTTTTCCCAGCGCCAGGAGATATCGTCCCTGCCATCTGTCCCTCTCAACCTGCAGTTCCCGCATCTTCGCTTCTCGTCGAATCAGTAAATCCTTGAAGAATTCATCCCTGCCCTTGCTTTTAAGCTCCGTTCTAATCTGCTCACGCTCTTCGGCGCCTTTGCCGACTGGTGTCCCAAGAAAACGCAGGGCCTTCTCCGCCTCGGCAGCAACTTGCTCATCGGCATCGTCCAGCCGGTCGATAAGCTTAAATACAGCCCTCATATCCGGCTGAAGCCGCAATGCGTATATCGAGTTCAGCCGTGCTTTGACCGGCAATGATGTGTCTGTCACTATTGCTTCCAGAGGTTCGGATATCTGGTCATAATCAAAAATTAAAATGGCCTCTGCGGCGTATTTTGCGCTGTCATCAAAATCCGTTTTTAAGATATCGAACAATGGCAGGATAAAATCCTCCTTCTTCATAACGGTTTTTTGCTCCGCCCTGGCCTGACTCAATGCCCTGCATACAGCCACCCGTGCGGGGATGTTTTCGGATTGCTTTAGTGCGTCGAGCAGAATTTTCCTCGCCAGAGGGTCTTCATTGAACAGCATTACTGTCGCTGCATCGATACGTATCTGGTCGGTCGAACCTTTCAGCAGTGCTTCTCTGTTTATTTTCAACTGCCTGCCAAGCTCGGCTTCGGCATCTTCTTCCCCGGGCAAAAGAGTAACCTTATCCAAACCTACACGGGCTTCCTCACAGCCCAGCACAAACAGCACCATTATCACAGACAGCCATTTCAAACGCATTTTGATGACCTCACTCAAAATTCATCTCCAATCCGGCAGGACTGCCGGAATACTAAGGGCTTAAGTCGTTTACCCCTGAGAGAATATGTTAATATACTTACATAAATAGTAATCCCAAGGCCCGCTCGCGTCAATTCATTTGACTTACGGCCTTGGGTGGTATTTCTTATGTATATTCCGCAACCTTTCCTGGTCAACATGTGTATAAATTTGTGTAGTGGCGATGTCCACATGCCCGAGCATTTCCTGAACGCTTCGCAAATCGGCCCCGCCGGTCAGCAGGTGCGTCGCAAAGCAATGCCTCAATGTATGCACCGTCAAATTCTTCGGCATACCTGCACGGATTGCATACTTCTTTACCAATCTCCAGACCTCAATACGGCTTATCGGCCTGCCTGTTCGGGAAAGCAGCAAAAAATCACCGCTAAACGGCTTGGCCAACTTTGGCCGAAGCTCCTTCAGGTATTCAACCGTTGCCGCAATAGCAGCTTTGCCGATGGGGATTATTCGCTCCCTGCTGCCCTTGCCAAGGCATCGCAAATAGCCAATATCAGTATTTAAATCCGAGATTTTAAGCCCCGCCAGCTCGCTGGCACGTATCCCGGTGGCGTAGAGCACTTCAAGTATTGCCTTATCGCGAAGATAGAACGGCTCGGTGGCGTCCGGAGCATTCAGAAGTTCGATAACCTGCTGTTTGCTGCAAACGATGGGCAGACGCTGCCAGAGCTTCGGGCCTTCAAGGATTGTTGTGAAATCATCCTGGATTCTGCCGGTAAGCTTGGCGAATCGCAGCAGCATTCTTATAGCAACAAGGCAGCGTTTAACAGAGCTTTCGGATTTGTTCTCAACTGTCAGTATTCGCAGATATTTTTGGATATGGACCGGTTCTATCTTCTCCAGTCGGCTGATTCTATTGGCCTTGCAGTATCTCAAAAAGCTCTTCAGATCCCGACCATAAGCCAGAACAGTATTATCCGACAGGCCCGCTTCAACCGTAAGATAATCGAGAAAATCTTCGACGCTCTGTCCCAAAGGCAGACATTGCAATACCTGCTTAACGGATTGGACCTGTACCTGGGACATATTTCGTTCCGGCAAGAGTGTTTTTGGCATAACAGCCCTGGTAACTTCAATATCGGCGTTATAACAAATTATCCTTTAGTTACCTATCCCCGCAGCTTCAAAACAATAAAAACAGTAGAGATACGAGCATTTTTACCTTGAATTCTAACGCTTTTCGTGGTATATAGTAATTAAGCGTGAATATTTCGGGAGCATACTAAAATGAGAATGCTGATTTTTATTTTCACCTGCTTTTTTTTAGTAATTCCCTGTCAGGCGAACCAGGCGGATTTCAACAACAATGGTAAAGTTAATTCTGTCGACTTCTCGATTTTCGCCCAAGCCTGGAGAGCTCGTGACGGCGAGCTTAACTGGAATCCCGCGTGCGACATTTCAGACCCAAATGACGACGTTATTAATGAAAACGACCTTCTTGTGTTGGGCGATAATTGGCTGTGGTCGCAAATTTTGCTTGAAATCTACTCTGACGGCTGGGGCACGCTGCTGGACACGATTACAATGAATGAAGAAGGAAAGATTACATTCCTCATAGAGGAAGAGAACCCTTATTCTGACCCACCGCAATACTATGCCTATGCCTCCAGGGAAGGATACTATACGGAACTTTATAATTTTTCAGGCATCAGCACTTTCTGGGGTATTAGGTGTGAACTAACCGTTGACCTGGATCCAACTATAGCTGGTAAGTTCAACGGCGTTATCTTTTTGACGCAGCCGTTTTTTTCTGATGGCTATCTTGCAAATACGGACGTAAACGTCGTGGACATAGACACGCTTGAAGTTGTCACTCAGTTTCGGACCGATGAACAGGGAAGATTTGCCATAGAACTGCAACCGTGTAATTATTATTTTGAATTTTATGAATTCGAGGGTTCTGGTGGGTATCATTTGGAACCGGTAGAAATTCAGCAACAATACCAAGAATTCTCTTTCCGTTGCAATCACATTATGCTTAAGCCAAATATTTATCTCTATCCACAAGAAACAACAGAGTTAGACATCCAGGTTGTCTTTCCGCATGGAGGGCAAATCACGACAGCCATCCCCGATTACAACGATGGTTGGCACATAACTGTAGAGCCCTCAGGAATTATTGACGGCCAATTTGAGTACCTTTTCTACGAAAGTTTGCAGCCCGACTACGGACAATACGCTGCCGGCTGGGTAGTGATGCAAGAAGAACTGGAAGACTTTTTCAGAAATAATATGGCACAGACGGGCTTCAACGAGAAGGAAATAGACGATTTCATCGAATACTGGGTTCCACGCCTGACAGAGTATCCCTGCTATGCGATATACCCCCAGTATAACGATAAACTTAACAATATGGTAAAGCTGGAGTTTTCCACGCAACCGGCGAATCTTATCAGGCTTATTTACTCAGTGAGAGGTCTGCAAGATGACAACATCAGTATACAGCCGCCGGCCATACCACCATTTGTCAGAGAGGGTTTCACAGTCGTCGAGTGGGGAGTTATTCTGAAATAAGCTTGCCCCTCCACTTGAACAGGAAAACCCAATGACCTCAAACTCATCAATACGGGCTGGTGTTCCGAAACAGCCGGTGTCTTCCTGTAAAAGTAATTCCTCACTTGACCCCGTTAGAGATATACCTTAGTACGCCGGACTTTCTGATAAAAAAAGTATCTAACGGGGTTGAGCAAAAGGCACACTGTATATATAATCAGCCAAATTTTAGGAGAATCCGAAA
>CAZBWE010000011.1:0-40456 GCA_964495465.1 uncultured Pirellulales bacterium
AATTAAAAAGGAAAAAACACTTTTTCCTCCCTTCATTTCCAGTCGGCAATAAATTGCGCTTTTGGCAATTATTATATACCAAGAAAAGACCTTTGCAAGGCAAATCTTATTTTAATGACCGGCAAAAATCCATTCAAATTATTTATCTTTCCAAACATACAATATCAAAAAAACTGTGTAAATCCGTGTAAATCCGTGTCTAAAAAATTTTATCTGTGAACTCTGCGGTCTCTGTGGCCAAAAAATAATTAGTGTTTATTCGTGTTAATTCGTGGCTATATTTCTCTGTGTCTTTTGTGGCGGGAATTAATATTTGCTCTTTAATTTTCTTCCAAATCCTGTTATCCTATCTAATAAAGATTGGTTAAATGGTTAAATGGTAATTGGTTATAGATTTGCCTGAAGAAAAGTTCAAAATCCTGTTTCTCTGCACGGGTAATGCCTGCCGAAGCCAGATGGCTGAGGGCTGGGCAAGGCACATAAAAGGCGATATTATCGATGCCTACTCGGCTGGAATAAGCCCTGCAGGTCTCAATGAAAGGGCCGTCGAGGTAATGGCTGAAGCGGGAGTTGATATCTCGCAGCAGTATTCCAAGGGCATCGATGATTTGGCCGGCATAGATTTTGATTATGTAATTACCCTGTGCGATACTGCGAAAGAGCTGTGTCCGGTATTCGGCGGTAAGACAAAAATGATTCACAGGGGATTTGATGACCCTTCTTTTATAATCGGCTCTGAGCATGAGATTATGACTGCTTTTAGAAAGACGCGGGACAGAATCAGGTCCTTTATTGAGACGCTGCCGGAGAGTTTGAAGAAAGAAGTATGACTTTAAAACGTCATTGCGAGACCTGCGAAGCAGGTCGTGGCAATCTATATCTGTTGGACATCGAGATTGCTTCGCTTCGCTCGGTTTGTAAGCAGTGTTTTTTTTACCACGAATGAACACGAATTGACAAAAATTATTTTTTTATTATCTCTGTGTTCTCTGTGCCCTCTGTGGCTAAAAATATTATTTTTTTAACCAAGTTAGTGGAGCGAGTTTAAGATGGATGCGGAGCTGCTGGAGAAACGCTCATCTGCGATAACGCTTTCGGATATGGAAATCTTTGTCTTTCCGGAGCTTATGTATAGCATAGTCCTGGCCAATATTATGAGCCCGGTTATCTGGCAGTGGCGGGAGCTGGATTGCTTCAAAAAGCTCGAAGGCAAAAGCAGCTACCGAAAGTTAATGCGGCTCAAGCAATTCATAATAGATGAGTATGAGTTCAATCTTGATTTGGAGACCTGGGGTCTTACCAGCAAGGCAAAGGAGCTTAAGAGGTTCGAAAAATTTATTTCATCCGACGATATCGCAAGGAGCAACGCACTTTTCGGTTATCATGGTGACAGGTATTACTTCGACGTTGATATACGAAGGCACTTCGGCCTGGATAAGTATGATGATGTTGTTATTCCGTACTGGAAGACCGAAACCGTCGAGGCGATGAATGCCTTTCGTCTGAAGGAAGGTTACGAAAGGGCGGCAGGCGAATGTGTGTCCCTTGCGGCCCTTTACGTCGCTGCGGCCTTTATAGTCTGTCAAATTCCGCTCGAAGATATTTATATGATTCTTACGCCTCTTCATTCGCAGAATTTCATCGATTTAAAGGAAGGGATTTTGACCAATAACAGACGGCTTGTTACCAAAACGATGTGGTTCAACGGCACTGCCATATCCAACAAGGCCCAGCGTGCCCTGCGAAATGAAAACGTAACGATTGTCGCTCATCCGTCCGGCTGGGTGCACTGTTTATACAAGGATGCGACCATAGATAAAAAGATTTATCAGGATTTCGCTCGCAAGCTCGCCTCGTATCTTTCGATGGAGTTATCTCTTCCTGTGTTTGCGAGTTTTCTGAGAACTTATCGGGACTATCAGAAATACTTCCAGGTCTGCCGTGACTGTCACGGCCAGCCGCACTTCCTCAAGGCCGAGGTGCTCTTTCATTACGAGCACGGCAGCAATTACCAAATCGCCGACAAAACTTATGACAAGCTGCTTGCCGAGGTCTCCGATGAGGATTTTGTCCCGTATGAGCTGCCCGGAAGAATCCGCTGCGACAAGCTCGATGAATTGATACGGACGAAGAAAATCGACCTGAAAAAAACGGATGGCAGGTCGGCATTAAAAAGTTTTATTGAGCCGGTTGTTCCCGATGCCCAGGAGCTTGTTGAAAAGCTCTCTGAATTTTTGCATACCGAGGCTAAGCTGCCGGCTTTAGACAAAAACTTTCTGCCTGCTGAGCCGATTGAAATAAACGTCGAGCAGGATAGGAAAGAGATTATCGACTACCTGCAGCAGCTTCGCAAAACCAACACTGCCGCTGACCTTGCCTTTTATGCGTATCGCGATATGCAAAGCTGCGACTGGACGCCGTTTGTCAAGGCGGCGGTAGAGCGTAATCCGGCTTCAATCAAGCTGGCTGAATCTATGTCGGTCGATGAGGTTTACGCTCAGCTTAAAGCGATGGGGGATATCTCGATTTATGATGGCGGGCGATTGGCTCAGCCGGACGAGGTTGCGAACTATAAGACGGGTGATGGTCTCGAAAAGGCCTTTCTGTTAGCCAACATAATCCGCAGCAGAAATCCCGAACAGGATATAGAGATTATTTGCGACAGGAACGATATTTTGTTAAAAGGGCAGACACAATACCGCTTTGAATCGGACAAAGGATTTGAAAAGCAGTTTTATATCTCTGCTGCGGGGGATTTCAGCATAGCTGGATGAGGAGGTAATATCAGCAGGACCGGGGTGCTCAAGAAAATAGGGAAAATCGGGGCGACAGGACTTGAACCTGCGACCTCTTGACCCCCAGTCAAGCGCGCTAGCCAAACTGCGCCACGCCCCGTAAGGCCTGTATTGTAATATAAAATAATCGATAAAAACAAATTTTTTGATTATAATTTTTAAAAATCCTTGACAAAGTTAGGCATGACTAACTATATTAGGTCAAACGTATATAGTAAAGAAAAGACCTATGGCAGCAGTGAAAAGTAAACAATTAAGTGCATCCCTTGAGGATTACCTTGAGGCGATATTTAATCTCGCCGGTGAGTCGGACGTGGCCCGTAGCAAGGACATAGCAAAATTGCTCAGCGTCTCTAAGTCTTCTGTTACCGGTGCCTTACGGCTTTTGAGGAAAAAGGGATTGGCTAATTATAAGCCATACGAATATGTTACACTTACTGGAGCCGGTCAGGCAGCGGCAGCCGAAGTTGTGCGGAAACATAATATTCTCAAATCGTTTTTCATTGATGTCCTGGGGATTGATTCGGATATTGCCCAGCAGGTGGCCTGCAGGGCTGAGCACATCCTTGGGATAGAGGTTATTGCAAGACTTTTGTGTTTCATAGACTTTATTAACCACGGCAATAAAAATGGTTACGATTTTGCAGGCGAATTTCAAAGGTTCTGTAAAACCAGATTGCAAAATAGCGATTTTTCAAACAGGGAGATAAGTAAAGTGAGCGGCATAGTCGGGCTTAACGAGCTTAAACCGGGCCAAAAAGGCAAAATTGTTAAGATAATTGGACAAAGCGGCGTGAATAAGCGCATCGCTGATATGGGTGTTGTGCCGGGGACAATTGTGGAAGTTCAAAGAGTCGCGCCATTTGGTGATCCGATTGATGTGAAATTGAAGGGCTATCATCTTTCACTTCGCAAAGAAGATGCGTCGAAGATTATGGTGAAATTATGAGAAACAAGCCTTTAAAACCATTGTCGATGGTTAGGGCCGGTGAAACGGTTAAGCTGGCCAGGATAAATGCAGGGCGAGGTTTGAATAGTCACCTTATCTCAATGGGGTTTGTGCCCAATATCGAAATCACGGTCATAAACAACAGCCGTTCTGGGCCTTTTGTGATAAGCGTTAAGGGCTCAAAGATGATGTTTGGCAGGGGTATGGCCCAGAAGATTATGGTCAGAGAAGTTTAATATTATATTCACTTTTTTATAGTAAGTCTAAAATATTTTGGAAGACGATATAAGTAATGAACTGGTGGAATCATATCCCAGAGCACATTAATCCCAATATATTTGAGATTGGCCTGTTTCAAATACGCTATTATAGCTTAATGTATCTTGTTGCCTTTACTATCACATATTTACTTGTTTTGCACAGATTAAAAAACGAAAGATACGAATATTCCAAAAACACTATACAAACTTTTTTTCTGTATGCTATTTCGGGTACGCTGATTGGGGGAAGACTCGGCTTCGTATTATTTTATGATTTAACGTATTTCATCGCACATCCATTAAGAATAATTTGTCCGTTTGATTATTCAAATGGATTCCGCTACATCGGTCTTTTCGGAATGTCTTATCACGGGGGATTGCTTGGAGTAATTTTAGCTTCTTTGCTTTTCTGCTATAAAAGAAGAGTAAAGTTTTGGCGTTTTGCAGACTTGGTTTCACCTGCGATTCCTTTAGGATTTACATTTGGCCGGATAGGCAATTTTCTCAACGGAGAGCTTTATGGTCGAGTTACATCTGTTCCCTGGGGGATGTACTTTCCTTTAGACGAAACTCATCAATTACGACACCCCTCACAGCTCTACGAGGCCTTTTTTGAAGGAGTATGTCTTTTCATAATTCTTTGGAGTATAAGGAAAAAGCGCTATTTCGATGGTTTTCACTTCTGCTTTTATATCATTGGTTATGGAATAATTCGGTTTTGTATTGAATTTGTAAGAGAGCCAAATCCTGGGCTGGGCTCTATATGGCATTTATTCACAATGGGACAGATTCTCTGCATTGTTATGGTGTTGGGCGGCACTTTTATTATGTTGATGAGAAAACAATCGCCGAAGCTGTCATTGGAGCATAACGACAATTAGTAGAGATACAATATGACCGACAACAGAAAAATAACTATAGCGTTGGCTGGCAATCCCAATAGCGGCAAGACCACTGTATTCAACCTGCTGACAGGTGCTCGCCAGCACGTAGGCAATTACCCGGGAGTGACGGTCGAAAAAAAGCAGGGATTGTGCAGATACGCCGGGTATGAGATGGTTATTGTTGATTTGCCGGGAACATACAGCTTGACGGCTTATTCGGACGAAGAGCTTGTTGCCCGCAATTTTATCATCGATGAGCAGCCGGATGTTGTTGTTGACATTATAGATGCTTCTAATATCGAACGCAACCTGTATCTGGCAACTCAGTTAATCGAGATGGATGTGCCTTTGGTTTTGGCTTTCAATATGAGTGACATCGCCGCGCAAAGGGGTTTGCAGTTTGATATCGAGCAGCTTTGCGACCTTTTACAGGCGAAAATAGTGCCTATGGTGGGTAATAAAGGCAAAGGTAAGACAGAGTTGCTCAATGCTATTATTGAGACAGCACGGGCCGGAAAGGTTGAGCGCACTCACAAGGTAAATTACGGATATGAGATTGAAAACGAACTGAAAAAAATTGAAACGCTTATCACAGATAAAGAGCCGAAATTAACACAAAAATACAGTTCTAAATGGCTGGCAGTCAAGTTGCTTGAGCAGGATATTGAGATAACAAAGAAAATTAGTAGCAGGGAGATTTTTGAGGCTCTAACTGGCAGTATCGAGCGTTTAAGAACGATTTTCAGCGATGAGCCGGAGATTATAATTGCGGACCGAAGGTATGGTTTTATATCGGGTGCTTGCCAGGAGACAATCAAGAGCACTGTTGAATTACGTCACAGCATAAGCGATATGGTAGATGCCGTAGTAACAAATCGCATACTGGGGCTGCCGATTTTTCTTTTGCTGATGTATATGGTCTTTTTCCTGACTTTTAAGATAGGTGATTATCCGATGGGCTGGCTGGAGCAGTTTTTTGAATGGGCGGGAAAAAGTATAGCTGACTTTTGGCCGGCCGGAAGTGAAAGCCAGCTTAAATCTCTTTTGGTTGATGGTGTAATCGGCGGTGTCGGCGGAGTCATTGTATTTTTGCCTAATATACTTTTATTGTTTTTGGCGATAGCGATTCTTGAGGATTCCGGCTATATGGCCAGAGCCGCCTTTATTATGGACCGCATAATGCACAAAATTGGCCTGCACGGCAAGAGCTTTATACCGATGCTTATAGGTTTTGGCTGTTCCATACCTGCCATTATGGGCACGCGAATACTCGAGAACAAGCGTACCCGATTTACGACAATAATGGTAATCCCATTGATGAGTTGCGGTGCAAAGTTAATTATTTACGCCCTTATCATACCTGCCTTTTTTCCGGAGCAATGGCGAGGCCCTATGCTCTGGCTGATTTATCTGATTGGAATTGGGCTGGCGATTATCTGCATTAAAGTTTTACGGCTGACCGTTTTCAGGGGGGAAACTATTCCGTTTGTTATGGAGCTGCCGCCTTATCGTATGCCTACTTTGAAATCTGCCTTGATTCATATGTGGCAAAGGGGCTGGATATATCTGAGAAAGGCAGGGACAATAATCCTCGTCATATCAATCATCCTCTGGGTAGCGATGAGTTACCCAAAACCGGGTAAAGAGTCGCTGTCCGGCTTGAATCCTGAGCAGGCGCAGCAGGTGACATTGGAGCATTCCATAATTGGCAGCATCGGCCGGGCCATAGAGCCGGCCCTTAAACCGCTTGGCTTTGACTGGAAGATAGGAACGGCTCTTATCGGGGCGACAGCTGCAAAGGAGGTATTTGTTGCGCAGTTGGGCATAGTATATGCAGTTGGTAGCGAGGAGAAGGGCACTGAGACGTTGCGGGAAAAATTGCAGGAAAACTACACGCCTTTGACGGGCTTTTGCATTATGTTGTTTTGTCTGATTAGCACACCTTGTGTGGCAACGGTCGTTATGACAAGGCAGGAAACCGGTTCCTGGGGCTGGGCGTTATTTCAATTCCTCGGCCTGACGGTTCTGGCATACCTTATTACATTCATGGTTTACCAATTCGGCAGTTTAATATTGTGAAAATTAGACTTGGATTTTTTAAAAATTGGGGTTTTTGGGGATAATTTTGGGGTGATTTAAAGGGTCAATCCTTGCTTTTAGTTCAAAAATGAGGGAGATATGTCGCTATAACCGATACAATAGTTAAATCTTTCCCAAATTACGGCTAAAAATGAGCAAAAAATGACCAAAAAGTGATGGAAAATGACAAGAAATGAATGCGTTTTAACAAAAAATGAATAAAAAATGAGAGATTCTGAACAGGTTTTTTGGGGTAAGCCGGAAAAACGACCATTAAAAAGAGGCCCTGTTAAAATGGAGGAAATAGACACGGATTCCTTCGACAAGCTCAGGACGAGGTAACACGAATTGACACAAGTTTATTTATCGGCCAAAAACGCACTTTTGGAATTATTCAGGCCGTCCCTCCATAGCCAGATGTTATAAGATTATTCCTCAAATGGGTTTAATGGTTCCAAATAAGTAAATGGAAGCTCGACTGACGTTGCTACACAAGCATTTTTAGGAATTGGGGATTTGTTAAGGCGATACATGCCAAAGCAACCTTGTGGACGCCCGAGTACTTTCCCTCCTAGATTATGCCAGTTATATATGTCAATTGCGAATACCCCAAAATGAGATTCATTATCATCTGCTGTACTCCAAACAACCTCGAAACGAAACTTGCCATTGTATGCTTGTATATGGTCGACATTTGATATCTTTCGATTATCTTTTAGCAGTTTGCACAATATTTGATGTTGGGGAAGAAGCTCGTTTTCATCAATATTGCCAGTTTCTGGATCAAATATTGGAAGTGGTAACAGTACCGCCCTATTTGTATCCTCATTTCTGAGAAACTCATGGTAAAGGGCGGCATGACAGGCACGCAGGATTTTTGCCGCGATCCTGCGCAGGGACAAACCTTTCAGTAACACACCAGTCGGTTTTCCATCACGCTTAACAATGCCTACTTGTTCCGTCTTGAGTGGTGGGACCACCGTATCCTTAGGATGTAATAGTGCAATTAATCCTTTGGCTTGTTCATCAGAGAATGAATACTCTGAATTACATTCATTATGTGCCGGAAGTATCAACGGCCAACCGCGATCCTCAGCTATAAAGATTTTTTTGGGAGGCACATGATCACGAGTTGAAGGATTGCTTTCAGTAAAAGGGTTCCCGCACACATAGCAGAAATCTAACAGCGACACTTTTCTTGCTTGCTGTGCAGTTATTATTTCAACCATATCTATTGCTTATAAGGTCACGGCTAACCGGCAGGCTTTAGGTCATCTCTTTCTATCGGTATGTTAGGATTTATCAGATGATGAATTATCAATAACGCCATGTTCCAGTTTGTAAACACAAGCAACAAGGTCTTTGAATATTAATATAAATGTTCTTTCAATAAGTTTTTCGAGATTGTTGCCCAAACTACCTCGGAGTTTACTATACGTCTTTCCGTATGGACGACCAATGCGGTCAATGTCATCAAGGCTGATATTTTGAGTTTTTGTATGCGCGAATTTGTTTCTAATAGTGTTGAGATTCTTGAGAGCCTGCAAAGCTATATCTTCGACGACATCAAAAGAGTCCACCAAACAAAGCTTCTGATGATAGGTCAAATTGCCCTTGTCTAAAATTCGGTCAGCCCTCTTTAACTCACATATAGCTATTCTCTCCAAGATATTTTCTGTAAGTAAATGAAATCTAATAAACGGAAAGATAAGACTGTCGCGTTCCTTAAGTATTTCGGCGAATTCTTTGACATCTTGTTCGATAATTCTTTTTGCTTCTTTGGTTGCGACCACTGTGCTTTATCCTAACTTAATAATCTACAACACTTTTTCTATTTTCTCTCGCTGCTGTTTTCCTCAAAGCAACTAACTGAATTTTACCAATTTTTTATTTTTTTTACCACGAATTCTCTCAAATTTCCTCTAATTCTTTCTTTCATTTGTGTCCATTCGTGTTAATTCGTGGCTAAACTCTCAGCGTAATCCGTCCGGCTACCTGTGGCACCTGTCCCTTAGGGACAAGCTACGGCTCGGAGGTGAGCCAATTATAAGCGAATTCCGCTAAATCGTCCCAATCGACATCGCCATCCGGCTCGGAGTCGGCGCCTTGGCACCAATCAGGATAGTGACAATCCGTATTAAGCCAGTATGATGCGAACACGGCAAAGTCAGCGAAATCAATCCAGTCGTCACCCGTCAGCTCTCCCTGCAGCCGCTCCGGGATTGTCTGATTAATCCACGTGGCATAGGAGCTGATGCGAACTGCATCGAGATAATCAGGGTCGAGGATATTCGGGTCGTTGCAGTCCCGAAACCAGGACTGTCCGCTGTGGCCTTCCACTGCCCGACAAAGGCCGGCCACTTTCCAGATGCCATTGTCTTTTATAAACCAGCCGCAGCCGGAATCGTAGTTCCCGGCAGCACCTTCATAAGCAGTTGACATTCCCTCGCCCAGGCCGTCAAAATCAGCGACGATTACATTGGAAATCAGGCCTAAAAGCAAACGGTTGTTTAAAGTATAGTTAATTTTATTTGTTCCAAATCGTAATGTGCTGTTGTTTGAGCCGTCCCATTCGTAGCCGTAGGTTACTCCGCCTGTTTGCAGCGAATTACCTCTGCCTTTCCCGTAGCCGCCCATAACGATGTTTTTTCCAACCTCGTTGGTGTTCTCATATATGTCAACAAAATTTGCCAGATTTGCGCCGTAAAGTTTTACTACTCGAAGGTCTGCTGTACTATGATTCCATATCTGCGCAATAGTATATGCTTTACCGCCAATCGAAACCGGCGTATTAAGATTACCACTTGGATGTTGAGCTGTTATTATGCAGTTCGATGACACCGCTACACAAGAGGCGATATATCCCCAGCGTCCGACCGCGTCGTTATCAGGTCTGTCCGTCCAGGTTGCAAGGTTCGGCTCACCATTGGGATGCAAAACAACACCTTTAGCTGACCCGGCAGTCCAGATTAAAAGTGCTGTTAGAAACAATCCGTATGCTGTCTTTTTATGCGCAATATTTTTCATAGTTTTAGAACAAATCTATGTGAGGATTATGCAGTAACCCTTCTCCTGTAGTTCAACCGTCCACCCATCCGGACTTATACACAGTTTCGCAAACTAAATAAAAGCTCTCACCTGGCGCCGTTTTTTGCGCTGGATTCTGCTCTCAACTTTGTTAATGGCTATTGAATATTATACCAGATTTGACCGCAAATTGTTAAAAAAATTACCGCAGGATTGAATAATATTGGTGGTTTGACTGGTTTCTTACGGCTTATTGTCAGATGTAATCAAACCTCGTGTTCTTTATAGGACGCCTGTTTTGGAGCAAAATTTGGTGGTCGTTTTATTTTTGTGAAGTTTATCAGTTCCTTAATCAGTTTCAGTTTTTAACCAAAATTCACTAACTGATTCTCTAATCCGCTAATTCCCTGATATCCTTTTCCCCTGATTACCACTACCTGTTCCCCTGATAACCCGGTCCACTATCAAATCACCGTTTTGAACATTTGATCTTAGGATTTGGATATTGTTTAGGATTTAGGATTTAGGATTTAGTGCTTTTTTCCTCTGTCGTCCGTCGTCTGTCGCCTGTCATCCGTCGTCTGTCTTCCATCGTCTGTCCTCTGCCTGCCGCGGCGTAGTCGAAGACGAAGCCGGGTCGTCCGTCCTCCGCTTCTTAATTCGGTATTCCTTGTTCGATATTGGATATTCAATTTCATCCTTCACTCTCTGTCATCGAGTATCGAGCATCCAGAATCCAATATCTAATTCTCTAATTCTCTAATTCCCTGATATCCTTTTCCCCTGATTACCACTATCTGTTCCCCTGTTAACCCGATTCCCTCATGCTCTTCCCACCTTCTTAGCAAAATAAAAATCCGTGTCCGCCTTTGGCGAGACCTCGCCCGTGGGCGGGTAAATCCGCGTTAATCCGTGTCTAAAAAAAAGACCGTGTCAATCTGTGGCTACAAAAATTCAGTGTCAATTCGTGTGAATTCGTGGTTAATTTTTCCGTGTCTTTGTGGCAACCCCGACGCATCGTTCGCACAAGTCAGGATGTTTGCTATCGCTTCCAACGCTCGGCCAGTAATTCCAGCACCGCTGGCATTTTTGATAGCTGCTTTTCTTTGCTGTGACCGTCGTCTGGCCTGTTCCTTTTATCAGTTTTACCTCGCTGACAATACAAAGTGCCGCAAACTGTTCGAGCCCAAGCTCATTTAGAATCTTTGTTAGTTCCTCATCCTCGCAGTAGATAGTAACGCACGCCTGCTGGTTGCTTGCAATCTTTTTCTCTCGTCTCAGATTTTCCAAAACACGCAGAACCTCATCCCGCAAACCCATCAGCTTATCCCACTTCGGTTCCTCTTTTTTATAGTCTATCGATTTATCAACCTTCGGCATCTCAGCAAAATGCACACTTTCGACCGTCTCCTGTCTCCTGTCTCCTGTATTCTTGGCCCTAAATGCCTCCTCTGCTGTGTGAACCAGTATTGGTGCAAGCATTCTTACAAGGCCGTCCAATATCTTATACATCGCCGTCTGTGCGCTTCTTCGCGACTTGCTCTCTGCCGCATCGCAATACATCCGGTCTTTGAGCACATCCATATAGATATTGCTCATCTCTACTGTGCAGAAGTTATAGACCAGCGAAAAAACCCTGTGGAATATAAAGTTTTCGTATGCCTCCGTAACATTCGCAATGAGCTTTTGCAGTTGTTGCATCGCCCATTTATCTACCTCGAACATCTCGTCGTAAGATACCGCATGTTCATTCGGTTCATAATCGTTGATATTACCGAGCAAATATCTCAGAGTATTTCTTATCTTTCGGTATGCATCCTGCGTCTTACCGATTATTTCGTCGTTGCACCGTATATCTTCCTGATAATTCACGCTCGCCACCCACAGCCGCAGGATATCCGCCCCGTATTTCGCAACCTCATTTTGCGCATTAACGTAGTTACCCAGTGACTTTGATTGTTTCCTTCCTTGCTCATCAACGGTAAAGCCGTGCGTTAGCACGTTCTTGAATGGCTTTTTGCCCGTTGCCCCAAGCCCAGGCAGAAGCGATAATTGGAACCACCCGCGATGCTGGTCCGAACCTTCGAGATACAAATCTACAGGCACGGGCCATCCCGATTCTTTCACACACACGCTGTACCAGCTGCACCCCGACTCGAACCAGACATCAAAGATATTTTCTTCTTTCTGCAGTCCGTCAAAACTAAATCCTTTCGGCAGCTCAAAATCCTCACCCAAAATCTCTCGAGGCGAATCCGTAAACCAGCTATCCGAACCCTTCTCAGCTATATGTTTGGCCACAGCCAATACGGATTCCTTTGTCAGCAGACTTTGCCCTTGCGCATTCAGGAAAACAGGTATCGATAACCCCCAGCTTCTTTGCCTGCTGATGCACCAGTCGGGTCGTGATTCCAGCATCCCTTCGATGCGGTTTTCGCCCCACGCCGGTATCCATCTCACCTCTTTGACATTCTCCAGCGCCAGATTCCGCAGACTTTTCTCTATCCCCGGCAGTTTCTTATCGACGCTGATAAACCACTGCTCCGTTGCCCTGAATATCACTGGCCCTTTGCTCCGCCAGCAGTGCGGATAGCTGTGCGTAATCTTACCCTGAGCAAAGAGCAGCCCTTTCTCCCTCAAATCATTATTTACGACCGTATCGACTTCTAAAACCTTTCGTCCTCGCAGCCATTCCGGCACCGTATCATCGTATCTGCCGTCATCGAGCACCGGCGAATAAACCGCCAGCCCATATTTCTGCCCCGACATATAATCCTCGACTCCGTGGCCAGGCGCGATGTGCACAAGGCCGGTGCCGTCCTCGGTCGTAACATACTCAGCTAATATGACCATATAGGCGTCTTTGTCGGTCGGATTTTTATCAACAAATGGATGCCGGTATCGCAGCCCCTCAAGCTCGCTGCCCTTTACTGTCTTTTCGCTGACGCAATACTCTCCCTCCTTCAATCCGCCTGCTGCAACCACCGCCTCGATGCGGTCGCTGCACAATATCGATACGAACCTCGTTCGTTGTCCGTCTTCCGCTGTTCGTTCGTAGCTCATTGCTCGGTAATCGAGATAAGGATGAACCGCGATAGCCAGATTGGCCGCCAGTGTCCATGGCGTCGTTGTCCATATCATAAAGCATACTCGTCGCTCGTCGCTCGACTCTCGTTGCTCGATTAGTCCGAGTTCAATTAGCTTTCCGATGCTTTCCTCCGCTACCGGGAAATTGACGAAGATACTCGGCGATGAGATATCCTGGTATTCCAGTTCGGCCTCAGCCAGGGCCGTCTCGCAGCCAATCGACCAGTGAATCGGCTTGAGCTGCTTATAAACCAGACCCTTGTCAACCAGTTCCGCGAAGACTTCCAGAATCCCTGCCTCATAACTTGGCTTAAACGTCAGATATGGATTCTCGAAATCGCCGAATATGCCCAGCTCTTGGAACTGTTTGCTCTGGATTTTGACGTATTTACTGGCGTATTTCTTACACTCTCGTCGGATATCAAGCTTGTTCATCTGGTGCAGCTTGTCGCCCAGTTCCATTACCACCTTCAATTCGATAGGCAGTCCGTGGCAGTCCCACCCAGGCACATACGGTGCATCAAATCCCGCCATCGTTTTATACTTAACCACAAAATCCTTTAACACCTTGTTTATAACATGGCCCATATGAATGTCGCCGTTGGCGTAGGGCGGGCCATCGTGCAGTATATACAGCGGGGCTCCCTTGCGGGCCTTTCTGATTTGGCCGTAGATATTACCCTTAGCCCATTCTTTACGCATTTGCGGTTCTCGCTGAACCAGGTTGGCTTTCATCGCAAAGCTCGTCTTCGGCAGGCACAAGGTATCACGATAACTCTTACCAGCCACAGATTTCTCGGATTTCTCTGAATCCGCGGCTGATTTATCTTTATCATTTTCCGTCATTCAACAAATCCTTAAAAGATTCAAGTGCATTAAACTGCGTATGTTAAGTATTATTGGCTATATTGTCAATATCGCTCCATCGTGGACTTTTTTTAGACATGGATTTACACAGATTTACACTGTATTTGTATATCTTGATAATCCTGTTATCCTGTCAGAAAATTCTTTTCTTCGTGTCTTCGTGGCAATACTCACCAACAAAAAAGGCCTTTCAGAGTTTGCCGCCCTGAAAGGCCCTTAATATACAAAATATAGCTCTCTCAGGGCAGCTTCATCTTGTCCCCTATAATGATAATAATCGCAATGTTTATGTTTCTATCCATAATACACCTACATTATCAATCGCCAGTCAGCAATCGGGAATCGGCAATCGCAAATCTAAAATAAGTTTACCCTAATTCTCGGCCAATGTCAAGCCCGGGTTTAATTTAAAGAGAGCTAACTACAGATTACACAAATTAACCCTATATTTTAATTTCACAGGGTCAGTATAACTGATAATATTGCTGCAAAAAGAGAATGAAAGCGGTGAGTAAGAATTGCGCAGATAAAACTCTTGTAGTATGAAGTTTTTGTTTGATTTTCTTGTAACTTATTATTTATTCCGTCTTGTCCATTTAACAAATTCTGTCGGTTTATGTTATGCTGAATAAATAATGACTGCTCCGACGGCCAGTGCGGCCAACGCCATAGCTCGAAGAAACAGGGCCGATTTGTTTTGGAACCATCTGAGCATTGATTTTAACTTTTCAGCCCCAATCATAAATATTGACAATCCTGATATTAAAAAAAGAATCCCGAATACGGCTATTACCCAGGTAATGTCACACTCGCGAGCTGAAAGCAAAAATACGACAGCTAACACTATCCTTGCCACCCCTGCAATGTATATACGGTTGCCCCGTCCGAAGAAATTAAGTATGTTTTTCGTAATATCCGGTCTTAATAGCAACAAGACCCCGAAAAAAACTATAACTATACCCGCTATTTTTACTACGATGTCCATATTTTATACCTTAAATTCTCTTGGCCAATTCTCTGATATATTCTTTTAAGCTTTCCGCCACATCGTCTCGCTTCAGGGCAAAATCGATATTCGTTTTGATAAATCCTTCTTTGTTTCCTATATCGCACCGCTTTCCATCCAGGCGCAGACCATACATCTGTAATACCGGCAAATCGAGAATGGTCCTTCTCACTGGGTAAAATCTCCAGTTCCGGAGTTTCATACAACACAATCCTCGCGGAGAAATTACTGAATGTGAACGATATAGTCTTTCCGAAATACCCATCTGAAGGATTCCCAATCAATCCTGCTCTTGGATAGGCCCTTGTACGGATTATCATAATTTCTGCCCTTGATAGAAAGGCATTTTAAAGTTAGCTTAGTCGAGTATCTCTATCATATCGACATCTATCTCAACGCTTGCTGCTTGTCCGAGCATATCTATCTGTAAGACCAAACGTGTATTACCCTTGGTTCTGACAACGACTCCGTGCAAATCAGCCAATGGGCCTGCCTTAACCCGATATCGTTGGCCTGCCTTGATATACTTATACGGCATCAAAGGAGCTCCTGCCCGAAGAGCTTGCTCGATTTGTGATAGCTCATCGAGTAGTTTCTCCTGGTCTTTGACTTCGATTATATTTGCAACGCGATTTGTCTTTAGTAGTGAAATCCGCTGCTCCTCTTCGCCGCAGAAGAACAGGTATCCGCTGAACAACGGCAGAAGAGACCGGGCGGTTCTTCCTTTTCGGCGAATAACTTTATTAATCATTGGAAGAAAGTAGCTGATTTTTTTGCGAATCAAATCCTGTGCAAGTGCCTTTTCATTTCTGCTTTTGGTATGTGCAACCCACCATAGACCTGCAAAGTCACGGATTGTCTGGTTATCCGGCCAAATCATTGACGGATTTTCACTTACTTTAAGCAAAGATTTTCTCCTTTTCAAGGCACAATAGACTTATACGTTTATCTTTTATTTTAGGCCTCTACAATTTCTCTCCTGAGTCCGCTGCTAACTTCAGAAGTGGCGTTTCGACTGTCAACCACGAGTCTTGCATTCTTGACAATCCAGTCATAATTGTATTCACTATGCTCGGTTCATCCGAAATCTGACAAAAAATCTCACAGATAATTACTCAAACTGACCGATTCGACCTGTCATACCTGCGGAAGCAGGTATCCACAAATGAGTTCGATAGTATGGATTCCCGCTTTCGCGGGAATGACACATTATGTCATCTTACCGAAAAATCGGCAGCTATATCACTTTCTATGTAAAATTCGGTCAGTTTGAGATAATTACCTTTTACTTTCCAGGCAGTAACCGGACTGCCGCTTGGATTTAATTGGTTAATAAAACAGGATTCCAGAGTTTAGAGCTATAACATAAAATTGTCAAGGAAATTGGGTGTCGATTTTGGCTTTCAATTGGAATATTGGGGATTAAATATTGACTATTTTGCGTTTTTTTGTTAAAATCCGACAAGAAAAAACCGAAAATTTAGATGTTAAGTCTTTTTGAGAATCGAAAGTCGAAAATGGGAAATAGCTTTGGCGTTTTGTTTACATGCATTGGCAGGAGGGTCTCGCTTCTTAACTGCTTTCGCCGGGCGGCGAGACAGTTGAAAATAAACGCGTCGTTTCTTGGGACAGATACTACCGAGCTTAGTTCTGCCCTGCAGTTATGTGATAAAGGATTAGTTGTTAATCCTATAACACACGCCGGCTATATCAAACAACTGCTGTCGATTGTCAAAGCCAATAATGTAAAATTACTCATACCTACCGTTGATTTAGACCTGAAACTTCTTGCCGGGAATGAACCAAAGTTTGCTGCAAGGGGCTGCCGAGTGCTTGTCTCGGCCCCTGGCGTAGTTGATGTTTGTCAGGATAAGAGAAAAACATATCGATTTCTCTTGAAAAATGGATTTGACACGCCTGTTACTATGAGTATTCATTCTGCACTGTCGAAAAAGAACCTTGGCTGGCCCTGTTTTCTTAAACCTTGGGACGGCTATGCCAGTCGGGGGAACGCCGTTGTAAAAAACCGGGAAGAGTTGTTATTTTTCTCAAAGAGAGTACCGAATCCTATCTGCCAGGAATTTGTCAAGGGTACCGAGCATACCTGTGATGTATATGTTGACTTTAATATGAAGGCGAGATGTGTCGTTCCGAGAAAGCGCGTAGAGGTCCGGTCCGGTGAAGTGAGCAAAGGACAGGTAATAAAGGACCCTCGAATAATGAGCGAGTCTGTAAGATTGGTCGAGACTCTTGGAGCGGGTCCTGGCGTCATAACTTTGCAATTATTTATAACTTCTGATAATAAGATAAAATTCATCGAGATAAATCCTCGATTTGGAGGTGGGGTTCCACTTTCAATCAAAGCAGGAGCCAATTTCCCCAAATGGATATTACAGGAACTGCTTGGAATGAAAGTGAATATTTCTTCTCACGGATTCGCAAATGATTTAATTATGCTTCGCTATGATAGCGAGGTGTGGGTCAACAAACCTTCAAAAAATCGGGATTTAAAATGATATTTGACCAGTTGATTGGACCGAACAGGGGGATTACCTGGGCAGTGAGGTTTTGGCCGGTTCTGCTGTTATCGTTTTTCTTCGCTTTGGTAGCCACCTGGTTTTGCAAAAAAATAGCCATAAAGTTTGGTATTGTTGATAGACCCGACGACCTGGTTAAAACACACAAAGAGCCAATTGCTTATCTCGGAGGGGTGGGCATACTCATCGGTTTGATAGTCGGGGTGCTGGCGGGCATCAGTTGTTTAAGAAATGAAGAGTTTTTCAGCCCGGCTTTAAAATGGCTGTTCGGGATTATGGCAGGCGCTATCATAGCATGTCTTGTCGGGCTCGCAGATGATATATTTGACCTCAAGCCCTCCCAAAAAATTCTTGGACAAGTTGCCGCTGCAATTGCCTTGTTGGCGGTTGGCATCGTGCCGAATATTCGTTCAATTGCAGATTTCGTAGGTTGGCCCTTGCCCGGTAATCTCGAAATTATCCTGCAAGCTCTGATTGTGATTGTTTTTGTCGTTGGTGCGTCGAATTCGTTGAATTTGCTTGATGGCCTGGATGGATTGTGTGCGGGTGTAACGGTAATTATCGCTATAGCAATGCTGATTTTATCTATACATCTGGCAACCTGGGAGTTTAGTATTGTTGGTGACCCTGTGCGGATTATTATTTGTCTTGGACTTTTAGGAGGCACTTTCGGCTTTTTGCCTTTCAATCGTTATCCTGCAAAGATATTTATGGGTGATGCCGGAAGTATGCTTTTGGGCTTTATGATAGCTGCACTGATGATTTTATTTGCGGAGCACATACCTCGCTGGTGGTTGGCTTCCATTGTTGTATTTGGCCTGCCAATACTTGATACCGCCGTTGCACTTGCCAGGAGGGTGCTTAACCGCAGGCCGTTGTTTGTTTCAGACCGGGGACATATTTATGACCAGATGATAGATAGAGGAATACCTCTTAGAAAGACGGTCGCTATTAGTTATGTCCTTGCCAGCGCTTATGCAATAATTGGCCTGGTTGTGGGCTTGACCACAAAAATAAGAACTTGGCCATATGCTGTGATTGTGTATATTTTGGTCTTCGTGCTCTCGGTATTGGTTGTATGGAAAAAAGGTTACTTGAAAATGAAAGGGCTTAGAGGCGCTGTTCACAACAAAGATAAATAGATTTTCTGCTACTTAACCACCTTCCAGAGAATGCCTCTCTTTTCTAATTGATATTCCTGCAACAAAAAGTTCGGGTAATAACCTGCTGTATTTGATACAACATATATTGCCCGTTCTGCTGTCAACTTATCAATGGTATCTGATGTGGGAAACGGAATCGGACTTTCGTAACTTCCATGCATTGAGATAATTTTTACATCTTTACGTATCCCTTTAACTTCCTGAACATACCATAGCGGATAAACCGTGGTGCCGTCGGCAATTATTATCGCCTCTTTTTCAGCACCATTTAAAGCTTCCTTTGCGAATTGCTCCGGGCCTTTATAACCGGTTTTCCATGGCTGCAAGAACCATACGTAATCATTACGGTATGGAATAGACCTTTTTGTTCCCAAACTGATTTCGCGATTCTCGGCAACTATAGGGGTGAATTTAAATACTGCCAAGGGCAGCAACGTGAGAAACAATATAAAAAACGCATATAGTTTTTGCGGGTACCGTTTCAAAAAAGTATCAGTTCCCAAACCGATGAATATTGCAGCAAGGCAGTAAAAGGGCATAAAAAATGCGTATCTGTCCGGAACGCTGTATCTGAAGGCAAATATGAAGAACAAAACTGACATCGCTAAAAGAACGGCTGTAAAACTTCGCACGGGTGATACCTTTTTTAAGCCATATAGACCGACAAAGAAAAATATAATGTTGGGTGTTGGAAAATTATAGGCAATGAGTATGAAATTTTCTTTTATTATCTGCGCCGAGACAGAAGTGTTAAGGACATCTCCCTGCCAATTTTTACCAAAAAAAGCGGAAGAAATAGTGACTGTAAAATCGCCGGTTTCAATGATATTTTTTATGATTAAATATTCATAAGGTCCTGCACCAATTATCCACAGCCCGGCTATAATCCCACAGTGTTTTAGATTGATTTTCTTTTGTATTAGTAAAGCTGTCAAAAACACCAGATAGCTGGCAAGTGCAATAACTGCCCACATATGATTTGCAATTGCCAGGCCGTTAATAAGTCCGAGCAGATACAGATAACCGATACGTCTGCTCTTAAGATACAGCAGTAAGAATACCAATTCTGCTGTGAATAATGCTGTATAAAGTGTATAAACCTCGGCTATCGAAGCGTGCAGCCACATCGTATGTGAAAGGGCCAGAGTAATCGCCGCAATAATCGAAGGCAGGATTTTATCGAGCCATATACGCAGCAGCAAAAACAGATTTGCAATGGTAAACGCAGCGGCAAAGGCTGAAATCAAGTTTACCCTGTGTGCGAATTCACCCAGCGGGATGCTTTTAACGCCTATGCCGATAATATGGTAAAGCGGGTGCGAAAGGGCCAGACCCAACCCCCCCTCAATATCATTTTGCCAGATTCGATATTGATACATACCGCTGTCTTGCCAGAGAACCCCCGGTGCACAGCTAACTATGTAAAGCAACAAGGCAGCTAAAAACACAACAAGATAACTTTTGGCGAGGTCTTTTGCAGTGTAAAGATTATTTTTGTCTTTCATTGGCATATACTTGGATGTGGCTATTGACCCATAGATGGCAGAAGTCCCCTGATATCATCGAGCCAGGCATCAAGCAGCGCTAATTCCTCTTGCCCTGTCAGGGACATACTCACTAATTTTTCGTAACAGACTTTCAGGTTGTCGCCGATTTTCTCGGTGCCCGCCTGCAGTGGTAAACTTTCCAACGCCTCGCGGATTTCGCTATTATGCAGATACCCGGGTATTTCGTCGTTAAAGTCACGCATCAGATTGTGAATGTTTCGCTGTTGTATCATAGTAGGCCCGTGGAACAGAATTGCCCACCCATTAAGCCAGGCAAGCCTTTGGGCGATGAAGCTTCGCCAGATATCGGTCATCCGGAAAGAACAATAGGCCGGCAGATAAAGCAGCTCGAATGCATCTTTCCACCACGTAGTATTCTGGCTGTTAAACGGGCACCAGGAACCTTTCGTTAGTGCAATTTGATGGTCTTTCTGAAAGCTCTGGGGCAGCGGCAAAGTCAGCCGATATACCGCATCAACGTCGGGATTATCATCAGCAAGTCCCTGTTGAATCGGACAATCACATTCGGCTTCGTTGAGCGTTTCAAGCAGCGATATTTCTTCTTTTAGATGTTCGAGAGGAAATCCGCGTGGCCAGATATGCTGGTTGGTAAAATACCTGTAAATATTGACCCAGCCGGCGTCTTCAAGAATAAAAGCCCTCTCGTTCCGTTGCCGGAGCATCCAGAACTTTTCGCAGGGGATATTGTCGTCATCGGTTTCAATAATTATCGATGAGCCGTTGCGCATTGCCAGGAGGTAACCGATATTTTTGCGGGCATAATGTTTTGTCGGACACAGTTGAGCAAATTTAAGACCTGTTTCCTTCTGTCTTTCTAAGCTGTAAAAGTCACAGCCGTCGATATGAAAGTCGGCTGGGCTGGCCTTGTCACCGATGACAATGAATTGATACTCTTTTTCACTGCAGCCACGGGCAAGACGCAGAAGAATCTCGTTGGGGCTGGAAATGGAAGTAACGACGATGGAAATTTTATCGTTCATAAATACGTTTATTGTCCCATTAATAGCTATAAATTACCGGCAAGCCGCTCTCTAAACAAGCGGAATAAGTTTTTAAAAGCATCCAGAATAACACCGCTGGTTACGCCCTGGCTTGGCGAGCGATAATGTATGGGGACCTCGGCTGTCCGCAGATTTCGACAATATGCTTTTATTTCCGTCTGGAAAAAATGAGCACGGGATTGTATTCCTTTATTCAATATTTTTTGCATGGCGCTTCTGGTGAACATTTCAAATCCACTGGTCATATCTTTGAGTTTCGTGCCGAGCATGAGATTAGCCAGAATACTTCCTGCTCGGCTGATAAAACGTCTGCTGAGCGGCGCATCTGAAAACCGTCCTCCTTTGCAAAATCGGCTGCCAAAAACACAATCATAACCCTCGGACATTTTATTAAGAAACTGCGGTATTTCCATTGGCTGATGGCTGAAGCCCGCATCAATCTCCAGAATCCAGTCGCAATTTGCATACAGTGCTTCCCGATAGCCCCTCATATATGCGTCAACAACACATTTGTTTCCATCCGCGTAGATTACTTGAAGTTCGGCCGGTTTGTTTTGAAGATTCTTGAGCAGGTCGAAAGTTCCGTCTTTACAGCTCTTGTCAAAGATGGCAAAAAACTCTACGGCCTTAAAACCTTTACAGTGCTGCAGGACCGCGTTTACGAATTCTATGGCTGTCGTTCGTTCGTTGGCCATTGGGCATACAATTCCCAGATTTATGTCTGAAAATCGCGATTTATCATTATAAGCTTGTGAATCGTTCAAATTTTTCTCGTGGGTTTTCGCCCTGTTATTTTCAAAAAATGCCGGTCATACCCTGTATTTTCCCGTGTCTTATTTTTCTGAAATCCTCCAGACATTTATTGGGTTTAGAGTATAATCTGCCGCGGCCAATAATGATGAATCCGGCGAAAATACAATACTGGAAGTTGCGAATTGACCTGTTTTCATCGTTACGACTTTTTCCCCGGTTCTTGAATCCCATATCCACACTTGTGATATTGGCGAGCTGACTGCGGCAAGCAGACGACCGTCGCAGCTCAATGTTATACAAGTGATTGTCTGGGGATTATTTTCAGGAGTCTTGTATTTGTCTATTTCCAGCCGTTTAACAAGTTTTTTAGTCGATGTGTCGAAAACATATACCCACCGACCCGATTCTGATGCATAAACCATCTGCCCATCCGGCGAGATGACAACCTTGTTCAGTTCGTTGCAGTCTTCTACATATTGCTCCCAGCGTATTTGACTGCTATTTGTTCCGGCAACGAGTAGATACCCTTTGTCGTTTCCTCCCACAGCCGCTACGGTTGTGCCGTCGTTCGATATGCCAATGTCATATAGTTTCAATCCTTCCTCCATACTTTTTGTCTCAACGGGGTCGATAGAAGTTAATTCAGAGGCAATTGTTGCCAGTTGGATTTGTTTACCTGGTCCTTCAACCGCAAGAGCCATAACGGCATATCTGCCGTTTTGACTTGTTTGCAGCAGCTTGCACTTTTTGTCCAAATCTAACGAAAGCCGGCTTAGTTCCTTGTCGCCTTTTAAATTACTGACTGTAAGAGTGTTGTCCATCCCCTGCGGAATCCATAAGAGCCGGTCGCCGCTCATAGCTGCCGCCTTTTGTGCGTTAACGCTGCCGGTTTTTGGCCCCAAAGATAAAGAATCCCAGTCGAATGTGTAAATATCGTTGTTGGGGGAGATTGCTATAAGTTGATTTCCGTATGTTGAAAATTTCTTCACTCCGGTTTCAGGGCTGCGAAGCTCGTATTCAAGTGCTGACCTGTAATTAGCAATGAACATTAATACCATAACTCCGGCAAAAGCAGCCGCAAATAACAATATTGAATTTTTCTTTTTTCTATCTTGGCTTGCCATTTTCACCTCTTTTATCAAAGGCACAAAACATTATTTAATCTCTTAAATTGTTACCGTCAGGTATTGTGTATCGTCCGCGAACCGCATTGCTCCTTCATAGGCCCAGGGAACAACTAGGCAATCGCCTGCCTTGAATTCGACGGGGTTCGCCTTGCCTGCAAGTATTATCCCGAAGCCGGTTAAAATAATCAGAGTTTTCATTTTGCCCGGCGAAAGGAGCACCTCGGAATTTCTTCCCTGGCGGCCTTTGTCTATCTTGAAGCTCTCGGTATCTACCAGCCGGCCTATCGTTGTTATCGGCAGATTGTCGCCGCACTCATCAAAATGAATGCTTTGCAGTGCTTCTTCTATGTGAAGCTGTCTTGGTTTTCCTGCATCGTCAACCCTGTTAAAGTCGAAAACGCGATAAGTTGTATCAGACGGCGTTTGAATCTCTGCTATTAACAGGCCTGCTCCGATGCTGTGGGCCGTACCGGCCGGGAGGAAATGGCACTGACCGGCCTTGACAGGTACTTTTACCAATAGTTCGGCAACGTTACCTTCCGGTACCACGGCCATCTTGGCCGTGGTATCACGGGCTGGAAGCCTGTGATACGTTGCTTCGGCAAATTTTTCTTTTGTTACACCTTTTTTCAGCCCCTTGTAAATTACCGACCCCGGCGCCGCATATAAAATATACCAGCATTCGGTTTTTGGTTGACCCTTGCCCATTTTCCTGCAGGTCTGCTCATCGGGATGCACTTGGACGCTTAAGATGTCTTCGGCGTCAAGAAATTTAATCAACAATGGAAAAGGGCCCTGGAAATTCTCATCACCCATTATCTCTTTTGGATATTCTTCGATTGCCGAGCCGAGTGTTTGGCCTGCAAGTTCGCCGTTTATGATTACGGATTTATCATCCGGCAAATCGGCCACTTCCCAGCTCTCGCCAATCTTTTCATCAGCCGGTATATCTTTACCGAATACCACTCGCAGTTTCTGGCCGCCCCATATTCGCTTTTTGTATATGGGTTTGAACTTTAATGGATACGTTTTCACGGTGATTATTTTAACCGTATCCGGGCGCCTTGTCTATAGTTCAGGCGTGATATTTTTCCTTAATAAATGGATTCAAGCCAGTGCATTGCCAATAGAGAAAAGTCAAAAATATCCACCGACTTATCCCTGTTTGCATCCGCTCGTTCATAATAGTCATTATGAATTGAGCCATCATCGGACATCCAGTAATAACAAAGTTCCGCAAGGTCATTAATATCGACAGTGCCATCTACAGCCAAATCACCATATAAGGGCTCCCTGTTGAAAACTATAGTAAATGGCTCGGATGGCTCATATTGATTGGCATCTTCGATTTCATCATATATCTGCCAGGTAATCCAGTACAGGTTCTCGCCGTCTTTCGCCTGATAAGACATATGCATATGCGCATCACCTTGCAGGTAATGGATATAGCTGTGACAGAATGATTGCCCGGCCTGGTCGATAGTAAATTCCGGGTAATCCTTGTGAACCGCTCTTAGCCCGGGCGATAGAGAAATACATTCAACCATAATCCCGTAATCCACATACGGTGCGCCGGAAAGACTGCGGTTTGGGTCGTATGTATAATTTGCACTGGGGTTTGTGTCCTGAAAACAGTCGAAGCCCGGCTCGCCGATTCGCCATTTATATTCAGTAAAAATACTTTCGTTTAGAGGATAATACCAGTGTAGATACTCTGGTGTTCCGCTGTTTCGATACTTCTGCCAACAATCTACAAATAATTTATTATCGTCGCTTGTTCCTTCTATTCCGTCCTCATTACAGCCGATGATAAGGTGGTCCAGTGGGCATTCTGCCGCTGTTACCGAAGTCAAAGTTAGTATTATGGTAAAAACGTATATTGCTGAATGTTTCATAGCATTCTTCCTTTCAAATTTAATTGAAAAAAGATTATGGATTCTCAGGCCATTTCGGGGCGGACTCGGGATACCAATAGCACGTGTTAGGCCAGGTATAAGTTTCCTCGAATTTATGATTATTTGAATGTCCGTCTGCAAATAGATAATTCGATGTCCCCCCGTGTCTGTCCCAGGCAATGGATTGTTTTGCATAATCGACCGACCCTTCCCATTGTTCGGGATGGATATGGTCGGCAAGATTAAAATTTTCCGTATCAGGCGCCTCGCTAATCCAGATGCAATACATCGGGTGTTTTATATTGTTCACATTATTGTATTTGTTCGTATTTACGCCGTAGCGAAAATGTATCGGGTCCAGAAGGGCGTTAACGGCGAAGCTCGAAAAACGTTTGTCTCCCTGCTCACTGAGCGGTTTGTCCCAGTCCACAAAATCTTTCGCACGGTCGCTCGGACATCGAAGCAGCAGGTTTTCACGGGTATAATTTGTCAGTATCCTCAGCCAGTAATCGTTCGGGTCATCTATATGGCATGAGCTCGGCGGTAAATGATACTCTGAGTCTATCAGATACGCCTGCAGACCTATTCCCATCTGCCGCATATTACTCAGGCACGCAATTTTTTTCGCCTGCTGATGGGCTTTATTCAGCGCCGGCAGAAGAATACCCATCAAAAGTCCGATGATGGCAATTACAACCAGCAGCTCAATCAGCGTAAATGCACCGGCTGTTTTTTTTGTGAATGACCGTAATCCGGTTCGTAAACTAAACTTTCTCATAATAAATCCCTGACCGTAAATTTATGTATCACGGGCTTCCAGCCCGTGATACCACGGCCAGGATGGCCGTGGTACTTTTGTTACGACCTGCTGTAGCCAAACTTTTCGAGTACATTTAATCTGTCCTCCGTTAGGAAAATTCGCACCTGATGGAGCAGTCCATAGACGTATATTTTATGCCTGGTGATAGACGCTTGTTTTTTTAGACTGTATGAGGGGATGATAAAGGGGGAGCTCGCGGTATGCAGCACCGGTTTTCCACGATTGCTGTAGGATATTCGAAAGTAAAATCAACCTCGTATAGGATTATTTCTTCATAGATTACTACCGGCTCGGCTGGAATGATAACTTTGGCGGGATTTATAATTATCTGCTGGCAGATTGGACAATGCTCGCAGTTATGTTCTTCGGGATGTTCTATACTCGATAGGTGCAGCATCAGCGTTAGGCCGGTGACCAAAGCTGCAAAGCACGCTATCACAGTTATCAGAAGAATTTTTCGGGCTAAATTCGTCAAATTTACAATTCTCCGGTTACTGTTAATTTTTATCTAAGCACAGGCCGGGCACAGCCCCTCAAGCCGGACCTGCTGGCGGTGGATAACAAAGCCCTTTTTCAGGCCTTTGACCATCGGAACGGACAAACCCACAAGGCAGTTTGTTACTCCGCAGCTTTTGCAGGTAAAGTGCGGATGACAGCAAATTTCTTCACAGCGGTTGCCAAGCTCGAAATGCGCCGCTCTTTTGTCTATAAATGCTTTATGCACCAGACCAGTCCGACAGAAGCTTTCCAGGGTGCGGTAAATAGTTACTTTATCAAGGCGATTTTTTCCTGACTTTCGGGCAATCTGTTCCTGGCTCAGCGGCTTATTTGTTTTTGTTAGCACCTTCAGTATTGCCGCTCGGTTCTTTGTGTGGTAAAGGTTTGCCGCTTTTAGCATCTGTCTTGCTTTTGAATCCAAATTTGACTTCATTATCGATTCTCCGGTGATTGTTTATGCGTATGCGATACATTCTCCACCGATTTGACAAACAATAGCGGAAAAACAATATCACTGAAGCAGCAGGGCAGCCACACAGCGATGAATAGAAAGATAAAGACCACAACACCGGTAAGAAAGGATATATTGCCTTGCAAAGCCATAAGAATATGAAATAAAGAGGCCCACGTACTGAGTAGCACATGGCCGGTATGTGGGAATTTTGTCTTTGGCCAGAACCAGGCAATCAGAACACCCAAAACGGCTGCGGGATTGACTATATACCAGCCCTCGATAAAACCTATATGGCTGTGTGCCTGAAGGCCCAGTAGAACCTCGCCTACGTATGGAATTAGAGAGTCGCTGATGGTGGCAATACCGATCGAGCCGATATAACCGATTATTAAAACCACGAGGAAATTGCTTTTCTTCTCGTGGAGCTTAAACATCGCAGCAGTTACGATGGCGCTTAATATCACGTGGGCAGGATGGAACACGTAAAATAGTCTTTCACTTGTTTCGTGCCCTATATTTTTGAATACCAGCATTAAAATAATGCCCGTAAGTGCCCCGAATGATGTAAACGGCGAATGGCTCTTTAGTTCTGTCAAAATTACACCAAATCTTTTTTGCATATTCACTCCAGTTCAATATCAAATCTTAACTTGTTATCCTAAGCATCCGGCATTTTACACCCTATACGATAAATTTGCAACTTAGTTGCATATTTTTTTATTCTTCCGATTTTAATTTTTGATAAAAATAAAATCATTGCGAGACCCCCACGTCTTCTTGTCGAAGACAGGAGTGGAGGCGTGGCAATCTCTCGCCTTTGATAGCGTAAAAAGCTGATTTTGTTGGAAATTCTAATGTTTTTTGGCTATTTGGTTTAAACGCTCTTTTTCTTGTCATAATGGCCGTTTTTTGCTATAATAGTTCTAAAATTAAAGGCGAGCAGAGTTTAGGAGACAGGTAAATGGCTAAAGGAGAATCGTTCTTCATTTTTGCGGTGATTTTATTGATTACATTTTCATCTGCCGGCTTTGCAGGCACATATAGCGGCGGCACCGGCGAGCCGAACGACCCATATCTAATCGCCACCGCAGAGGATTTAAACGACATTGGCAATCATCCTGAGGACTTCAACAAGTGCTTTCTAATGGTCGCCGACATTAATCTGGCTGACTACACCGGCACGCAGTTCAATATCATCGGAGATGATGTCAATGCATTCACCGGCGTTTTTGACGGTAATGGCTATTCTATAGCAAATTTTACGTATAATACAGGGTGGGATACTATTTATGAAAATATAGCCTTATTCGGATTTGCGGGTAACAACAGCATTGTTCGAAATGTTACTTTGACTGATGTTGATGTTTTTGTTCGGGGTGAATATTGCGGTGTGCTGGTCGGTATCAATCTTGGCGATGTTGAAAAGTGCGAAGTGGTCGGAGGACAATTGATAGGTAATACGGGCAAGAGGATTGGTGGGCTTATCGGCTGCAATTCCGGTCATGTCAGTAATTGTTACACCGAACTATTTGTTTCGCTTGGTAAGATTCATTCTTATTCAGATCCGCACGGTCTCGGAGGACTTGTCGGGTGGAGCAATGGTTCAATCGAAAATTGCTGGGCAACGGCGGACGTGGAAGCCGAGGCAGGCGTATCAAAAGTGGGAGGGCTAATCGGTGAAATTGATGGGGGGACTGTTGTAGATAGCTATACTATAGGAATGGTGAAAGGCGGATGTGACGAGGTGGGAGGCCTTGCCGGTTCGAATGAGACTGCAGTAATCAGAAATTGCTATTCTGATGTTATAATCAGCGCTACAGGGTTGACGCGTGGAGGTCTAGTGGGTAGAAATTCGGGAACCATAGAAAAATCACACGCTACAGGTGATATTTCAACAGCAGATAGTGCATTTACAGGAGGATTAGCAGGAACAAACGGTAGCATATTAGTGCATGGGCCAAAAATTGGCATTATCAAAAACTCCTATGCTGTTGGAAATGTGTCGGGAGGGAACTTAGTCGGTGGTTTGGCAGGTAATAACTGCTATGGTAGCTTGATTGCTTACAGTTATAGTTTAGGTGATGTAACAGGAACCGGTGAAGCAACTGGTGGGCTTGTAGGCGAAAGTTATATGGCAAGAATATCAGATTGTTATTCTAAGAGTAATGTTTCGGGAAATTATAAAGTAGGTGGTTTGGCTGGTTCAGTAAATGGCAGCTATCAATATACAGATGAGAATTATTTCAGACGTTGTTATTCTACAGGTAATGTTGGTGGTGATAGTCTTGTCGGTGGTTTAGTTGGTTATAGATATTGGACTACAGTTTCAAATTCATTCTGGGATGTTAACAGCAGCGGTATGGATACGAGCGCCGCAGGAACCGGCAAAACAACAACACAAGTGCAGAAAGAAAGCACGTTTACCGATGCTGGCTGGGATTTTATAGATATATGGGATATCGGCGAGGATCAGACGTATCCGTTTTTGAGAACGCATCCAGCAGCCGACATAGACCACGATAATATCGTTAATTTCTACGACTTTGCAATTTTAGCCGACCACTGGCTGCAATCAATTGATTAACGATTATTGATAAATGATTATTTCATATAATAGCATCACAAACTTTTCTACTTTTCTCAATTAAAACTCTTCTCACGTCGATATACAACCAACTAAAAACCATTGCATATTTCACCTCATATAGTTAAATTTATGTTTTATGAAAATTATAGAGACGATATCTGACATCAAGAAAATCAACCGTGGCTGCATCCTGACGATAGGCAATTTCGACGGCGTTCATCTCGGCCATCAGCAGATTCTCTCCGCCGCCGGTCAAATTGCATCGCAGAGAAAGACGCAGTTGGTGGCGATGACCTTTGACCCGCATCCACTCGCAATTTTACATCCGCAAAATCCACCCGGCATCCTGACTCCTTTGGCCTGGAAAAAACATCTCCTTGCAGAATTAAAAGTCGATTACCTTTTCGTTCAGAAAAGCACTCCCGACCTTCTTGCCCTTTCGCCGGGGGCTTACGTGGAAAAATTTATCGTCAAAGGTATTCGGTCAAGCGTAGTAGTTGAGGGAGAAAGCTTTAACTTCGGCTCCGGCCGGACAGGCGACTTCCATTTACTTCAAAAATTAGGAGCTGAGAACGGCTTTGAAGTTTCGGTAATTGATTGCAGGAAAGTGAAGCTCTCAACCGGACAGCCGGTCAAAGTCTCGAGCACGATAATTCGCAATTTGCTCTCAACCGGAAGCATAGCAGACGCTGCTGTCGCATTAGGCAGGCCTTATCGATTGCTCGGCCGGATTATTCGAGGTCACGGCAAGGGCAAACGGCTCGGCTTTCCAACCCTCAACTTACAGCCCTTGAATCAGCTCATCCCCGCCGAAGGTGTGTATGCCGGCTTTGTTGAAATCGGCGATAGTGTCGAGTATGTTTGTTCGGCGGGGGAGAAAATCCCCGCTGTCTTTAGCATCGGCAGGGCACAGACCCTCGCAGATAACTATCCTCTCCTTGTAGAAGCTCATATACTCACCGGCGGTATCGGCGATTTATACGGCAAATGGCTGGCTATGGATTTCATCGGGCGAATCCGGAGCCAGCAGAAATTCGATAGCGAGAAAGCGCTTTCCGCCCAAATCGCAAAAGACTGCCGCTCCGCAAAAAGTATTTTATCCATAGATGAGAGCGCATCTCACTGATTTGTCATTCCCGCTCACGTTTGGGATTTTGTAAACAAACCTAAAGTCCTTGACGTGGAAGTCCGCCTGCACTAAAATCAATCATTCCAGTATCGAGAGTATAGTATCGGGAATCGAGTGTCCAGTATGGCAGCTATTAATGAAAATTTTCTGAAGCTGAAGGCAGGTTACCTTTTTCCGGAAATCTCAAGACGCATCCGCGCCCACAAGGCCAAAAATCCGGATGCAAAGATAATCAGCTTGGGCATCGGCGATGTTACCCAGCCGTTGCCGCCGGCTGTAATATCCGCTATGAAAAAAGCGGTTGACGACCAGGCGAATGGAAACACGCTCCGCGGTTACGGCCCGGAGCAGGGATACGACTTTTTAATTGATGCCATAATCGAAAACGATTACAGGGCACGCGGCGTTGATATAGAGCCGAAAGAGGTCTTTATCAGCGACGGCTCAAAGTGCGATACCGGCAATATCCAGGAGATATTCGGCGGCGATAACGTCATCGCCATAACCGACCCGAGCTATCCTGTCTATGTCGATTCCAACGTGATGGCAGGCAGGACGGGCCCGGCCAACGAGATAGGGCAATATGAAAAAATTGTCTATATGCCCTGCACCGATGATAACAATTTCATTCCTGATTTGCCCGATAGAGCGGTGGATATCATTTATTTGTGCTTCCCGAATAATCCCACAGGGGCTGTTGCGACGGCTGAGCAGCTTAAAGACTGGGTGGAGTTTGCCCGTGTTCATAAATCAATTATTTTCTTCGACGCTGCTTATGAATCTTTTATAACCGATACGAGTATTCCGCACTCAATCTTCGAGGTAGAAGGTGCAAAAGAGGTAGCAATAGAGTTTCGCAGTTTCTCCAAGACAGCCGGCTTCACCGGCGTGCGATGCGCATTTACCATCGTTCCGGGTCAGCTCAAGGCCTTTACAAAAGACGGCAGGATGGTTATGGTCAATCCACTCTGGAACAGGCGCCACAGCACAAAGTTCAACGGCGCCTCCTATATCTCACAAAGAGGTGCAGCGGCGATATATACGCCCGAAGGAAAAAAGCAGACAAAGAAAATCATCGACCTCTATTTGTCCAATGCGAAACTGATTTGCGATTCGCTGAGCAAGCTTGGTTACAAGGTCTATGGCGGGCGAAATGCGCCATATATTTGGTTGAAGACCCCGGACGGCGTTGGTTCGTGGGACTTTTTTGACCGCCTGCTCACAAAGGCCAATGTTGTCAGCACACCTGGTTCAGGTTTTGGACCTTCGGGCGAAGGATATTTGCGGCTTTCCGCCTTCGCAAAACAAGACGACGTCGAAGAAGCTATGCAGCGCTTTAGAAAAGTGTAAAGTGCAAAGATGAAAATGCAAAATCAAAGCTTAAAACCTAAATTTTTATTCAAACTAACCGATTTGTACGTCCCTATAAACGCAACTCACCTTTTGACAAGGTATTATGCGCCATAAAACAATAATAAAATCAGCCATCCGGCACTATTTCTGCCGGATTGCACTTTGATTTTTGCGTTTACAAACTGACCCTCGGTCAGTTTGAGATTTTTAAACTTTGAATTATGGTTTTTAGCTTTTAACTTTAAGTTTTGAATTTTAGGTATCCCGATGACAACTGCATACATCGGATTGGGCGGCAACTTAGGTGACAGAAATGCTCATATCAATAGCGCTCTAAAGCTCCTTTCTGATAATGAGAACATCGAGCTTGTCCGCACAAGTGATATTATCGAAACTGCTCCGCTTGTCGGGTTAGATCAGCCCAAATACTTAAACGCCGTCGCGGAAGTGAAAACATCCTTGAGTCCGCAGGGTTTGTTAGAAGAGCTTGTTGAGATTGAAACTTCTCTCGGCAGAGTGCGAAAAGAAAAGTGGTCGTCCCGAATTATTGACCTTGACATTTTGCTTTTTGGCAGCCAGGTCATAAACGAACCGGCTTTGACCATACCGCATCGGCAGATGCATTTGCGTTCCTTTGTCCTCAAAGGGCTTTGCCGGCTGAATAATAATTTGGTTCATCCTGTCCTGAAGGAAACCGTCAGCGTATTGGCGGAGCGTCTGAATGGCCGGGATTTTTTTCTCAATCCTGATGTCCCGCAGTTAGTTAGCGTTGCTGGGGTTATCGGCGTTGGAAAAACGACTCTCGCTGAGAATCTTTCCGGCCTGTTCGGATGCAAATCTATCCGCGAGGCATACGACAAGAATCCGTATTTGCCGAAGGTTTACGCCGGCGAGAAAGAGCTGGCTCTGGACTCGCAGGTTTTTTTCCTCAGTAGCCGCGTGGCGCAGTTAAATCCTAAAAATTTACCTCCGGGCCGAATTACAATTAGCGACTATATCTTCGAAAAGGAGCTGATTTACGCCCGGTGTCTGCTGAGTGCCGAGCAGATGTCTTTATATGAAAAAACGTATCGCTCTGTCCGTTCGGAGGTGGCACAGCCGGTATTGGCGATATGTTTAATTGATTCAGCCGAGAATTGCCTGAAGCGTATCCACAAACGCAATCGCCCCTACGAGCAGAAAATTGAGCTGGGTTTTTTGCAGGACCTTGGCGGTGATTATGACGAGCTTTTTGCTCACTGGAAAACCTGTCCGGTTATTCGGTTGTTAATGTCCGATTTCGACTGCGAAAACGCCGAAGATTTACAATACCTCGCAAAACAAATAACATCTTATATTGTAGATGCCGCTGTCATTGCGAGCCCGCCATAGGCGGGCGAAGCAATCTCGGACTATAGAGAATTTCAGAAATGGACTATGTGATTTAAAAACTTGTAATCTTGGTGTCTTAGCGACTTAGTTGCAATAAATAATGAAAGTGGCAAAAACAATTAAAGAAGTCAGGAGCCACGTAAAGGCCGCTCGAAGCAAGGGCGAAAAGATTGGCCTGGTTCCGACAATGGGTGCGCTGCATATCGGCCATACATCGCTTATCGAAAGGGCGGTTAATGATTGCGATTATGTCGTCGTCAGCATTTTCGTTAATCCTACGCAGTTCGACCCGAATGAAGATTTTGAAAAATATCCTCGGCCTATAGAAGCGGACCTGAAAATCTGCGAGGAGCACAGTGTTGACCTTGTTTTTAACCCTTTGCCGAAGGAGATGTATCCGGCTGAGAATTTTACCTGGGTCAATGTGGAAAAACTGACCGAGCCGCTATGTGGTCAATTTCGTCCAGGTCATTTTCGCGGCGTAACCACCGTCTGTGCCAAGCTCTTCAATATCATCCTGCCTGATGTCGCTTACTTCGGCCAGAAAGACGCTCAGCAGGCGATTGTTATCAAGCGAATGGTCGCCGATTTGAATATGCCTCTAAAAATTGTTGTATGCCCGACGGTTCGCGAGACGAATGGCTTAGCCGTCAGCAGCAGAAATCAATATCTATCGCAGAGGCAGAGAAAAGATGCGACTCTAATCTACAAGGCCCTCCAAAAATGCGAAGCGTTAATCAAAGATGGCATAACAGATACTACCAAAATCATCGGTGAAATGCGGAGAGTCCTTCAGCAGGAGCCATCGATAGAGATTGAATATATCAGTATCGTAAATGCTGAATCACTTCGAGACCTCGAACAGCCGAAAGGCCGTGTTCTCGCCGCCATCGCCGCAAAAATCGGCTCCACCCGCCTCATCGACAATATTCTCATAGACACCTGTGAGAAATAATGTATAATCTGCGGAAAGTGATAAATTAGGCCTTATAAAGCAAACTACGAGACGCGAGCGACGAAATATGTTTGTAAAAATCTTAAAAAGCAAAATACATCGTGCAACGGTTACTGATGCGAAGCTGCACTATCCCGGAAGTATTGCCATAGATTCGGCCCTGATGGCGGCAGCCGGCATCCTGCCTTACGAGGCGGTCTTAATCGCCGATTTAAATAACGGCAATCGTGTGGAAACCTACGCGGTCCCGGCAGAGGCAGATTCAGGCAAGATTGTCATTCTCGGCGCCGCCGCAAAACTTATAAATCCGAAAGACCTCATTATCATTCTCAGCTTCTGTTACTGCACCACTGAAGAAGCAACAAAATGTAAACCGAAGGTAATTGTCCTCGACGAAAATAACAAGATAAAACCGACAGTTTAGGGTAAAGATTTTATTAAACGATTTTTAATGAGCGATTAAACCTCAACAATCGTAAATCGAAAATCGTAAATTGAAAATCAAGTAATGTATCGCGAACTTTTTGAATTACCTTTCATTCATTTGACCGTAAAAAGCTATGGCCTGATGATGGTCATTGGTTTTCTTTCCGCAATTTTTATCATAAGGCACCTCAGCAGGGATATTACACCTAATCCTCAATACATCACTAATGCCGCCCTATACTCTTTGATAGCGGGCATCTTCGGAGCGCGGGTTTTTTACGTCGTCCATCATTTTGCTGAGTTCCGGGGTGCGGACTGGGTTTCTGTCTTTGCTATCTGGAGGGGCGGCCTTGAGCTTTTAGGTGGTGTCATCCTGGCAATCGCTGTCATCTTTTTTTACCTATGGTATCATAAGCTCCCGATTCGCTATTATCTCGATATCCTCGCTATTGGTCTTATGCTGGCGCTTGCTTTTGGCAGAATCGGCTGCTTTCTCAATGGATGCTGTTTCGGCAAACCCACAAATCTACCCTGGGCTGTGCGTTTTCCATACAACTCCTTTGCTTACATAAGCCAGATTAATGCAAATCCGCAGAGGAACCGTTACGAACCACAATTGGTTTTGCCTCGTCAGGAGTACTATAGATATACCGATGAAGACGGAAAATGGTATCCAAAGCTACTCAAGGATTTAACAGAAGAGCAAAAAAATGAGGTTACCAAAGGGAAATATAGATGCTTGCCCATCCACCCCACAGAGCTTTACTCATCTGCCAATGGTGCTGTTTTGTGCCTTATACTTTATCTTTTTTGGAAAAGAGCACAAAAAGCCCTAAAATCGTCAAAATCCGATAAGCTTCTTGTCAAGCCCGGCTCCACCTTCGCCCTGATGTTCATTGTTTACGGCATTACCCGATTCTTTATTGAGTTTCTACGGGATGATAATCCCTTTGAGTATGGCTGGTGGGCCGTTTACAAAGGCGGGACAGTTTCTCAGAACCTCGGCCTTTATATGGTGATTTTCGGCCTGATTTTGATGCTTGTTTTCCAAAGAATAAAAACGCAAAAGCCGAAATAACATCCTGGATGACTATTGCCGTTTCTAAAAAGTAATTGTTACTTTTGTCATTCCTGCGAAAGCAGGAATCTATGCACTTTTGAGTTTGGATTCCGGCTCAAGGCCGGAATGACACTAATTAATTAGAAACGGCACTATATACTATATACGAGTTAATAATGGGCCTTTACGACAGAGATTACACGCGGGCGGACTACAACTCCAAGTTCCACTACGCACCACAAATGCGTATGGGATTTCCAAAGATTACACCGGTGGTTAAGTGGCTGCTCATTATCAATGTAGCGGTGTATCTTGTCTCGATTATCATACCGCCATTCGGTCGCTTTGCTTATCGATGGTTTCCGCTCGATGCGACTTCTGTGCCTCGAGTTTTACAATTGTGGAGGTTGGTAACCTATCAGTTTCTGCACGACCCGAATTTCATTTGGCATATCTTTTTTAATATGCTCGGATTGTTTTTCTTAGGCCCGACCCTTGAACGATACTGGGGAAGCAGAAGGTTTCTGCCTTTTTATCTCGGCTGTGGTGTTGCAGGTGCCTTGTTTTATATGCTGCTTGTCCTGGTGGGATTTTTGCCTGCTGGTGAAATGGTAGGTGCATCCGGGGCGATACTTGGTATGTTGGCCGCCTGTGCAATCCTTTTTCCCCAGTTTGTTGTTATCATCCTGTTTTTTCCTGTGCCGATCAGGGTTGCAGCGGTGGCTTTCACTGCTATTTATATTGTCACCCTAATCACAAAGGGGGCAAATGCAGGTGGCGATGCTGCACATCTGGCCGGTATGGCCGCAGGGGCCGCCTACGTGTATTCAAAATCCTGGCGAACCAAATTCAACTTGAGAGTCCGGACAGGAAGATGGCAAAGGAAAATGGCCAGACAAAGAGAGCTGCAGTTTGAGCTTGACAGAATCTTGCAGAAGGTCCACGAGCAGGGCATTCACAGTCTCACCGCAAAGGAAAAAAGAATCCTCCAAAAAGCCACTGAAGCAGAACGTATGAAAAACAAATTATAAAAAAAGGCCTTGCGGGAAATCCACAAGGCCCTGAAATCATCAATCGTAAATCGTAAATTATGTCAGTCCCACTTGAATGTGCCTGAGCCGAGCAGTTCCTTGACCCTGTTTGTTACACTTTCGTTCTTGAAATCCACATCCTGCCATTTGGATATTTCTGCCTTACTTTCCTCAAGCTGTTTTTGTAACTCCACAACTCTTTTGAGCAGCCGCTCATATTCGATTTGTTTTCTTCTTATTATCAGGTCAAACCTTCTGCCGACAACTTCTTCCATCTGTCCGGTTAGTTCTTTCTTTGTTTTTTCATCTTTTGTGCCTTTGATTTTCTCAACAAGCTCATCGCGTTTTGTTTTAAGCACCAGGTCTTCTTTAAGAACATTCGCTAATTCCGGGTTTCTCTTTTCTTCATCGAAAATGGGCCAGTATTTTCTGCTGATAATCTCGAATTTTTCCCAGTATAATTTTGCGTCTTTTTCTTTCAAACCTGCCAGCTCTTTTGCTGTTTGGCTGTAGTTGTTTTCAAGCCATTGTATAAACTCGTCCTTTCTTTGATTCCTCCAACGCTCTATCCGCTCTCTTATTATCCTGCCAAACTCTTCTCCGCCGTGCATTCCAAGCTCGAACTGAAACTTGTTCGGGTCTTCTACGCGCAGTTTCTCTAATTCTTCTGCCTTTTTTGGGTCGTTCTCTTTCAAACTGCTCATAATCCGCCCGATTTCCTCGTCGGTTAGTTCAAACCTTCTTGGCCCACGTCTTGACCTTCTTGCGTCTCTTGGTCCTCTTCGTTCTTCCGGCCCTCTTAGTTCATCCGGTCCTCTTAGTTCTTCCGGCCCTCTTGGACCTCTTGGCCCTTCTTCAAACCAGATATTGGGTTCCTCCTTATGTTCTCTTTCGGAACCTGTGCAGGGCAAATTGAGTAATGTTACTATTGCCGTTATTAAAACTACAAAAATTGTGCGACTCGTCTTCATTTTTTATCCCTTCCAGAAGTCACTTTCTATTTCTTCCAGTTCCATTTCTAATTCCGTTACAGCTGTCTGGCCGTTGCTCTCACTTCTACCTAATTGTAAAGAAAGCATTTCGCCTTCGATTTGCTCGATTTTAGCTGTTAATATCGCCAGGTCCGTGTCATCTGTAACAGCATCTTCGCTGTCCCAGAATGAAGTTGGTATTACCGACGCATATTCGGTTTTTACAGGCCCATAAGGTTCGTCACTTTTTACAAAGAATTTTATACTTATCGCCGTAAGGATAGTAACTATCGCCGCCACGGCAGCCACCTCATAGACCGTTTTTCTGAATCCGTATGCACCTGTCCGTTTTTGCAGAAGGTCTTTGGCGATTTCGTATTTTATCTCATCTATAACTTCACTGCTTGGCTGGGGCGCAGGGTTCTCGCGGAGGATTTGCTCGCCTTTGCGGATATCCTCGACAGCTTTTTCTGCTTCACTGCTGCCAACGAATTTCTCGAACAGCTCTTTCAGATTTTTCTCATCTTGACCGTTCATAACTCACTCCTTTTATCCTGGTATTTTGATTTTCCGCATCACTCCATCATTTCTCGAAGTTTTTTAAGTCCTCGATGCAGCTTTGCCAGCGTAGTTCCTATCGGCTCGGACCGCATCGATGCTATTTCTTTGAAGCTGAGTCCTGAATAAAATCGCAACATTATCAATTCTCGTGTATCTTCGTCCATCTTCTTAAGCTGTATTTGTAACTTATCAAGCTGCTCCCCCCCGGACTTTTTCGGTTCTGTCAGCTCTGATTCCAGTTCTTTTTGATGTGCCTCGAGCAGTTTTTTCCGTCTTTGCTTGCTCCTTAAGTAGTCATGAAATATATTGGTTGCTATCCTGAATAGCCAGCTTTCAAAGGAGCCGCCCCTATAGGAACCGATTTTCTCCACTAACTTAACAAATAGCTCGCTCAGCAAATCGTCGCTTACGCTTGTATTGCCCGTCAGTCTATAAAAATAACCATAGCTCCGGCCTGCATAGGCATCGACTATCTGCGAAAAGCACTTGCCGTCGCCTTTCTTGCAGCCGATTATTATCCGGGTTAAGTCGTCTTTTTCTGTCATTTTTGAGCTTTTTCACACAAATAAAGACGGTTTGGCGGGTGCATTTATTGCATAAATCATCGAAAATCACTGCACTTAGACGCTAATCTGCCGCGTCGTTTTTTCGTATTTAATCCCGTAATTTACCGCAGAATTTGTTGGTTTGCAATACGAAATTCGATATACACCGGCTGACCCGATGTTTTTAAGGGCTTCGATACTTGACTCTCATCACTCGCTTGCCCCGCACCCAATATATTTCTGCTGTGATTTGCCTTTATCTTTCAGTATAATAAGCAAAAATAGCTGGTTGGTTGGTAAACGGAAATAATTGTCAAATGTAAATAAGGAGTCTGGATTATGAAGGCAAAGCCGATTTTTTTACTTGTGGTCGTAATTGCACTTATTGTCCCTGTTTGTTTCGCCCAGGAAGATATTTCAGCAGAGCTGACCCCGTCCGCCATTGCCTCCCGCATAGCTGAAATCCGGATGGGCGATATCACGGTAAAGACCGCTCCGGGCGCTGATGTCAAGATTCAGCAGGTTCGTCACGAATTCTTGTTCGGCACTGCGATTACGAATCAGCTCGCCGAAAAAGACGAGAATGCTATGTCGCCGGAGGACAGAAAGATGTTTTTGAAGGTCCTTTCCGAGAACTTTAACTACGCAGTTCACGAAAACGCCTTGAAGTGGTATGACTGCGAAAAAGAGCCCAATGTCGTCGATTATTCTACCGCCGACAGAATTTGGGAAATCTGTCACGATTATAACATACCGATGCGGGGCCACTGCATATTCTGGGCAAAGGAAAAATACATTATGCCTTGGCTGAAAAAGCTGAATAATGACCAGCTTCGCGCAGCTGTTAACCGTCGTGCCGTTGACGTCACAAAGCATTTTAAGGGCCGCATTGCAGAGTTTGACCTGAACAATGAAATGCTTAATGGCGACTTTTTCCGCCGCCGCCTTGGTTACGGAATTATTAATGAAATGGCCGATATGGCCAAAGCCGGAAATCCGGATATCACACTCTATGTAAACGATTACGGCGTTCTTGTTGAGAATGGTTACAATGCCTCTTCTTACATTGCTCAAATAAAAAACCTCCTCGCAAAAGGTGTCCCTATCGGCGGCATCGGCTGCCAGGGCCATTTTGTCACTTCCCGCAAAAACGACTCTACCGGCAGGGCCCCTACTACTTCCGAGCATGTCCAGAAGACTCTCGATAAGCTCGCAAAGTTCAATCTGCCTATTAAAATCACCGAATGTCTTGTTGTCGCTGATACCGAAGAGGGCATGGCCGAAGAGCTTCGAAGGTTCTTTCCGATTTGCTTCGCCCACCCCAACGTTGAAGCCATTTTAATGTGGGGATTTTGGGAACAGGGGCACTGGCAGCCGCACACTGCAATGTGGAAAAAAGACTGGACGCCAACTGCCCAGGCATTGGCTTATCGAGACCTTGTTTTTAACCAGTGGTGGACTCAAGTTTCCGGAAAAGCCGATGACAAAGGCCTATTCGAAGCACGCGCATTTTATGGCGATTATATAATCACCTCGGACGGAAAGACGAAAAAAGTCTCTCTCCGAAAGAAACAAAAATCCCTCTCCGTAAATTTCGAATAGGGGAATTATGTTAGCCCTCGGCACTGCCGAGGGTTGTTTAGGGCAGGGTCATTTCTTTTGTCATTTTCTTGTTAAAATAGATAAGAATTTAGGGG
>CAZBWE010000012.1:0-39725 GCA_964495465.1 uncultured Pirellulales bacterium
ACGATAATAATCTGCCTATCGGCCTGCAGATACTTGCGCCGGCCTTTGCGGAAGATAAATTGCTTCGGATAGCAAGGATGTATGAAAAAGAAACCGACTGGCATAAACAAAAACCACGAGTAAACACAGATTGATATGTAATTAACCACGAATGAACACGAATAAACACAGATTGATATGTAATTAACCACGAATGAACACGAATAAACATAGATTGATATATATTTAACCACGAATGAACACGAATGGACACTAATTATTTTATTTTTGCCCCTGAATGAATGAGAATGAAAATATAATTTATAAAGAACTTTCTTATAAAATCATAGAATTGGCTCTTGAGGTGCACAATGAGCTTGGCTGCGGTTTTCTGGAAAAGGTATATGAAAACGCCCTGATGATGCTGCTTGATAGAGAAAAAATACCTGCCAGGCAGCAAGCTCCGGCTGATGTTTATTTTCAGGGCAAAGTTATAGGCCAATATTTTGCGGATATACTGGTAAATAATAAATTGATACTTGAACTAAAAACTGTGGATGTTATTGCAAACATTCATACTGCTCAGGTATTAAATTATCTTCGGGCTACAGGGCTTAAGCTGGGACTAATTTTGAATTTTGGTAAACCGAGATTTGAGTATAAGAGATTGGTTTTATAATTAACTACAGATTAACCACGAATGGACATAGATTTTTGTAATTAACCACGAATGAACACGAATAAACACAGATTGATATGTAATTAACCACGAATGAACACGAATAAACACAAAGTTGAGTGTTAAAGAAACAGTGTGGTATGATATTATTTGTCACAGGTTTGATAGTTGGAGCTATTTTAAGCGTTATTGCAGACCGGTTGTGGCGCCAGTATGAACGGAGTCCGAAATTAGATATTTCTTGTGGCGAATTTTTCGATACCAGTGGCGGAGGCCTTAGTGAAGGCTATCAATTTACAATAACCAACAGGGGCGATGTTGAAATACCGCCACATAAAATTTGGATATATAATCCTTCCCGTGGCTCAATAAGTCTCTTTACCAGAAACAGGGAAGGGAGCACACTTCCCGGGCAAAAACTTGAGCATAGATGTATCATGATTAGAAACCAAAAACTGCTTTCTGTTTTACCTGACTTATATCGGGATAGGAATAATAATCCAATGAATGAGATTCAAAAAAGTGAGTTTATTTTTAGGCTTGTATTAGATAGTAGCGACAAGATAATTTATGAAAACAAGAAAATTGGAAATGCTTTTGTAGGGCTATTTCAGAATGCACGTGAGAACAAAAGTATTCGTGGAAATAGTTCTAATGATATGATGGCTTTGCAACTTAAGTATGAACCTTTTTATAGAAAATTTGGAGCAAAATTTGTAAAAAAGAAATTAATTAGTTGAATTAGTGTTAATTCGTGTTCATTCGTGGTTAATTAAAAAATAATTTTTGTTAATTCGTGTTTATTCGTGGTCAATTTTATATTTGTCTAATTCGTGGTTATTAAAGTGGCTCGGATAGATTATAAGGTTATTGTCGGTTTGGAAATCCACGTTCAGCTTTGCACGAGGACGAAGATGTTTTGCGGCTGTGCGGTGGAGTTCGGCGCTGAGCCGAACAGCAGGGTATGCCCGGTCTGTCTGGGTATGCCCGGTGTCCTGCCGGTAATGAACAAACAGGCGGTCGAGTATGCTGTTTTGGTGGCGCTGGCGCTTAATTGCGATGTAGCTAATTTCACCAAGTGGGATAGAAAAAGCTACTACTATCCCGATTTACCCAAGAACTACCAGATAAGCCAGTATGATTTGCCGCTTGGTTCAAATGGTTTCATTGAAATACCGCTTCAATCCGGCAAGACCAAGAAAATCAGAATAACAAGGGCACATCTCGAGGAAGACGCCGGCAAGAACCTCCACACCGCAGGCAATTTTTCGCAGGTCGATTTAAATAGGGCCGGCACCCCCCTGCTGGAGATTGTTACCGAGCCGGATATGAACAGCGGCGCCGAGACCCGAGCACTGGCAGTAGAGCTGCAACGAATGGTAAGATACCTCGGCGTCTCCGAAGCCGATATGCAAAAAGGCCATATGAGATTCGAGCCGAATATCAACCTGATTGTCACCAGGGACGAACCCGAATACAAAACGCCGATTGTCGAGGTCAAAAATCTCAATAGTTTCAGAGCATTAGAAAGAAGTATTGATTACGAAGCTCAGAGACAGCTCGATGAATTTCTCGAAACCGGCCAAACGATGGAAATGGGCAATAAATCCACACGCGGCTGGGATGATGAAAAAGAGATGACCATCCTGCAGAGAGAAAAAGAGGAGGCGCACGACTACAGATATTTCCCTGAGCCGGACCTCGTGCCGGTTGAATTGACGGATTCGTGGCTTTCGGATATACGTTCTCGGATGTGCGAGCTGCCAATAAAAAAACAGATTCGATTTGTTACCGAATATGGCTTGAGTGATTATGACGCAGGCGTTTTGACGGCGGAACGCTCGACAGCGGAATTTTTTGATGCATCCGTTAAAGCCGGCGGAGACCCGAAAAAAATCTGCAACCTTGTAACCCAGGATTACCAAAAGCTGGCCAATGAAAAAGGTTGCAGTGTCTCTGACCTTGGTGTAACTCCCGAGAAAGTAGCTCAATTGGCTAAAATGATTACCGGTGGCGTTGTCAGCGCCACTGCATCGAGCACGATAGCTGCTATCACTGTTACAGATTCGGACAAAACCCCTGAAGAAATCGCCGCGGAGCATAACCTAATTCAAAAAAGTGATGCCGGTGAGCTGGAAAAAATTGTTGACGAGGTATTGAAGGAAAATCTTCAGGCGGTCGAAGATGTTACCAGCGGCGGCAAGAAAAGCAGTAAAGCACGCGGCTTTTTGCTCGGCCAGGTTATGCAAAAAACCAAAGGCCGGGCAAATCCGAAAGTGGTTTCTGAAATTCTCGACAAGAAACTGGGGTGAGAAAAGGTGTTTTATCATAGCTTAAATTATGTGTGTCATTCTGAAGCGAAGCCGAAGAATCCGGCCAGTGAATGAGATGCTAATCTCAAAAACAGTAATATAAGCCAGACCCTTCGCTCCGCCCAGGGTGACAGATGATTTTCAAAAGGGTCAAATAATGAAGATAGAAAAAAGCAGCAACATTGTCAAACAACCGGTGAAAATCGAAGGAGCAAAAGACGTCGATATAAGATGGCTTATTTCAAAAGCCGATGGTGCAAAAAACTACGCAATGCGGATGTTTGAATTGCAGCCCGGCGGCTTCACTCCTCTGCACACTCATTCCCACGAACATGAGGTTTTCGTTGTAGAAGGAAAGGGTATCTTTGTTTATGAGGGGAAAGAACACCCATTTAATACCGATTTTGTGATATTTGTGCCTGGCGGTAAGGAGCACTGCTTCAAAAATACAGGTGGTTCACTTTTGAAATTTCTTTGCATTATTCCTGCAGACGCAAGCTAAAACCATTTCAAAAATTTCTGACATTCCTGGCCGAAAAAGCACTTGACTTTCGGCCTGTTATCTGCTATGTACACTAAAGAGATGCACCTGGGGGCAAACTAAACAATTTCAGCGGAAAATCTGTCGAAAATTCAAATAGCGCAGGCACACATAAAGGGAATTTGGAATGTGCGAGTATTGAAATTGGCATTGGTCAACATTTAAAGAAAACAAAAGCGAGATGAAACAAACTATCGACGTCCGGATTGGCGAAGTCGGGGCAGCCCAGGGTCAGGTAATCCTGCAATCGAGGGCTATAGGTTCCTGCGTGGCCGTTGCCTTCTACGATGTGAAGAAGAAAATCGGCGCACTGGCGCATATTATGTTGCCCGGCAGAGCACCTTCAAACAAGAATAGCGATGAAAAAAACAAATATGCGGCCAATGCCATTAACACCCTACTAAGCGAAATAAGGCATTTGGGTTCGCAAAACGGCAGCATCAAAGTGTTCCTGGTTGGCGGGGCAAATGTTCTAAATGGAAAAGATGATACTATTTGCGAAGACAATATCGATTCGATTCTGGCTCTTCTTGAGAAAAAGAACCTGAAGGTAACAGCCCAGTCGCTCGGTGGAACAGACAGAAAAAGCATCTCTGTCGATGTCGGGCAGGGAACCATATATTGCGCCGAAGGTGACCAGAGCGAAAAGCCGATGTGGAAAGCAAATAGAACTACACAATAAGTTTTTTCTTTTGGTTGCTGTGAATCAGGGGGATAAAGGATGCCCAGGCAAAAAAAACATCCTTCGAAAAAGGATAAGATTGGCGACACAGAGCAGCAGCTAAGAGCCACTATCCAGGAGCTTCAGGCCGAAATCTCCGAGCAGAAAAAACCAGAGGAAAACTTCCGGAACCAGAGGGATTTGTATCGAGCTATAATGGAAAACGACCACTTCGGCTTTGCTCTGATAGGCCTCAATCACAAGATTCTTTTGGTCAACAACATGATGAGTAAATTCTTCCAAAAGCCTGCCTCTGGGCTTATCGGCAAAAAGTGCTTTCGGGAATTCCAAAAGCGAAAGACAATATGTCATCATTGCCCCGGTACCCAAGCTATAGCAACTGGCCAACCGGCTGAAATCGAGACCGAGGGTGTCCGTGATAATGGCAGTCGCTTTTCAGTCCGCTTTCAGACCTTTCCAACTCTTGATTCAGACGGCGCTATAACAGGATTCATCGAGATTGTCCAAGACATCACTGAACGCAAGAAGGCCGAAGAATCATTGAAAGCTGCTTTCCAGCAACTGCAGGCCAGCGAGCAGCAGCTAAAAGCCGCAAACCAGCAATTACAGGCCAGCGAGCAGCAGCTAAAAGCCGCAAATCAGCAATTGCAGGCCAGTGAACAACAGCTAAAAGCTGCGAACCAGCAATTACAGGCAACTAACCAGCAGCTAAGGGCCAGCCAGGAAAAAATCAGGGCGCTGGCAAAGTTTCCCAGTGAGAACCCAAATCCTGTTTTGCGAATCTCAAAAGATGGTATAGTAATATACAGCAATGATGCCGGGCTGACTTTATTGAATGCATGGACAACCGAGCCGGGCAAACGTTTACCGGATAAATGGTGCGAATTCATTGCCGATGTCCTAAAAACCGGCTTAAGTAAAGATACCGAGCTTGAGTATAACTCTCGAATATTCTCTCTGACGTTCGCACCTGTAGTGGATGCAAACTACGTCAATGTGTACGGACTCGATATCACCCGGCGCAAACAGGCCGAGCTGGCCCTGAAAAGAGAAAGAGATAAAGCCCAAAAATATCTCGATGTAGCGGCGGTTATAATGGTAGCTATCGACTCCGAAGGAAGAGTCGGTCTTATAAACAGGAAAGGTTGTGAGGTACTGGGCTACACCGAGGATGAAATCCTCGGCAAAAACTGGTTTAATAATTTCCTGCCCAAAAGTGTTAGGGATAATATAAAAGAAATTTTTAATAAGGTTCTGGCCGGAGATGCTGATGGACCTGAGTATTATGAAAATCCTGTTTTGACCAAAAGTGGTGACGAAAGACTCATCGCCTGGCATAATACAGTATTACGAGATGATAAGGGCGACGTTATGGCCACCTTGAGCTCAGGGATGGATATCACCGAACACAAAAAGATGGAGGAGGTGCTGCAAAAATCGGAACATGAAAAGACTTTAGTTTTAGATAATGCTAGTGAAATAATCGCTTATCATGATAAAGATAACAATATCCTATGGGCTAATAGGGCATATCTGAAAGCAACTGGCTTATCGCTATCAGAGCTAAAAGGAAAGAAGTGTTACCATGCCTGGGGTCTCGACAGACTTTGTAAAGACTGCCCAGTCACAAAGACGATGGAAACCGGTGAACCACAAAGTGCCGAATTAACGCCAAAAAATCAACCACACTGGCCTCCAGATATAGGTTCTTGGCTGTCAAGAGCAGCCCCTGTGAAAGATGAGACCGGCAGCGTTATCGGTGCAATTGAGGTTGCTTACAACATCACTGAGCGTAAGCAGACGGAGGAAAAACTTATTGATTATCAAGAGCAGCTTAAGTCTCTCGCTTCTCAATTAACCCTGGCCGAAGAAAGCGAAAGGCATCGCATCGCCACAGAACTGCATACCTCAATCGACCAGTCACTGGTTATATCAAAAATGAAATTGGATGAACTCCGTGCATCTACACCTCCAGGGGAGCTGGCCAATATCCTCGACGAGGTCTGTGAGCTGCTTGGCCAAAACATCCAGGAGGCAAGAACATTGACATTTGATTTGAGTTCTCCTATTTTGTATGAGTTAGGTCTTGAAAAAGCTGTGGCCGAATGGCTTATCGAACAAGTCCAGAATAAACACGGAATCAAAACAGTGTTTATAGACGATGGCCAGAAAAAACCGCTAAATGATGATATGCGGGTCTTTTTATTCCGGGATATACGTGAGCTGCTGTTCAATGTCATCAAGCATGCACAGGCAAAAAATGTAAAGGTATCTATCAGCAAAGTTGCAGAACAGATACAGGTCACTGTTGAAGACGATGGGTGGGGATTTGACCCCGTCAAAGTTACGGGTATGGCGGTAAGAACAGGTGCGTTTGGTCTTTTTAGTATCCGTCAGCGTCTGGAATTATTGGGCGGACGTTTCGAGATTAACTCTGCCCCGGGCCACGGTACCAGAATTACCATTACTGCACCTCTAAAGCGGGAAAAATAAAGTCGGAGGTAATAATTATGAGTATAAGAATTTTACTGGTCGAGGACGAGCGGCTGTTGCGGCAGCTTCTGAAGAACATGCTGCAGCAACAAACTGATATGGAAGTGGTTGGTGAAGCGGGAGACGGCCGAATAGCGATTGACCTCGTGCGAAAACTACAGCCGGATGTAGTCGTTATGGATGTAACTATGCCGAATCTGAATGGTATCGATGCAACAAAGCAGATTGTTCGTGAGTTCCCGCAAACCAGGGTTACTGCACTCTCCGTTCATTCTAATACTATGTTTGTCGTGGATATGCTCAAGGCCGGGGCATTGGGATACGTATTAAAGGATAGTCTCTTCGATGAGCTTGCCGAAAGCATACGAACCGTAAGTTCCGGCGGCAAATACCTCAGCCCCAAAATAGCCGGCGAAGTAGTTAATTCCTTCATAAAGGGAATAGAACCAACCTCCGAATCACCTATTCAGAGCTTAACAACCCGAGAGCGCGAGGTCCTGCAGCTTATAGCTGAAGGAAAGAGCACGAAAACGATTGCTTTAGAGCTGCACGTAAGTGTCAAGGCCATCGAAGCGAACCGCCGCAAAATCATGAATAAACTCGACGCCCACAGTGTAGCGGAGCTTGTTAAAATTGCCATTGTTGGTGGTTTGGCCTCGCTTGAAACATAAAGCTCCTGTCAGGACACAGCAAAACAATAAACGGAAATATTTATATCTAAAGCTAAAGAAAAGCCGGTCTTTTTGCCGATATTTTATATATTGTATATAATCTAACCATAAATGGGGGTTTAATTGTCCTATAAAAGGATATCATCCGTCCAATAATAGGGTTTTTTGTTGCCAATTGTAGGCATTTGATATAGGTATTTTTACCCGTTTTGGCCGATAATAAGCGTAGCAGCGTCCGATTTAAGCTAAGAAGTTAATTGGGGGGACGCTAAGTTTTAAGTGTTCCATTGTTAAATGGGGGGCGCCAGTCAAAAAGGGATTGGTCAAACTGCCTCACCGAGGTTTATTTGGGGCAAAAAATAAAATTATATTAAGCCACTAATAATAGTTGGGGTATTGTTTTGTGATTGGCTCGCCCCCCTGCTTCTCCATTTATCTCTGAAACTGTCTCTAATGCCTTTGCTCTAAAACCTTACTTTCAGTACCTGCCAATAACCTCTTTATATTTTCCCGGTGCCGGATAATAACCATCAGCGGTATTGCAGTCGCTGCAATAAGCAACGGCCACAGGGTGATAAAATTCCATCCCGGTTTCGACAATATAGCAAGAAACAATGTCACGGGAAAAGAAATTGAGGCGACAATTGAAGCCAGCGAGACATATCGCCAAATCAAAACAAACACCAGCCAAATCCCGAAAGCGATAAGTGCACAAATTGTATAGTAAGGCCAAAGCCCCAGTGCTACTCCAAGACTGGTTGCTACACCTTTGCCGCCTTTGAATTTCACATATACAGGGAAGATATGGCCCAAAATTGCTGCTATGCCAACTGCCAAAAGTATCACGGGCTTCCAGCCCGTGAAAACACTAGCAAGCATTGGGATAAAACCTTTAAGCACATCGAGCAGAAAACAAAGATATGCCCATTTTCTGCCTAATGCACGGGCGACATTGGTCGCACCGATATTACCCGAGCCGATACTTCGCAGGTCTTTGTTATGTGCTTTGGCTATTATAAGCCCAAACGGTATCGAGCCGAGTAAATACGCCGCTATAATAGCAATAGCAAAAATTATATACATCTGACATTTCCCACCCGCCGTGCCAGCGCACCGTCGCGGCAGGTATTAAACGATCGGCTATGCTACAATATCTTCCGATTCAGTGATAATATCAAAATCTTCCTCGAATTACAATAATCCCGGATTTCTTATCTTATATTTTAACGAAGCCCTGAGCAAACGTAGTGCGTCGAAGGGGGCTTGTCCTCTATTTCCCCTACTTCCCCGGTATGGTGTCCCCAGATTTATATCACGCCCATTCCGTCAGCTTGAGTTGCTGGTTAGGCACGCAGGCTTTATTCACTATGATTTCCTATTTAAGGGTGGAATCTCGAGATGATTTTCAAAGTACATTTTAAGAAGTTCTCTTTCGCGATCCTTTGGTTTGTCGCATTCACAATAGTACACTTCTATTGGTCCAAAATTACTTATGATATGATGATATCGAGCGAAGTTGGAATCGTTCGCTTCAACAGCCGCATATCCTGCATGTCGATCGTGAAGAGATTGGATTGTCTCTCCAATATAAATGATATTACTTAAATCCTTCAACCTATGTATCGGCTTTTGAGTGTACCAAACATAGACGCAATTGGCGGCAGATTTCGCTGTTGGTGTAGAAAAGAGTTCACGAAATTGACGCTCGAATTCAGAACTTGATTGAGCATTGATTTGTCCTTCAAGTTGCTTGATAGACAACGAGAATTTCTTGAGAATGTCGATTGCATTCATATCAGGTTCTCCCTTTTTTAATGGCCAAACTTAATTCGCCAACAGTTCGGTGGACAAATCCGCCAGACAAATCCACCACACGAAAGGCGTGCAAACGTCGGATAAATATTGGAAATCCGGGTACATTAGTTTGGGCTTTTCCTTTTGTTTTTACCACCAAGTCACAAATAATAAGGCTGATATTTCTTATTTTTACTTTTAATATCTTTGTGTCTTGGTGTCTTCGTGGCTAATACCTGCCTTTCTTTTGCAATATAGATTCGTAAAGAGACTCAAGTTGTTTGGCGACCCTGCTGATAGAAATATTTTCCCTGATATTATCTGCAATGATCGCCTGCGATGCCTTTTGTATATTGTTTGTATCCGAGAAATAGCCGATAGCTTCCGCCAGTGCGCCGGTATTCTCCGGCGAATCTACCACCCTGCCGTGCCGTTTATCAACGAATAAATCAGTCGCCCCGTTGAATCTTGTGGTTATCACCGGCTTACCTGCGGAAAGTGCTTCGAGAATGAATCTGCTGCACGGGTCGTAGAATGTAGGCAACATAGCAACATCAACTACTGAAAGAACACTTTGAATATGACGAACCGCTCCCAGGAAAAGAATCTTCCTGTGGGCCCCGAGTTTTTTGGCAAGTCGTTGATACTTGCGTATCTTTCCGTTACCGGCCACTATTAAATACCCCTGCCGTTGCGTATTGGAATTTGCCGCTACCTGTTGCATTGCTTTTATTCCTGCAGCCAGCCCTTTTAACCTGAAATTGTGCGCTGCAAAAAGAAAAAGCACCGGCTCATCCGCCTCTTTAAGTCCTAATCGAGTCAGTATCTCCGTGCGGTATTTGTCTGCTTCTTTGTTATCGATTTGTTTGTGTATTCTAACGCCGTTATGTATAACCTTTATCCGCTCATCATCAAGCCCATAATGTTTTTTGAATTGCTCAGCGACGTATTGCGAAAGTGCGGTGATTACCGGCCCATTCGGCTCCTTGCACAATTGCCGCTCAGCACGCAAAAGGGTCGCTCGGCGGAAATTGGCAAAGGCCGTCAGTCTCTTATAAGACTCGATAAGCTTATTTTCATAGCTGGCGGCATTGCGTAAAATCGATTCGGCGTATGTGCCTCCTCGCGGCTGATAAACATCAGCAAAATCAAACGGCAAAACACTGTGAACCAGGGTATATTGATTTTCCGACAGGTGTTTTTTTATTGCCTTTTCAAATCTGAGCAGGTCAACACGGTTACCCGGCAAATCCTGACACAGAATATGAATGTTCTTTGCATTGGTTCCGCCTTTTGCAGCAAGTATGTCAACTTCAAGACCGAGCGATGATAATGCCGGTGCCAGCTCGAAAACTGACCGTTCCGCCCCTCCGAGTGCTATATTTGCCCTTTCTATTATGATTGCAATTTTTTTCTTCATTTATTTAGCTTGTAAAGGGAACAGCCCTGCCGTGTTTCTCATCGTGCCGTGCTATGCGCCTCGCCTTATTTATAACCTCGCGGATAAATATCTTGTCTTTCATCGTGAGCTTTTTGTGGCCGGTATATCGAAGATAGAAGCGCAGCCGGTCCGTTTTGGAAAAGGACTTTCCCGGTGCCGAATAATATAGCTGCGCAATATCTTTTATAAGGTACCGCTGGCGAAAGATTCTCGGCTTGAAAACCCTTGCCAGGTCTATCAGGTAAAATTTACCGTTTTTGCTGTAAAATATATGTGAAAAGTATAAGTCCCGATGGCAGTAGTTCATCTTGTGAAATTTTCCTATAAACTCCGCTAACTGGCGGATGAAATTTCTTCTTTGTTCGAGTTTTTCAGTCGTAACCTGCCCGCTGAAATACGCAGGAAGTTGCCTTTCTAATGATTCAGCATCTGGTATTTTCTCAGTTATGATAAAGCTCCTGCTCTCGAAAAGTCCCCGCCACTGCTCGCCGTAAGCGATAATTTTCGGTGTCTTTATCCCGGCTTCTGCCAGTTCACTTGCCGGCTCTATATCGTAGAGTCCGCAGCTTACCCGTCTTTGTGCCGAGAGCCGGTTCTTAAGCTGTATAAAAATCGGCGGCTTGTAGTATCGCTTCAAAAACAATGTTGCTGTTGGCGAATTGATTTCGAATTGCAGCCGGCTGCGGTATGAAGCAAGATTATTCTTGACGAGATTTTCGCCGGCGTTGAAAGAAAAGACAGAATCGATGGAAGTTAGCCCCATTTCTTCAAAACCGGTTTTGTAATCTGCATCAAGAAAAAAAGATTTTGAAGTTTCGATAAACTCCTGACGAGCAAAAACTTTTGCCCTGCTTCGTTTATTCTCAAGTAATTCTTTTGCCGCCTTGCAGACCATTTCTACGGTAATTGCCTTCATACACAGGTGTTCCGATTTCCTGCACACCGGCCTGGCACAGGGAGCACATCCGACATTGCCGACAATTTGAATCTCACTTTCGCAATCGGTCTCTGTCCACGCAGGGTCGTTCGGGCCGAATAGAGTAATAACTTTGCGCCCCAGAGCTACGGCAATATGACGCGGCCCCGTGTCGTTGCTTATGACAAGCTCGGCCTTTGAAAACAGTGCCTTCAGCTCCCCCGGTCTTAACGGCTTTTCAGACAAATTAACAAGTTTTTGCTTACTCGAAGCGCAAATCTCTCTGGCGATTTTCCTTTCAGAAGGATGTGGCGACACAGATACGACAACAGTTGCTTCGTAGTTGCCAATCAACCAATCGGCTGTTTGTGCAAATCTTTCGCTTGGCCAGCACTTGCTCGGCCCAAATGCACCACCAGGAACAAGAACGACAACTGGCCCACTGGATTTGCCGACGTCCGGCAATTTTTCTTGCATGCTCCTGACCTCTTGTTCTTCGACTGACAGTTCAAGCTTTCTGTTTTCCGTCTCGGCTCCTAGATGCGATGCTATTGTAAGATAGTAATCGAGCATTGATATGGGCTTAAATCTGCTGTCGGATAGCCTCAGTGGCTCGATTTTATTAGTCAGCAAAAAACCCCGCCCATCTCGGTCATAACCGATACGAAACGGTATCCCCGCCAGAAATGTTGTAAGAGCCGAGCTGAACGAATTCTTAAAAAGGACCGAATGTGTAAATTTATGCTTCCTGAATTCTTTTGCGATTGCAAATGGATTTTTATTCCTTTGCTCCAGCCAGCCATCGTTGAAACCGCCTGGTGAAAGAATCTGCCGAACCGCCCCCCTGCCGAAAAAAGTGATTCTACTGTCTTTGAAGTGTTTTCGGATAGCCCGCAAGGCAGGCGTGCACAGGATAGCATCACCCATCGGTGAAGGAAGCCATACTAAAATATTCGTATCCCGCATCTTGTAAAAGAAAATCCGTTTTAGACATTTCTATTTTCGGCTGTGCATTATGTAAAAAGTTAGCGCCATAACCTGAAGGACCATAGCGAAGCCAAGTGATACGAAAACCGCATTATTCTGCCCGTCCGGGCTCAAAAGAAACCATATTGTTACAAGCAAACAGCACAGAACAACAATCTGCACAATCCCGGCCATAAGTTTCATCATCGAAAACTCGCCGAACATATCGGCCCGTTGCATACTCTTTAGTTGTCGCAGAATACTGCTGAGCAATTGCTCCGTTCCGTCAAGAAGAGTTTCCTGCTCATCGTTGCTTCCTTCTTCAAATTCCGGCGATTCCGTCGGCTCTTCAACTATGGTTGAAACAGGTTCTTCAATAATATTCGAGTTCTCCTCTTCTGCTTGTTCCGGCTGTTCAATTTGCATAATTTGTTCGTTTGGGTTAAATTCTTTATCCGGCATTTCTGGTTCAGTTTTTTTTGTCGAGCGGTTATATTGCTTGATTATGTTCACTGCTTCCTTGATATTTACTGCTTTGTAATCCGGCCTTGGCTGGCCCGGCTCAAAAGATTTATGAGGTGATAACGGGCCTTCGATTAAAATAGTTTTGCAGCCGGCTTGAAAACCGGCTTCAATATCCCGGCCGCTGTTGCCAATCATCCACGATTGACCAAGGTCGAGGGACATTTCCTCGGCTGCAGCAAGCAGCATTCCGGGATTTGGCTTTCTCCAGTCACTTTCTTTGCGATATTTTGCCACGACTCCATCAGGATGATAAGGGCAGTAATAAATCCCGTCTAAAAATGCACCTCTTTCAGCGAGCAATTGCTTTAAACGCTTGTGAATATCAATGAGAGCCTTCTCCGTAACCATCCCACGCGCAACACCCGATTGGTTTGACACAACAACGCTCTTGTAACCCAAGGTCTTGAATTCGATAAGCGCTTCTGCAGAACCGTCAAGCAGCTTCACCTGGTCGGGATGATTGATATAGCCCGGGTCCTCTATCAAAGTCCCGTCACGGTCAAGAAATATCGCTTTACTGGACATATCTATCAGTTCTATCCTCCCTTTGTTAATCGCTGAAGTTTCGCTCAACAAGACCGCAGATTATATGATAAGCCAGCTGGTGTATCTCCTGGGTGCGTGCCGTTGAGCCGTTCGCACAAAAACAAACATCGGCTATCTGTTCAAGTCTGCTGTCGGCTGTGCCGGTAAAGGCCACAACGCCGGCGCCTTTCTCTTTGGCCAGCTTGGCAGCTGCTATGACGTTTTCAGAGCTTCCGCTGGTCGAAATCGCCCACAGGATATCGCCTTTTCTCACCAGCGCTTCAACCTGTCTGACAAATACATTTTCAAAACTGTAATCATTGGATATCGATGTTAGCACCGATGTATTGGTTGTCAGAGCAACAACCGGCAGTGCCCTGCGATGTCGTTCAAATTTGCCGAGCAATTCTGCCGCTATATGCTGGGCGTCCGCCGCCGAGCCGCCGTTACCGCATATATAAACTCTGCCGTCCCGCCTCAATGTTTTTATTATCACCTCGGCTATGCCAGCGATAGTTTCGACACCGCGTTCCTCGAGTTCAGCAATCAGTTTTTTGTGTGTTTCTATTGTCTCTGTAATCTGTTTTTTGACGCTCTTATCCATCAGGATTTTCTCTCTATTGCCTTCATCTTCTCTATCGTTGCCGTCGAGCTTTTGCCTTCGACAAGCGGTGCAAGGACGACTTTACCACCGTAAGACTCGACAAACTCCTGACCAACCACACCCTCTTCTGCCCAGTCCCGGCCTTTTACCAATATATCCGGCTTAACCTTTTTGATTAAATTCAGCGGCTCCGGCTCGTCAAAAATAATAATGTAATCAACCGCATCCAGCGCAGCAAGGACAGCCCCCCTGTCGTGCTGGTTATTGATTGGTCGTCCGGGCCCTTTGATGGTTTTTACTGAGCTGTCGCTGTTTAAGCCGACAACTACTACATCTCCCTGCGATTTACAGAACTTTAGAAACTCGATATGTCCTATGTGAATAACATCAAAACAGCCGTTGGTAAAAACTATTGTTCTTCTTTGCCTGCGGTGCCACTCAAGCTCGGTAACCAGACGGTCAATTTCACGTATCTTGCCGAGTATATCCTGATTTTGGCTGGTTAATTCGTTGACGATTTCCTCGATACTTACCGTTGCAGTGCCGAATTTTTCTACTTCGATACCGCCGGTTATATTGGACAACTGCACAGCAGTCTGGTAATCGCAGTTGGCTGCCAGCGTTATCGTAAGCGTTGCCAGGACCATATCACCGGCTCCCGTAACATCATAAACGCTGCGTGGCCTAGTCGGTATCAGCTCGCTTATTTCATTTGTTTTCAGATAGGCGCCTTCTTTATCGAGAGTTATGACCACGGCTTCAAGCTTTAGCATCTGGAGAAGCTCTTCTGCTGCCCTGACCGCATCGTTTTCAGTCTTTATCTCAAAACCCACGGCGCTGCCGGCCTCTTTACGATTTGGCGTAATCACGGTTGCCCCGATATATTTTGAATAGTCGCTGGTGGTCGATGGGTCAATGAGGACTTTTTTGTTCGCACGGGCAGCAAGTTTTATCATTTCCCTGCAGACAGCCGAACTCAGCAGGCCTTTGTTATAATCCTGCAGACAAACAATATTTGCCTGTTTTAATTTATCTCTAAAGGCACTTAAGATTTTGTTGCTCTGTTCATCGGAAAGCGATTCTATGGATTCCTCATCCATCCTGAGCAATTGCTGTCGATGACGGTGTTGTGCCAGGCCGATGAGTCTTTGTTTACTTATCGTAGGCCTGTCCTTCACACTGAACAAATCACCGATATCAACCCCGGCCTCCGTCAGTTTTTCCTGAAGGATTTTACCGTTCAGGTCGTCGCCGATAACACCAAGACAAATGGGCACCGCCCCTAAAGCAGCAAGATTGGCCGCCACAGACCCCGCCCCGCCACAACTGTATTCGGTACTGCAGACCTTCAGCACCGGCACCGGCGCCTCCGGGCTTATCCTCAACGCATCGCCGTAGATATAAACGTCCAGCATAAAGTCACCTACCACCAGGACCTTCGGCGAGCCAAGATTCGTTACCGTTTTTAGCAGTTTTTCACACATAAATCATCAAGCCAATCTCCCCTGACTTTTCGCCATTTTACCTGCTATCGCCTCTTTAATCAACTCTGTTATTGCATCTTCTCCGCTGACCAGCTTTAGCTCAATTACCAGGTATCCTGATGTTATATCTGCCCCGTTGTGTCTTTTCTCTATTGGCAGTTTGCTGAAATCTTTTTGCGTTGTTAGTATCAGCTCCGCCTTTTGCTCTTTGGCCCATCCATAGATATCTTCGATATCTCTTTTTGTATAGTGATAATGGTCATCATAGATTTTCGTGCCGACCAGATTGGCTCCAAGTCCTTTTATCATATTTACAAAGGCATCAGGATTACCAATCCCGCAAAAAGCAAATACCTTTTTGCCCTTTAGTTGTTCAAGCCCGAACTCTTTATCGCCTGTAGTTCTTGCACAGACCGCCGAATGCACAGATCTCGCAATTATCATATCCGGTTTAATCTTCTGAATTTTCGCTTCAATTTTATGCAGGTCAGGTTCGGTTACCTGGTCACTTCTTGTAATAACAACCGCGTCAGCTCTTTTGAGAGAATCGACCGGCTCCCTTAACAGCCCCGCAGGCAGCAGCTTGCCGTAACCGAAAGGCCGCGTTGCATCGATTGTTACAATATCAAGGTCTCTTGCTAATCTGCGGTGTTGAAATCCGTCATCCATAATCAGGATTTCTGCACCGTGTTTATTCACCGCCTCATTCGCACCTGCAACACGGTCGGGATTTACAATCACTTTTGCCTGCGGACAGCTTTCTGCAAGAATCCCCGGCTCATCCGAGTAGTTTTGAGTTTTTAGCTTTAAGTTTCCAGTTGTCCTATACCCTCTGGTTAATATGGCACACTTAATCTCATTTTTCAGCAGGTATTCACAGAGCCAGATAACAAAAGGCGTCTTTCCCGTCCCGCCCGTTGTTATATTCCCAATACTTATAACTATTGCATCTACGCATCGCACTTTCAACCATCCTCTGGTATAAAGAAAGTTGCGTATGACAATTACAAGCTTATAAGGCAGCGAAATTAACCTAAGTAAAAACCGAAGTATTTGCGACCTCAAACCAGCTCTTCTCCCCGAGACTAATTGTGTAAAATAATATTGATTCAATATAAAATTTCTTAATAAACTCTTTTAACAAAAGGCCGTTATACCATAGGAAATGTCGATTTTCAGACAATTAAAATCAAAATACTCGGCAACAATCACGAGGGACACCATCCCATATTATAGGGTCTTGACAATATTTTATAGGACAATCTTCGTCTTCGCAAACTAATTGCACGGATAATTATAAACGGACGTTGCCGATTTTGTCCTGAACGGACGCAGTGAGAGTTTTGATTATCCCACCTAAGACAATGTTAATACATCAATAATCGCCAAAAACGATAAATTTGCAAAAATCTAAGCTCTCATAGAGTCGATATATGCTAAAAAGTGAAACTGGGGCATTTTCTTCACTGAACATATGCTCAAGATACAAAACATAACAATAAAAAGAAAGCTCATTTCAATCATAATGGCTGTCTGCATCGTAGCGCTTTTTTTAGCAGGAGCAGCGTTTATTGCCTGGCAGTGGTTTGGCATCCGCAGTACGATGGTGCATAATCTGTTAACTCAGGCGAGAATGATAGCGTCCAACAGTAAAGCTGCTTTGTCTTTTAAGGATGCAGAAGATGCCAAAGGGGTATTACAATCTTTAAAAGCTGAACCTTCTGTCGTATTCGGGGGAATTTACACAAAAGACGGCGAAACTTTTGCCACCTATAATCGAAATGATTACGAATTATGGAAAGTCAAACCGGGCAAACTTCAGAAAAAAGGCGCCAGTTTTAATAAGGAGTTTCTGACTATTTTCGAACCCATCGCCGTCGAAGCCGAAGAAACCGGCACAGTGTGTCTGCGTTCGGACCTGGTGCCTTTGGATACAATGCTGAAGAATAATATCAGTATAATGTTCACGGTTCTGCTGGTTGCCTCCTTAGTGGCTTATCTTATGTCATCCGGCCTCCAGGGTATTATTTCAAAGCCGGTTCTTGACCTGGCTAAAATTGCGAAAATCGTCTCTGAAAAAAAAGAGTACTCCGTTCGGGCGGCAAAACATAGCAGCGACGAAATTGGAATTCTCATTGAAGCTTTCAACGAAATGTTGAACCAAATCCAGAAACGAGACTTCGCTTTAGTCAATACCAACGAGGAGCTGGAAAAAAGAGTCGAAGAACGGACTACCGAGCTTAGGCAGGAAATCGTTGTGCGAAGAAAAGCCGAAGAGGAGCTCGCAGCGACTGTGAAAAAGCTGGCAATTTCAAACAGAGAGCTTCGTGAGTTTACACGCATAGCCGCACACGACTTGAAAACACCGGTTCGCGGAATTAGTATTCTTTCCGACTGGATATCGGAAGATTATGCCAAAAAATTCGACATAATTGGCCGCGAAAATGGCAGGTTGCTCGCCGTCAGAGCAAAGAGAATGAATGACCTGCTTGATTCGATTATTCAATATTCACAACTCACCCTAACCGATTACAAAAAAGAAAAGCTGGACTTGAATATTCTCGTCAATACTACAATTGAATCAATTAATTCTCCTGACAATATCGAGATAATTGTCGAGAATAAGCTGCCTGTTATATTTGGTGTCCGAAAGTTTATTTCACAAATATTTGAGAACCTCTTAAGCAATGCCATAAAACATATGGACAAGCCCGTCGGCAGGGTCAGAATCGAATGCACGGAAGAAGACGATTACTGGCAATTCAAAATTTCCGATAACGGCCCGGGAATTGAGGAAAGGTATTTCGATAAGATCTTTGAAATATTCCAGATACTTTCAATTCGTGACGAGACCGAGAGCATCGGCATTGGCCTGCCGATAGTCAAAAAGATTATTGAGATGTATGAGGGCAGGATATGGGTCCAATCAACACCCGGTCAGGGAAGCACCTTCTTTTTCACGCTTCCCAAAAAAGAAAGTGAAGAGATAGAACATGCTGCAGCAGAATTACAAACCGGTGTTATTGGTTGAAGATGATACCGTTGATGCAATGGCTGTAGAAAAGGCATTCAAGCATCTTAATATTAAAAACAAATTAGCCCATACAACCAACGGCGAAGAGGCGCTTGAATACCTGAAAAACACTGACAATACAAAACCGGGTATTATCTTCCTTGATCTAAATATGCCCAAAATGGGTGGTATCGAATTTATGAAGGTTATTAAAGCTGATGACAATCTGAAAAAGATACCTGTAGTAATACTAACTACATCTAAAACCGAGCAGGATAGAGTTAAAACTTTCGACCTGAGGATTGCCGGTTACATTATGAAGCCAATGTATCAAAACAGCTTGATAGAAATGATAGACAAAATTCACCAGTATTGGGAAATGACCATATTCCCAGATGATTATTAAACTCAGCGTAAACCTGTTCTACACGGATTGCAAATAAATATCAGCTTTCTATTTTCTCTATAACGGCATCAGCCATCTCGCTTGTTCCGACGGCGGTCGGGTCGTCCCGTTGCGGTTTCATATCGTATGTTACATATTTACCCTCGGCGATGACTGCTGCCACGGCATTCTCGAGTTTATCCGCCTCGGCTTTTTTGCCCATATGTCTTAACATCATCACGCCGCTAAGTATCAGGGCGGTGGGATTGACCTTATTTTGTCCTTTATATTTCGGAGCGCTGCCGTGCGTCGCCTCGAAGATGGCTGCCTTATCACCGATATTTGCTCCCGGTGCAACGCCCAGCCCTCCTACCAGCCCCGCGCACAAATCGCTTAAGATATCTCCGTAGAGATTCGGCAGCACGATTACATCGTAAAGCTCCGGCTTTTGAATCAATTGCATACACATATTGTCAACGATGCGGTCCTCGAATTCGATATCGGTATTTTTCTTTGCGACTTCCCTGCTGACGTCGAGCCACAACCCGTCAGAAAATTTCATAATGTTTGCTTTGTGCACACTCGTTACCTTTTTGCGTCCCATCTTGCGTGCATAGTCGAATGCGAATTGAACGATCCGTTCTGTGGCCCTGACCGATATCGGCTTTATACTGACTCCGGCATCTTTACCTATTTTTCGCTCGCTGTGTTTATTTATCCAGTCAATAATCTCAGCCGTTTCGCCTTTTCCTTTTTCAAATTCAATACCCGCATAAAGGTCTTCGGTATTTTCTCGCACAACAACAAGGTCGATGTCGGTATATCTGCTTCGCACCCCCTTATAGCTTTTACAGGGCCGCAGGCACGCATACAGGTCGAGCGTCTGCCTGAGATACACATTTATACTTCTAAATCCGGTCCCGACGGGAGTAGTAATAGGCGCCTTCAGCGCAACACCATTTTTCCTGATGGATTCAACCGTCGTTTCCGGCAGCGGCGTCCCTGTACGCTCCATTACATCTGTGCCTGCCTCGACTATATCCCATTTTATCCCTGCACCGGTGGCATCGACGCATCTTCGTGCTGCTTCTGCTATCTCAGGCCCAATCCCATCGCCCGTAACCAGGGTAACTTTATTCATTATCGCTCCTGTTCATATTATACTGGCAATTAAAAGTAGCGTTAGACGAATATCTTATCCGTTTTTTCTTTTTGTGCAACAAAAAAGCCCTGCGAGCAAGTTTGAGTAAGCAAAATGCTTTGTAGAAACCTTCATATTTGTCATGCTGTCCATAAGGACTCCATAGGAGAGCCACAAGGCGAAGCATCTGGCCGGCGAACGACAATTTCACCTCGCTGCCCAGATTCTTCACACGCCTTTGACGGGTTCAGTCCTCGGGACTCCTCACGGAGAATGACTTTCTGGTAAGTTTTCTACAGAGCATAAAAAAATATAAACTTGCACATTTAACAGATATAAGATTTAATCAGGTATCTATATTGTGCAGTATCTAATGTTTTTTGTTTTTATAAATGGAGTTTAAGAAGATGGCCAGAGCAAAAAATCTCGTAATGTTGACACTATTTGTTCTACTAACCGTTATATCCGGCTGTTCGACTTCACCAGATAATATCATTCTCTGCATCGGTGACGGAATGGGCTTTGAACACGTCCGCGCTGCATCAATGTTCGCAAGTGGCGAAGAAGGCACACTTTGCTTCGAAAGCTTCCCGCATCAGACATCTATGACCACGCATTCTGCGAATTATGCAATAACCGATTCAGCCGCATCGGGCACAGCAATGGCCACGGGACAAAAGGTCAATAATAAGGTCCTGAACATGCAAATCCCCGGCGATGGCTCGGAACTGCAGACACTGCTGGAACATTTCAAGCAAGAAGGAAAAGCCGTCGGCCTGGTTACCACGACTCCCATCACGCACGCAACCCCTGCTGCTTTCGCCGCACATGAGCCAAGTCGATACGATTATAACAACATCGCAGAAGACTATCTTACACAGACAAAACCAAATGTGCTGCTTGGGGCAGGTGAACATGGAATGTCACCCCAGGCCGCAAAAGACGCCGGATATATTGTCATACTCGACTTAAATGGCCTTCAGAATCTAAACACCGAAGAAGTATCGATGGTCTCAGGCCAGTTCGGAGATGATATCCCCTATGAGACAAAATGGAAAGGAAATCTGCCGCACCTGTCACAGATGACTGAAACCGCACTGAAGATTCTCGATAACGACCCCGACGGTTTTTTCCTTATGGTTGAAGGCGGGAAAATTGACTGGGCAGGACACGATAATAATCTCCCCGACATAGTAGGCGAAACAGTAGAGTTCGAGAATTCCATACAAACAATACTCGAATGGACAAAGTCAGCAAATGGCACTTTGCTGATTGTTACCGCAGACCATGAAACCGGCGGGCTGAAAATCATAAAGAATAACGGCAAAGGAAAACTCCCCGACGTTACCTTCTCTTCGAAAGACCATACCGCAGCGGAGGTCCCCGTATATGCCTGGGGAAAAAGAGCCGGACTTTTTACAGGCCGAATGGACAATACCGACATACACAAAAAAATTATCAAAGCCACGGAAAAGAAAACTCCTTTCATCCGGCTCTTCGGTAAATCTTCCCAATAATTACCACGCCACTGCGTCTCTGATGCGAGTCGAGACGGCGAAGCAAAAGACACAGACGCTTAGGTTGAAATGACTTAGGACTTTTTCTGTAGAGCAAAAAATTTACAATATAAGGGGCATTTTTGATTAATTTTGCGGTTTTTCACTTGACTTTTAAGCACAGGAGGGGATAAGATATGTTATAATAAAGCTATGCTGAGGAGGCGATTATAAGCCGAACGAAACGGAAGGAGCGGCTCAAAAATTAAAATATCAATTTGAGGAGGTTGGAGATGGTGAGAAAGAAATTAAAAAAGCTAACTTTTGCCGCAATAGCTGCATTAGCAATAATTAGCTGTCCAAGGTCGTCGGCTGCAATCGTAACAACTATCTATGAGTTTGTGCCTGACCAAAGCACGGTTGCCGTATATGGCAGGATTATTTCTACCTACCCTATTGAAGGACAATTCCAGTTAACAGTTGATTATGATGCTGACATTGCTTCGTTTGACCAGGTTAATGCTACTATCAGTGAGGAGATCCACTTTTACGACTATTTTGGCGAAGACCCTGTATATACTGATAACCTGGATGTCATATTTCATATGACCGAGATGGTCAGCACAAGCGTTAGTGAAACGGAGATTGATTTTTTGTTTGAAAAGGACATCCCGGGCTTTTCCCCATACGCTGATGTCCACCTGACACTTACCTTTCTGGACAATTCGGTTCAGTTGACTGGTTATTTTACCGAACCTGTGGCTGACGGTCGTTACTTTCTGTTAGATGCTGTTGCTGTCCCTGAGCCGGCGAGCATATTGATTCTCGCTTTCGGCGGGCTGATTGTTAGAAGGCGGTTTTTCCCCAACAAAAAGAGCGAGCACATAAAAATTGAGAAAATTTTGTTTGTGGAGGAGGTGAAACCCTGTTGCAAAGGCGGATTCTATACGTTTCTTTCTTGGTAATTCTTGTCATTAGCTTTTCCAGTATGGCCTTTGGCCAAAGTCCATCTAAAGTTCCTCGGAAAGCAAGAGAATTACAACTTGAGGAATTGCGTGCCTCGATTAATAGTGCAGCCAAAGAACCGGCACGAGCTTTCAAGACAAAAGAGGGATATTTGCGTTTTATTGGAGCGCCTCCTACGACACATTTTGCTGTTGAGCCGAGCAAACGCGGTATCGCCCGGGAAGCGGCCAGCGCATTTCTGCAAAAATGGCGCAATCTTTTTGTCAAGGATAATCCTGCCGTGGAGTTCAGTGTTAATCGTATCAATACTCACGAATCGCGAAGCTACGTCCGCTATCGGCAGATGTATGCCGGCCTGCCGATTAGAAGCGCAGAGATAATCGTGCAGGTCAACTCTCAAGGTGGTATTGAAGTCGTGGTGAGTGATATTATGTGTTTTTTTCGCTTGCAAATTTTGGGGAAAGTGGTATAATACGTAAGTAACGGATGAGGGCCAAGCCAATATGCTATTAGGCAGGATTGGTTTGCTAAACTAAATATCAATTTTGAGGAGGAGATGATGAAAACGAGATTACTTACAATTCTGGCAGTGGTAATACTGGTGCATGGGACTGCTCAGCTTGCGAGAGCGGCACTGGTTGATTCAAATTCCATAATCGAGGACAACATAGAATATTACATCCAGGTGGATAAATCTATTTATGACCTGGGTGAAAGCGTGGAGATATTATACAGGGTTACAAACTTAGGTGAAGACCCTGTAATTTTGGGAATATCAAAACGGTCACCATATTGCTATGAGTTTTTTATTACGGACGAGAATAATGACCACGTTTGGAAGTGGCCATGGGGTTTACCTATTGAGAGCGGAAACTTCTATCTGGGACCGTATGCGTCCAGGGAACACCAGGTTGTCTGGGATATGATGAATGATAACGGGACATGGTTTGAAACTGACGATTACCCAGTAGGGCCCGGCATATACGAGATATCCGGAGGGTTGTTCAATATCCCGACACCTCCTCTGTCGGTTACTATTCAAATAATCCCGGAACCAGCCACAATAGTTTTCTTGGCAGTTGGGATGATTGGATTGGTTCTAAGAAAACAGGGATGTGAAAAATGATAAAGAAAAATGGAGTGAATTTATCGGTTCTGATTTTTTTAAGTGTAATTTTCCTGTTAGAGGAAAGCTATGCACAAACTAACCCAATTGTGCTAAAATATGATTTCCCGGGACCAACAATTGCTCAAAGTGTTTTCACATATGATGGTATATCATATGGTTCAATACTTATGGAGCCGCTTTATAAACACGGTAAACCTGGTGAACCCGTCATCCCTTTTAGGACTGTTAGGATCCTTATTCCACAGGACAGCGAACCTGAACATATCGAGGTAACTACCGGCGAAAAAATCATATTAGATGGCAAGTACAGAATCGAATTTGGAAAGACGCCGCAACCATTGAGATTAAGATTTGGTTCAGTCACCGAAACCAAACCCAGTAAAGAAATTTATTCCTCTGCAGTGGTTTTTCCTGGCAAATTGTACTCACAATTGCCATTGCAGAATTTCAGAGGCTATAAGATACTTATATTGAACCTTTATCCGGTTCAATATATTCCTAAAGAAGGTTTGTTGTCATATTTCTCAAATATGACTGTGAAGGTTCATCTAAAACCTGTACTTGAAATAAGTCCCTTATTCAGGAATCTGCCCAAAGATAAAGCAGAAGTTATAAAGGAAGTAGATAATCCTTATGTGGTAAACAGTTATACTAAAAAAGTTGAAGCTCCTCATAGGGGTTGCATTTGTGACCCATGCGAATCGTATGATTACGTAATAATCACCAGCGATGCCCTTAAGAATTCCAGCACCGACCCCAATTTCCAAGATCTGATTAACTCAAAAAATCAAAAAGGAATTAAAGCAACTATTGTTACAATCGAGGATATCGAAAATGACCTCGATTACAGGTGGGATGGTACATACGGAGATGATTCTAATTTCTTTGATGATACCGCTGCACATATAAGAAATTTTATAAAAGACGCTTACATAAATTGGGGGATTGAATATGTTTTGTTGGGAGGAGATGGGGATGGAGACGATGTTGGCGGTGAAAGCGGCCATAACATAATCCCTGCGAGAAAATTCTATGCTTTTACAGCTTATCCGGGCAATCCTGATAATGACAACAGAATACCAGCAGACCTTTATTATGCTGCGCTGCATGGTAACTGGAATAATGACACCGATTCTTACTGGGGGGAGTCTGGAGAAGAAGATTTTGAAGCGGAGGTGTATATAGGCAGAGCTCCTGTTGATTCAGAGCAGGAGGTGTCTAATTTTGTAATGAAAACCATGGCCTATGAAAGATCCCGCGACCCATACCTTAGAGAAGCATGGATGGTTGGAGAGGACCTTAAACCTGGTTGGGGTGGGGACGATAAAGATGAAATAAAGATGAGATTTCCGAAAGGATTTAATATTGGCACATTATATGACCGCGACTATGATGGCAATAATTGGCCTAAATCTAAAATAATTTCTATAATAAATGATGGTACTTATTTGATAAACCATCTTGGGCACTCTCGGACTTTATGGAATATGAAATTATGTAACGCCGAATTTGATGAAGGACTGCCGGGACCGTATGGTGGAGTATCAGGTGATACTGATGTTGATGACCTTACAAACACCAAATACTGTTTTATTTACAGCCAGGGCTGTTACCCCGGGGCTTTTGATAACTGGCATTTTAGTTACCCTGCTGGTCATTATGAGGAACCTTATAACCAAGCTTATGGCGGTGGCTACACAAGGAATGATTGTATAGCAGAGCATTTCGTTACCTCAGAGCATGGTGCTTTCGCAATTGTAATGAATTCAAGAGATGGTTGGCTTGGCTATTCTCAGAACTACGACAGGGAGTTCTGGGATGCCATATTCAGTGAAGGTTTTACTAACATAGGCAAGGCAAATCAGGATTCAAAACAAGACAATGAAGGGCTGGTCGGTGAAGATCATATGAAGTGGTGTTACTATGCATTAAACTTGTTAGGCGATCCTGAACTTGAGATATATTCACCTAAGGACCTGGTCGGTTACTGGATGCTTGATGAAGGTTCCGGCCAGATTGCCTACGACTCAAGCGTGTATGGAAACAACGGAACGTTGGGTGACAGCAATACAGTGGAAGACAGCGACCCTAACTGGTTTGAGGACACTGTTCACGGCTGGTGCCTTCATTTCGATGGCAATGATAAAGTTACTCTTTCTTCTCCAATCCCTACTTTACAAAGCCGCTATGTAACTATATCCGCCTGGATAAAAGTCGGTCATGAGGAACTACAGGATAGTGAGTGGTATCCTATCGTCACACAATATGACAACAGTGAGCATGGCTACTATTTCTATTTGTATGGTAAGAATCCTGCATTATGGCTTAATACGACTCAAGCAGTATCAGATGAGCAAATTAGCACGGCTGAATGGCATCATCTTGCTGGGACGTATAATAATTTTCAATTGAAAATATATGTTAATGGAATTCTAAAAGACACACAAGATTTAGAGAGCAACTCTGGTGTTGACACTAATGCTTATATTGGTCATGACCATGTTACCGAACCCTCTACATATCGCTACTTCACTGGATACATTGACGATATGCGTATTTATAACTACGTCTTGGATGCGAATGAAATCTGGGACCTGAGCTATATAAGTCCCGCTGATTTTGATAAAGATGAGTTTGTGAACTTCATCGATTATGCAATGTTTGCCAACGCCTGGCAAAGCTCAACGGGCCAGCCGGATTACAACGATATCTTCGACCTTGAAGATGATGACGTCATCGATTACGCCGACCTTGCCCTGTTCTGTAAAGATTGGCTCTGGCAGGCCGGCTGGAACCAGACGATGGAAGCAATGATGATGGGTATGGCCGGCGGTATGGGCCAGGATATGACTGAGAGCACATCTCTGACAGAAGAACTGCCTCAATCCGTATCAGCCAAACAACAGCCGATTGATGTTGAGCCGCTCGATATTGAGGAAATACTAAACTGGCTGGCGGAGGTCTGGCTTGACCCTGAGGTGCAGGAAGCCATAAGCGAAGCCGACTGGCTGAAATTCACAGAATCGCTCAAATCCGAGCTTAAATAAAAGCCATGTCAATCTCTGCTATATTTATAATGAGGACCTTACCTATAGCAACATCATTTTGCCAGGTGGTAATACATATCATTCCATCGAAGCTCTTTCTTGAATTCGGAAAGTTTCGTGTCATTATCGATAAGAAGGAATTCTATGCCGGCCATCTCGGCGAAATCTTCCATATGCTTTGCCGTCACTGCCTGGCTAAAGCCGGTATGGTGCGCTCCGCCCGCCAGTATCCAGGTGGCGGCAGCCACTTTCAGATTCGGCTTTGGCACCCACAAAACCCTTGCCACTGGCAGCTTTGGCAGCGGCGCATCCGGCGGAACGACATCCACCTCATTAACCACCATACGAAACCTGTTCCCGAGGTCCAGAACAGTTGCATTGATAGCTGCTCCGTTCGGGACGTTAAAGACCAGCCGTGCGGGGTCGGCTTTTCCGCCGATGGAAAGCGGGTGTATCTGCAAAGAGGGCTTCTTTTCCGCAATTGAAGCACAGACCTCGAGCATATGAGCTCCGAGCACCTTCATACCCTTTTCATTAAGATGATAAGTATAATCTTCCATAAAGGAGGTTCCGCCCTTCAGCCCTTCACCCATAACCTTCATAGCTCTCACCAGAGCGGCGGTTTTCCAGTCTCCTTCTGCACCGAAGCCATATCCGTCAGCCATTAGTCTTTGCACGGCAAGTCCCGGCAGTTGCACAAGGCCGTGTAAGTTTTCGAAGTTAGTGGTAAAGGCCTTGAAGTTGCCGTCCTTCAGGAAAGCCCTCATTCCCAGCTCGATTCTGGCTGCTTCGCGAAGCTCATTTCGCTGGCTGCCTCCAGCCCGCAGGGATTTATCCACCGCATATTGTTCTTCATATTCTGCTAAAAGCTTATTAATCCTCGAATCCGTCACCTTATTTATAAACTCCACAAGGTCCCCGACGCCATACCCGTTGACTGAATAACCCAGCCGGATTTGTGCCTCAACCTTGTCGCCCTCGGTCACGGCCACCTCTCGCATATTGTCCCCGAACCGCGCAACCTTTGCTCCCTGGGCATCGTGCCACGCACAGGCGGCGCGGACCCACGTATCAAGCTCTTCGAGGACCTGCTTATCTTTCCAGAACCCAACGATGACCTTGCGATTGAGGTGCATTCTTGTTCCAATGAAGCCGAACTCTCGCCCTCCGTGCGCCGACTGGTTCAGGTTCATAAAGTCCATATCTATCTCGGCCCAGGGGATATCCCTGTTGAACTGTGTGTGCAGATGGACAAAAGGTTTTTGTAGTGCCTTTAGGCCCGCAATCCACATCTTCGCCGGGGAAAAAGTATGCATCCAGGTAATCAGTCCAATGCAATTTTTGGTGGTATTCGCTTCCATACATAGGTTGTAAATCGCATCCGGTGTCGTCAAAACGGGCTTAAAAACGACATTAACCGGAATCTTTTCCGACTGCGATAGTGCCTTTGCTATTTCCCTGGAATGTTCAGCTACTTTTTTAAGAGTTTTTTCGCCATATAAATGCTGGCTGCCAGTAGCAAACCAGGCCTCGAGTTTTTTAAGAGCCGCCATAATTCATCTCCTTATTAAAAATATGTCATAAATTGTAATTTTTGTGATTTTATTTATGTTCTGTTCTATCTACACGATATCCAATAAATTAGCAAGGAAAAATCTGGCCCGCCCTGATTGGGATGATTAGGCCGGATAATTTAGGAATAATGATGAGTACAGATAATTGATTTAAATCTTGAAAAGACCGACAGAAACGTTAATATTTAATTGATTTCAAACGTATGGAGCAAAAAAATTATAACCGGAAAACAGCAGGTATAAAAATGCACCGATTCTGCCTGATGATATGTATATTGCTCGTCCTGTTTTTTAACATCAACAGCACGTCCGTTGACCAACACTCGGATATTATTGTAGATTGCAACGGTAATGGTGACTATAAAACAATTACAGAGGCCATCGATGCACTGGCTATGTATCCTTATCAACGAACAATAATAGCGATTAAAAATGGCATTTACGAAGAAAAGCTGCGAATTGAACAGAACTACATCACACTTCGCGGCGAATCGCGTGACGGTACCATCATAAGATATAATCAGTTAAGGGATGATTGGAATAAAAATAAAGACTTCATTGGTCCGGCGGTAATCAACATACACGGCGATGACATCGTCCTCGACAATCTTACCATCGAAAATACTCAGCCCCGTATAGGTCCTCACGCCTTTGCTGTTTATGGCAACGGAACCAGAACTATTATTACCAATTGCACTATTATCAGCAAAGGAGGCGATACCGTCTCTTTGTGGAATTACAAGCACGGGATGTATTACCACGCAAATTGCTTTTTTCAGGGAGCTGTTGATTTTGTTTGCCCGAGGGGTTGGTGTTTTATCTGCGATTCGAAATTTAACGAAGTCAAAAAAACTGCCGCTATATGGCATGCAGGCAACTACTCACCCGACCAGAAATTTGTTATCAGAAACTCTTATTTCGATGGCGTCCCCGGCTTTAACCTGGGCAGACATCACTACGAGGCCCAGTTTTATCTCCTGGATTGCCGCTTTTCCGAAAATATGGCGGATAAACCTATTTACAAAGTTATGGATAAAAACCCTGAAAAAAACAATCCTTATTACGAAGGAGAAAGAAAATATTATTACAACTGCCAAAAACAAGGCACTGCTTTCGACTGGTATAAAGATAACCTCGACCAGGCCACCGGCAAACCTAAACCGCAGGATATCACTCCTGCCTGGACATTTGATGGCAAGTGGGATCCCGAATCAAAATCGCCTTTGCATATAATAGATTATAAAATAAATGGCAAGTCGCTCACTCTTACTTTCAATGAAATTGTTACAGTTCGGGGAAAACCCGCCTTCAAAAACAAAACTGGAAAAATGTTCAGAATTGTTATGCAGCGGTTTAACGATATCAATCGGCTTACGTTTATCTCAGATTCCGATATTACAGAAGACGACCTCAAGGCAGAGATGGTCTTACAGCAGGGAGATATTATTTCTTCCGTCGCCTCCGTTCACGAAAGGTCTGTTGGGCCGAAATTTAGTGTGAGCCGCCGGTAACGCAAATATAATAAGTAAACGAATATAGCAGCCGGTAAATTTATCGTATTTGTTCTAACCAATCATTTACAAAGTAAAGGTATATGATATGCTTCGTTCCAAACTATTTCTTGTCGTCCTGCTAACCTGTTCACTGAACATAAATGCGCAGGAATTTATTCCTCTTTGGCCTGAAGGCAAAATGCCGAATTCCAAGGGATTGAAGGTGGAAGAAATCATCGAAAACGAAAGGATTACTCAGGTTGATGTCCCTGGAATCTACACATTTTTCCCGTCTAAAGAAGAAAACAAAGATAGTGCTGTAATTATATGCCCATCCGGCGGTTATGACCATTTGACCTATATATCGGGAGGATTTCAATTGGCCAAATGGTTTAACACTATAGGCGTCACCGCATTTGTGCTTAAATACCGGCTTCCGACATCCCCGGACCTTATAGAACCGGATAAAGCGCCGTTGCAGGATGCACAGCGTGCTATGCGAATAATAAGAGCAAATGCTTCAAAGTGGGATATTCAGCATAACAAAATAGGTGTTATGGGAACTTCGGCTGGGGGGCATCTGGCCTCGACGCTGGCCACTCACTGTGAAGATGTTTCAGCCATAGGTGATTCGCTGGACAAAATATCCTTTCATCCCGATTTTCTGATACTTGTTTCGCCGGTTATCAGTATGGGCGCATACACTCACGCCGGAAGTCGCGATAAGCTTCTCGGCGTTAGTCCGTCAAAAGAGCTTGTTGAGAAATATTCGAACGAATTGAACGTAACATCCGCAACACCGCCGAGCTTTATCGTTCACGCCGCCAATGATAAATCGGTTAATCCACGAAACAGTATTATGTTTTTCCAGGCGCTGATAGAGAATAATGTTTCGGCCTGCCTGCATATTTTTCCGCAGGGCGCCCATTCCGTAGCGCTTCGCAACAATCCCGGTTCCACAGCGCTATGGCCGTCGCTATGCGAGATGTGGTTAAAAGAAATGGGATTCATTTAAGAAGTGCCGGAATATTAGTGCTGTTGAAACTGTCTTAAGGTATCAAAAACGGGAAAGGCAAAGAAATGGAAAACCACAAATTAGTTTTACCCGAGCACCTTAATCATTACGGCTATCTCTTTGGCGGATATTTATTACAATGGGTGGATGAGTTTGCCTACATAGCCGCCTCTTTGGATTATCCGGCCTGCAATTTTGTCACCATAGGTATGGACAAGGTCGAATTTAGAAAGTCTGTGAAACAGGGGGCAATTCTCAGGTTCATAATTGAAAAAGCAAAGCAAGGGACTACTTCTGTTCGATACAGGGTAAAAGTTTACCGCAGCAGGGAAGATTTGATGTTTTCAACCCACGTAACTCTGGTCAGCATCGACGAGCACGGAAAGAAAAAATCCCTGCCAAAATAATAGGACAAAGGTTCTTGCATTTGGAAATACCACCTCCGTTTTGCTGCTCGGTTTGATTTGTCTAATTTTGGCAAAAAGCAGTCGTCTTTGCACTTCACTTTATCAATTGTAAAGAACTGTCATTTTTTGTTTTCTTTATTTTTTTGTTTTCTCTACCTCGACTAATTCGCCTCCCTGATAAGTATATTCCTTGTTCTCAATCTTATCTATGAACATGTCACCTTCTTCTATTCCTAAATTTTTATAAGTAAAGATTTCCTCTGGAATAGAGTGATTTAAACGGATGTTCTTGTAGGTCTTTTTCTTCTGGTATGTCAGGCTGCCATCATTAGGATCTAAGGTCTCATATGTGGTGCTGCTCAGTATGTACACGCTCTGCACAGACTGATACTCCAGGGTCTGCCGGCTCACTAATTCTCCGTTAGCACGTCTCCTTTCCGAAGAAATCATGTTCCAACCAGCATTGGTAGAGTAGGTCTTGATCAGCCAGATATTGTCACCCTCAGGTCCGACTTTGGCTGGCTCATGAATGCGATATTGCAAATCGCCATCCAGTACCCGCTGCTCAACTTTCAGTGCGTATTTGCCGTCGACAACGTATTCTCCTTTTTCTTTTATACGCTCCAGAATATGAGAATAGGTTAGCCAGACTGGGGTTCCCGCATCAAACAGGTCCAAGGTGTCAACAACAGGCAGGCGTTCACAGGATGAGCATTCCTTATCTATGTTTTCTTTGACCGCTCTTCGTTGCACAACTTGTCCGTCCCTAATTCGGTTTGGCGTTGACTCCATATAATAGTCAGGTGTCGAAATGGATATTCTCCACCAAGGTATAGAATTCGTTCCAAGATCTCTGTTACCTACCAGATCCACATAACGCGATAGATTTTTTCGCAAAACTTTTACATAAAACAGGTCTTTTCCAAAATCAGAACTGAATTTTGTAGTACTCTCCATCAATTCCGCTATTCTATTGGGTGGATCACCGACTGCGCCTGTTCGACTCTCAAAAATACGCTTCGCCTCTTTTCCCTTGTATTCTGTGTACCACGACACATCTGTCTCACCCTCCCAGGAATTTATCTTGAGGAAGTTCTGGTGCACACAGGTTGATATCGTGTTGAGGACATCAGGGATCCTTTGGGCTGGAACAACTTCGAAAACTCCTATCTTCCCCAAGGCAAAATTGCACAATAAAGGAATTACTATTATCATTGCGCTTATTTTCCTTATGATTTTCTTCACATTCATTTCTTAACCTCTTTTTCTAAAAGTTTAATATTTACTTTACGCAATTTTGATTACCTCAGATCTCGTATTATTGTAATTTATAACACGTCCTCAGTCTACGCATTTTTTACTCATTTTCATGTGCTGTACTCCTGGATCATCGAGATCTCGTTGACACATGTGACATCGCCACTCAGGGAGATCTTTCCGATAAAAACACTGATACATCTCAAGTATCGGGTTGTAAATACACTGTTCTTCATTTGGAGCGAGCCACTCCTTGCACTTGTATTCGGTATAGCAGAGCACCTGCTCATCATCTACACAATCTTCATCTTCATCACAACAAAGCTCTGTGCAACAAAGCTCATTGCAGTCGTCCACATTGTTTCCTGTGTACACTTTTGCCGTCGCGTTCGAACAACCGGCGGGATAACAGTATGGACAATTTTCAGTCTTTGATGCATCGCAAGCCTCTGATAGCTCGGCACAAGTACCATGACAGCAGGTTTTGTCAATGTCGCAGAGATAACGAGAATCTGCATCTGAGCAGCATTTTTGGGTATCTGGGTCGTAACATAAGCTGCCGCAGCACTCCTCGCTGTCATCACAGACGGTGATATGTATTGAGTTGTAGTCGCAGGTGGAGCAGAGAGTTATCGTTTTTATGCCGGGCGTGTCCCACTATGGCTGAACTTGTCAAAGAGCTGGAATGAGTTTATCTCCTCCTGATTATAACAAAATATAAAGCGACTGTGGATTTTTTAATGAACCTATTTGCGGGTGCTACTTGCCCCTTTTAGCTAACATTTAAATATCACATAAAGTGAATTAAGAAATCACCTATTTGTTTGACTCAATTCGCTGCAGAATACTGGCGGCTTTTTCGCGGACTGATGAGTTTTCATCATTCTTGAGGATTGATGCAGCTTCTTTTAAATCTTCCTTATTCTGTGCAAGAAGGTGCTCCAGAACCTGTAAGGACCTCAATCTTATCTGCCATATCTCGTGCCCGAGCAGTCCTGTTAGTGTCTCGACATCTTTTTCTTTTTGTGCTTTGAGGAGTGTCCGCATCGCACCATCAATACCACCTTTTTCACGCACTATGTGGCTTATGTTATTGGCATCGAGTTCCACTACCTCGTAATCCACAGGCGGACTGAATGCAAACACTTCCTCAGTAATTACCGGATTTAACTGGACTTTTTCAATTCTATAAACTGCCTTTTCTTTGAAATTGCCGTCTTTGTCATATTGTATTTTAGTTATGTTATGCGGAAATCCCTGCGAATCGAAGTTGTTGCACTCTATAACATATAGAACCTTTCCTGTTGTAGGCATGCAAATCTTATAGTGATAAACACGTGAGTAATCTTCTCTGTCGCATATCATAATGGTTCCACAGGAATGATTGGCGTCTTTAATTTCGATGCGGTCTCTTGAGGCCGAATTATTTGGGTCTGGCATAATCGTAAGATAAGTTCTGTCTGTTAAAAGGCCTGTTTTTACTAGTTTCTCTATTTTATTCGGGTCCGGCACAAAGACCGGTGCCTCTATTGTTCCTTTGTTAACACCGAGAAATCCTTGAAAAGAAGAAGCTAATCGGGCAAATTCGATGATATCACTTTTAGTCCACACTGTTTTCCTGTTATTTGTTATTTGTGCGTTTTTATTTTCATGGAAGTACGTAAAGCTTGTATAATCGCCTTTACGCTCGTCTCCTGAATTCACATAGGTCGTATCATAAGGCGTATTCGGCCCAAGTATTACTGCCGGCCGGACTAATTCATGAGGTGTACCTTCAAGTAATACCATCTTCGGCCAGCCAATCGCCTGGTCTATTCGCTGACGATGGCCATCTATTCTAATTCTTTCTTTTATCTTGCGTCCAACTTCTTGTTCCTTGAGCGTTCTTTCAACATTTAACTGAATGTCTCTATTGCGCATCTCAAGTTCGGCAGGAGAAAGGTTCTCTTTCAGTCCCTCCATATCCTTAAAAGCATCTTCAAACATCTTACGGATTTTATCTTCAGAAACAGGAGGCTTCTCTATCTCCTTGTATAGTGTAATGTCTATGCTGCTGACAGGTTGCTTCCATGCAGCTTCCACTAATTTAGTAACTTGCTCGTCGGTTGGAAGATTGGGTGGAGCCGCTTTACTATACAAAGTCGTACAAACGGTCAACAAAATTATAATTCTTGGATTAACTTTCATTTTTTATACTCCTAAAAAAGATTCTGTCTCTTGAATATTCTTTTCAATATTTACTATGTTAACCACTGCATGTGCCGTAAAAATTTCCTGCGTAATCAACGACTTGTTTTTCTATGGGGGTCGTATCGTCAGGATTTTGACTCGGCTCACATTTCTCAACGAATGCACAGACCCCATCAAGGGCGCAATCAGCGCCAGCAAGCACTAGACAAGCTACGCACGCCCACGTTGGACCAGTTGAACAGGCGTAAGCGCAAAGACCCGACTCCGAAGCACACTTCGTAATCGCGAACGCACTCCAGTTTTCGGTACATTTAACTATGGCTCCAACTGGTACAGTTTTTGTCGGGTTGTTACACCATCCCTCTTCCCCAGAGAGCGCAAAACGCCATTTATTATAACCGTAAATGAACGTTACAAGCCCTTCACAGCCCTCGATGAAACCTGAGCAATCAGGGCATACTTGCCCTGATTCAGGAACAGTCTCAATCATCCAACAGTTATAAGAGCACTCGCCGTTGACGCAGCATTGACCATTATGGCAGCAATTGCCATCGCAGCAGAACTCGCAATCAGAGTCGCAACAAATCCCTTCACAGCATTCTTGTTCAATGTCACAGATATAATGAGAATCTGCATCTGAGCAGCATTTTTGGGTATCTGGGTCGTAACAGATGCTGCCGCAACAATTCTCAGTATCATCGCAAACGGTGATATCTACTGAGTTGCATTCACCGCAGGCGGAGCAGAGAGTTACCGTTTTTACACCCGGCGTGTCCCACTGAAACTGAACTTGTCAAAGAACTGGAGTTTATCTCGTCCCAATTATAACAAAATACAAAACAAATGTGGATTCAATTTGTCGGGGCAAAGGCCCTACCGTAGCCTGAGGAGACTGTTTGCGGTGGACAACAATTTCACTTCTTATTGCTTATTGCTATCGCCACCCTCATTTTTTTAATCAACTGGCTTTGTCAGAACAGGTCGTTTGTACTTTGCAACGAACCCCTCTGTAGCACTTATAATCTCCGCCTTCCCTTTTTCACGAAGCCTATATACCCCGTCTATAAAAATGGGTTTTACATCCTCTTTATAGATGGATGGATCTTCAATTATTTCCACTAATCCAATGGCTGCCTCCAAGGTTCCAGACTTCACAAGAGAATTTACTGCATCCGGACCGAACCAGGTATAAGGATCAGTCCTTAGAAGTTGTAGCTGATATGGTACAGCCAAGTCCGATTCGGTAAAAGCAAGCATCTCTCTTGCAATGTCCCGCTTTGCCAGCCATTCTCCTTTACTTTGCGTCTCCGATTTAACCTCAAAAGCAACCAGAATTTCTAACATTTCTTTAAATTTAACCTTATCCATTTGAATAATTTGGATATCAAGTTCCAGTTGCACTTTGTGTATTGGGCCTGCTTTAACCACTATAGTGTTGGGTTGTTTTTGGTCTTCAGAGCGTAATCGATATTCTACGTTACAGATAACACGGTATTGCCCGGGCGACAGTAGAGTGGAGCACCATCGGTTCAGCACAACTGATTTTTTAGCTATTTTGCCTGGAGGTACCACACGGTCTCCTACCCTCGAAACTCCCCATTTTTGAATTTGACCTCCTTTAGCTACAGTAGTGCCATTCGAGTCGCGTATTTCCATTGAGAAGCCTTCGAGTCCATCCATTCCAAAGTTGACCTCTTCTTCCTGCGTTCCCGAATTTTTGACACTCAAAGTTAGTAACACAGGCTCGCCGGGATAATACGCATTTTTAGAGGTTTCGATGCTCCATTCGAGAGATTGCTCAGGGTCCTGCGCATAAACATTGTTGATCATGTCAATAAAACTCACCAGTACAATAGTTATAGTTAGCAAACAACCAAACCGCTTTAGTTTTATAATCATAACCGTTACCTTTCAAGGATTAAGATTCTTTATATTGATTTTGCTTACGGAAGGGGGAAAATTTCCGCGTAAGCTCCGCTTTTAATAATTGAATACCTCCATAAATCGTCTTCACCACTTACCACGCGTAATATTGACCCGATATCTAACAGAGTAACATACTCTCCGTCTTCCATACAGCAGGCAGGGCCACAATGATACTGGTACACTTGTGTTGCTGTAACCGAAGCGTTCTGGTATGGTGTAGTGAAACCAGGTGGAGAATGAGTATCTTGCAACGCACCATGAGTACCTGGGATAGGAGGGTTGGGCAGTATCGTGGGGTTGGGCGAGCTGCCAACCCAAGGTGGTGACGGCCAATAATAAGGATTGTCTCCCGGATAATCCACTTTCTCTCTCACACTGCAATGACCCAGGTCGGCCAAGTCTCCTGTGGTAGAATCCCACTTATATTTAAAGTAAAGGATACCATTTCCCAAGTCTTTAACGTAAGTTTGACGCATATTTGTCGGAACAGTCCTGACACAAGAGCCATTTTTGCAGATTTCACAGTTTGTCTTGTCACAGCATTTGTCATCACAGCAGAACTCGCAATCAGGTTCGCAGCAGTTCCCTTGACAGCAGGTTTCATCAGATCCGCAGGGATAGTAAGGGTCTGCATCCGGACAGCATTTTTTAACGTCTGGGTCGTAACATAAGCTGCCGCAGCAGTTTTGTTCAATTCCACAGATGTAGTAATGGTAAAACGGGTCTATACAACACCTTTGAGTGCTCTGATCGTAACAAAGTCTGCCGCAACAGCTTAATCCGGGGGGGCAGCAATGGCCATCACAGCAGGTGCCACTGCAGCACGAACCAGCGCAGCATCTTTCCCCGATATCACACACCCATGTACATACATCATCTATGCACTCGCTACATGGACCACAAGGAGGAGGGTCACAACAGGCTATCGCTGACGCAGTAAAGCCGAATAAAAATAAGAAGCAAGTCAGAATGAATACTATAGTTATTGTCTTCATTTTGTTGCTCCTTCTAACTTTTCGAGCTTGGCCTTTACAGTTTCTATGCGTGTGTTATTCGGGTCAGCAAGGTCTATGAATGAGCGATACACCTCTGCTGCTAATTCTGCTTCGCCCAGTTGTTCGTGAGTTTGGCCTTGTGCTCTCGGCGGTTTTAACTTGTAAAAGAACTGGAGTGGCTTTCATTCCCTTATTATAATTCGTCTGTGGGCTCATGCCCTTAGGGGCTGTAACTATGGAAGACCGAGCTGTAGCGTGGAGATTATTTGCTGCGTCTACCGACTTTTTTCTTTTTTCAGCTTTTTACGATAGCTGTCAAGCTTTGCGTTGCACATTATACGAAGATACTTGTCCGAAGAATCTTTATTAGCCTCCAAAGCTGCAATAACCTTCGACTCTACTTCAGGTTTTGTCTTGGCTATCTTCTCCAGAGTCCTAATTGCACGTTCACGTAACCATGGAATAGAATCAGAGGTCGCAACAGATGTTAACAAACCTACTGCCAAATCCGTAACAGGGTCAGTTTTATGGCCAAAGTTGCCTAAAGCTTGTATAGCATTGGATCTAATTGGCTTTTCGCTACTGCTGATACCTTGTGCTACTATTTCGAACTGCGAATAATCTCCAGCGCGCGCAAGCAAGCCAATGACGTTGATTTTATAGGATAGGAAAGGACCACCGCGATTGATGATACTGTTTGGGTCTGTTGATAGTGCCTTTAAAGCTGGCATCCATTCTTTATTTCCAAAATCACATAGTGCTTCAGCAACCTGTATTTTTTCGAGCCAGAATATTTCATTATCATTATCGCTGTTGAAGATTTGCAGGAGTTTTGGCACGGCTGAAGATATTCTCCTGTACCTGACCAATGAAATAGCCGAGAGGCGCTTAGTAATAGGCGCATCTAATAGTTGAATGATTACGGTGTCATTAACGTCTTCAGCCAGCCCGAGTTCATCAAGAGTCCATTTTTCAACCATTGAACAGCGACGGCCCGGAGGAATTTTTGCGAGGTCTGTAGCCAATGAGCTATTTGTTAAAAGAGCGCACAGCAGAAAATAGATAACTACCCTAATCAAAAATTTTGTAAACATATATTATCCCCTTTTTTAATTATTGTGCTATTATTAATTTGCTTTAACAACATTAAATCCTTTAATTTACTGATTCCAGCATTTATTATGGCGTACAACCACCCGGCAGGGCAGCAGAAATAGGTTGCTCAATCATATAATTTTCTTCATATGCCCTTACCTCAGCTTCATTAACCGGAGTACTGGGATCATCCATGAGATCCTTTGCATTATCCCAAGCTATTTGGAAGAAATACTGTATCCAGGTTTTCCAGTAGTTTTCTGCGGCCTGACAAGTAATAGTGCTTGGGTCTTCGCAATCTATTTCACTCTGAAGGGATTCAGAAGCGGCAATAGCAGTGGCTAACCCCTCTCCATAAAATTGTTGCCAGTCGTCTCGATGTTTCTGCTCGTGAAACATAGCGGCGATATGACTCCAATACTTCGTACGTGGGGCGCCAATATCATCGGTCAAATCAGTATCGTCAAGGTCATGCTTAGCAAGCTCAGCTTCATCACATGGGACGTCTGATGCCTGTGCCACAGATACCATACCGGGCAGAGAGGATGGGGCACGCACCAAGATGGTTGTTTCTGCATTAACATCGTTGATTTCACATACCCAACTACAATTATTGTATCTAAAATCATCTTCATAAGTTGCTGGATAAGCACCGAATAGGCCAAAAGGAGTCACAGTAGTGGAATAGTAATCAATAAGGTTAATCCAGTGAACACTCGAATCATGTGCGCCAGCATATTCACATCCATTTGTCGGAGAGATACAGCATCCGTCGCAGCACTCTTGATTTGGGTCCCCACCGCATACTTTGCATTCTCCATCCATGCAATCCTCACAAATGCAAGGGTCGCAGCAAATCCCTTCACAGCATTCTTGGTCAATTTCGCAGAGATAATGAGAATCTGTATCTGGACAGCATTGGTGTGTTGCTGGGTCGTAACAGAAGCTGCCGCAGCAATTCTCGGTATCATCGCAGACGGTGAT